>DAOUBK010000017.1:0-26525 GCA_034432635.1 Roseiflexus sp.
CGTGGATCAACGCGGCCACACACAGCAGGCCGCCCCGCTGAAAGCAACGCAGGCTGCGGCGTGGGCGGCGTCCGCTTGCCCGTCGGCGTGCGAGCTGCGTTGCGGGCTGCATCGTCACGATGATGGCTGCTTGGGTCGCCTCGGCGTGCCACTCGACGCTGACGCCCCACAGCGTGGCGCGCGCCATCGCCACCCAGCGCCGTTCGGCTCGGCACGGGTTGGTCATCGTGGTCTGTTCCCAGGGCCAACCGCCCGGTTTCATATCATCGAACTCAGGATTGCATCGCTGGCGTCACCGGCGGCGTCACGGCGATCCGCTCCGGCAGGCAGCGGTACGTCAGCGCCGCCGCGCCCAGCAGAACGAGTGCGGTGGCAAGGAAAATCGACGATAACCCAAACCAGGCGGCGAGAACAGCGCCGAGCAGGGGCGCGGCGGCGCGCGCTGCAGAGTTTACCGAGTTGTCGATGCCGAACACCGCCCCTTCGTCGCCGCTGCCGGTGTAACGTGCCAGCAGCGCACTGAGCGCCGGGTTTATTCCCCCTGTTGCCGCGCCGGTCAGCACCTGAAGTATGAGCAGTTGCCATCCAGCAGTGACAAACGCCTGCGGAATGAAACCAAGCGCCGCAACTGCCGTTCCTGCCAGAAGCACCCGTCGGTGACCAATACGGTCGCCCAATCGCCCCAGGTAGAGCGCGCTGATCGTCCCTGCGGCTGAGGAGAGTCCAACAATGATGCCGGTAAAGGTACTGACCTCTTCGTTACCGTGTAAGAGTGTTGCAATATAGAGCGGCAGCACCGGCAGCAGCATGTTCGGACCCAGCCAGTTGAGGAAGCGGGTGGTGTAGGCAGCGGCAACGCTCGGCAATACCAGAATCCGCCGCCAGTCGCCTATAATACCGGTTCTGCACGTTCCCTGCGGCGGCGGGGTAAATTGCTCCTGGACGCCGAAGGTGACAACAATGCCGGCTATGAGCAACAGGATTGCAGTGACGATGAACGCCGCACGGAAACCGAACAGATCGGCGACAACACCGCCAAGTATCGGACCGGTGGCGATCCCTGCCCATAACCCGACCTGCAGCATGCCCATAGCGTATCCGACCCGTTCACGCGGCACGAGCGAGGCGGTGAGCGCATTGATCGCTGCAATGGTTCCGGTGATAGCGCCCTGGATGGCGCGCAACAGTGCTAGTTCCTCCGCCGAACGGGCAAAACCCATCAGCAAAATGATCACCGCGCCGCCGTACATGGCGCGCTCGATCATCGCTTTGCGCCCAAAGCGATCCGCCAGCGATCCCCAGATCGGCGAACTGATCGCCATGGTGAGCGCCTGCCCCGAAAAAACCATACCTGTCCAGAATTCGAGACTGAAGCCGGTGTTCGTGCCGAGGTGTTCGACATACAGCGGCAGGAATGGGAAGAACATACCGAAGCCGACGGCTGACACCAGTTGAGCAGTGACCAGGATGAAGAGCGTTCGCTGCCAGCGTGTCATACGATAACCGTGCCTTCGCCTGCAAGCGCGCGTGTGACCGGTTCAGATACGCGCGCATCGCCGAGGATGATCCGCCCTACCCCCTGGCTGAGCGCTTCGGACGCGCCCAGGATTTTTTTCTTCATCCGACCCTGCGCCAGCGGCAGGTATTCTTCCACAGCAGTGCGCGGAATGTGACGCACGAGTGTGCTTTCGTCGGGAAAAGCGCGCAGCAAACCGGGAACGTTGGTCAGCAGCACGAGCGTGTCGGCGCCAAGCGCTGCCGCAATCGCTGCCGCCGCGCGGTCACCATCGACGTTGAGCGCTTCGCCGATGGTGCTGACGGCAATCGGCGCAATGACCGGCAACAGTCCGGCTTCCAGCAGCAGACGCAGCAGATCGGTGTTGACCTGTTCGACCGTTCCCGTCCAGTCGTCGCGCAGGACTTTCTGTTTGCCATCTTCGATGATGCGAATGACCGCCTTGCGCTGCCCCTGAAGGATGCGCCCGTCGAGACCGGAGAGACCGATGGCGTTCACTCCCAAAAGCTGGAGACGCTCAACGATCAGTTTGTTGACTTTGCCCGCGGTCGCCATCAGAAAGAGTTCCAGGGTCACACGGTCGGTGTAGCGGCTGGTATATCCGGAAGGGGAGGTCACGAAGCGGGGCGGATGTCCCAGCCGTTCGGCAAGGGTGTTGGTTTCGTGGGAGCCGCCATGCACCAGCACGAACCGCCGACCGGCGCACGTCAACGCCGCCAGGTCGTTACAGAGCGGATCGTAGGCGATGCCGGCGCCGCCGCCGACTTTGACGACGATCATGCGGATGCCTCCTTTGGACGGTAGAAGAGTCGGACGATCTCCATCGCCTGGTGATGGTTAATCCCGCCCTCGCGCACGCTGGCGCAGCGGATCAGTCGTGCAGCGAGTTCATCGGCGGTTGCCTCGTCGGTTGGGATGTGCTGGCTCTCTTCGGCGAGATCATCGGTGAAGGGTGCGACTCTGAAGCGAATGTCATCGGGATGACGCAGCACCAGGTTTTCCCGTTCGCGCCAGAAGCGCACGTTGCTCTTGCCGCAGCCGAAGCAGGCGAGCACCGGCGTGCGCAGCGGCATGTCGTAGGGTGGCAGCGCCCCGGCGTAAGCGCTGTTGCCGAGATCTATCGCGCGCTGCCCTTCGTAGCCGTTTTCCAGCGCCAGACGAAATGCGCGCATGGTCGTATCGGCGTGGACACCGGACCCATCGTACTCGGTATTCGATGAAAACGGGCTGCGGTCGAACACAAAGCCACTGCGCGCCAGAATCCGGTAGAAGAACGCATCGAGGTCGCGGTAGCGGTTGACGAACAGTTCACCATCGGGCAGTACGCCGAGTTTCTCACGCACCGCCTGACGGATGGCAGGCATCGACCGCGGGTAGAGGAGCAGCAGTCGCCGGTAGATGGCTTCGATCAGCGAACTGAGACCGATCGTACCGTTGCGTTCGCCGATCCCCAGGATCGAGAAATCGGGGAGCATCATAATGCCCAGCCGCATGCAGAGGAGCAGCGTATCGACGTATAACCGATCCGAGTGCCCGATGTCGTTGTGGATGTGGCATTCGAGAAAGGCGAACCGGATACCGCTATGTCGCAGAATGGCGATCCGGTCGCCGAGGTCGTCGATCGTGCCGACGCCAACGGTGTCGGGGATGCCGATGCCGTCAACATGCAGGTTGTGACGGATCAGGTGATCCTGCAAGCGTTCGTAGAACGCGCGATAGTCGTCCAGTGGCGTGCGGTAGGCGTCTTCGGTGCTGATGCGCACACAGTCGAAACCGAGTTCGCGCGCCAGATGAACGGCTTCGAACGCACGATCGGCAAGCCGGGACGCATCTGCACGCACCGTCGCCTGCTTGATCGGACTGATGCCGATGTAGAGGTGGAGACGACGAAAGCCGGTTTCCGCGGCGGTGCGGATGTCGGTTGACACGCAGCGGGCATGCGCGGCGAAGGTGGTCGTCAGGCGATGAACTGCGGCACGCTCCATCAGACGACGGTTGAACGCCTGTCCCGGTGGATTGGCGGGAAATGCCGGCAGTTCGATCACGCCGACTCCGAGTGAGTCCATGCCACGCACGGCTTCCCATGCCTCATCGATGGTCAGGTGAAACCCCTGGAGCGTCCCGTCGCGGCATTCACCGACCGCCTGGAGTGACTCACGGATGCTGAAGACACCCCAGCGCATGGCTTTCAGGTAGTCGAACAGAGCAAACAGTTCAACCGCCTCGTGGTAACGCGACTGCGCCGGGTTTTCGCTGCGCAGGAAATCTGGTATCGATGACATGTTCATTCATTATCACAACTATGGGATGCAGAGGCGCCGGTTGCAGCGAACAGGACATCCCTGACCCGTGACCTGATCATTTCATACAAAAGCGCATAGTGTTGCCAGTTCCCGGTTCTCTGTCCCTGGTTCCTGGTTCTCCTAGATCGGATGTAATCCGGGAAACTCCAGACCGGTACGCTCCTCGAAGCCACACATCAGGTTCATACATTGCACAGCAGTTCCGGCTGCGCCTTTCATCAAATTGTCGATAGCGCAGATCGTCACGATCCGTCCAGTCTCTTCATCGACGGCAAACCCGACATCGGCATAGTTGCTGCCTGCCAGGATTTTTGGTTCCGGCAGGCGATACACACCCTGCTTTTCACGCACAATGCGCACGAACGGCTCACTGCCATACGTGGCGCGGAATGCACGCCATAGGTCTTTCTCACTCACCGGCGCGCCGGCAAATGCGTGCGCTGTGGCAAGCGCGCCACGCACCAGCTCGACACTGGTGATCGACAGGTGAACCCGCGATAGCCCAAGTTCCTGCATGACCTCGGCAGTATGCCGGTGACCGACGGGCGCAAACGAGCGCACCGCACCGCTCCGCTCCGGGTGGTGCGATGATTCGCCAGGCTGCGCGCCCCCCTCCGAAGAACCGACTTTCACCTCGACAATCACGTCGCGCGCGGGGTCGATCAACCCGGCGCGCACCAGCGGCAGCAACGCCAGGCTGGTTGCAGTCGCATTGCATCCGACACCGCTGACGTATCTGGCGGTGCGAATGGCAGCGCGGTGCAACTCCGGCAGACCATACACAAACTGCTCCAGCCAGTGCGGCGCCGGATGCGTTTCGCCATACCAGCGGGCGTACAGCGCTGGATCACGCAGACGAAAATCGGCGGAGCAATCGATTATTTTCGGCGCAAGTTGCGCGAAGCGGTCGATGGCGCGGGCAGCGTCGCCGTGCGGCAGCGCCAGAAACAAAACATCGCACGACGTCAGTCGATCCTGCGAGGCGAACTGTACCTCGCGCGCAGCCGGAATGCCACGCAGGTTGGGATGCGCCACGGTGATCGGTTTGCCTGCCAGACGCTCAGAGGTTACCTGCGCGACGGTCACCTGCGGATGAAAGAGGAGCAGCCGTAGGAGTTCACCGCCAACGTAGCCGCTGCCGCCAACGATAGAGACACGGACGCTCATGCGAACACCCCTCCCGGTTATTCCTTCTTTGCCGCTGCCAGCGTGTAATCGATGATCCGCGCTGGGATATCTACACCGGTTGGCGCAATGCTGTTGCGAAACTCCATGGTGTAGTTCACTTCGTTCACCAGCAGCCTGCCATCGGATGCTTCGAGCACATCGATGGCAACCACACCGCCGCCAACGGCATACGCTGCGCTGACGCACAGGTCTGCCAGCCCCGGCGTCACTGGGCACACACTTGCGATCCCGCCACGCGCGGTGTTGGTGATCCAGTGCTCACTCGTGCGGTAGATCGCGCAGATACACTCGTCGCCAACGACGAAGGCGCGGATGTCGCGTCGGTGGGGTTTGGGAATGTACTCCTGGATGTAGAAGATCGAGTGATGGTACGAGCCGAGGATCTGTTTGTGTTCGAGCAATGCTTCCGCTGCCTCACGGTCGTTGACCTTGGCGATCAGGCGCCCCCAGGAACCAATCGCGGGTTTGAGAACCACCGGATAGCCGAGGTCTTCGATCGCGCGCAGCGCCGATTCTGGCGTGAACGCCATCCGGGTGCGCGGCGTCGGCACACCAGCGCGGATCAGCGCCTGGGTGGTCTTGAACTTGTCGCCGCAGATGTCGGCAACCTGCGCGGTATTGACCGTCGGCACGCCGGCATCGTTGAAGACCTTCAGCGCATAGAGCGCACGTGAATGGTGAATGCTCCGTTCGAGTACAACATCGTACTCGTAGCGCCCTTCATTGAGATCGAAAATGACATCATCATCGTCGATACGTTCATACGCAATGCCGCGCCGTTCCAGTTCGGCGAAGAGCAGTTTCTCTTCGACGCGGATGCGTGAGCAGAGGACGCCAACTCGCATACGTTACTCCCCCCAGTCCTCTTCAACTTCCGGCGCAAGCGCCAGTTCCGGCGGATCGATGCTGATGACTTCCAGTTCGGCAGCGCAGTCGGGGCAGGTGAGGATCTCTCCCTCGACTGTGCCTTCGGGCAGGGTGATTTCGGCTTCGCACTCCGGGCAGGTAGCGTGCATGACGGTACTCCTTTCTCAGGCATCGAACATATGGGACAGTACTGCGTCGGTGATGTCGGTAGTCGTCGCGCTGCCTCCCAGGTCGGGCGTATGCGGACCGACGGCGCGTATGTGACGAATGGCGTGCTGGATGCGTGCGCTCCAGTCACGCATGGCGGCAGCCAGGTCCACCGGTGCGCGACCGGCAAGATAGTCGAGGAGCAGGGCGGCGCATCCTATCGCCGCCAGCGGATTGGCAATTCCTCTGCCGGCAATGTCGGGGGCTGCGCCGTGCACCGGTTCGAACAGGGCATGGCGTTCACCCAAGTTTGCCGACGGCGCCAGACCCAATCCACCACCCCAGGCACACGCAACGTCCGACAGCATATCACCGAACAGGTTGGTAGTAACGATGACATCGAACCGTTCGGGACGGGTGGCGAGGTGCAGTGCACAGGTATCGACCAGCATTTCTTCGATCTGAAGATCGGGGTACGCCTGTGCGACCTCCAGCGCGACGGAGCGGAACAGACCGCACGTTTCGCGCAGTACATTCGCTTTGTGAACGACGGTGACCTTTCCCGGCGGTACGTCTGATCCGCCGCGCGCGCTGCGCCGGGCGCGCGCAAGGTCGCAGGCGACGCGCATGATGCGTGCGCTGGCGCGTCGGGTAATAACCCGCTCGGCAATCGCCGTCGCCCCATCATCCTCGAGCCGTTCGCGTCCGGCGTACAAACCCTCGGTGTTCTCGCGTACCACGACGAGATCGACCTTTCGCCGTCGGGTGGCGCTGCCGTTCTCCGGCAGATCGTCGAAAACCGGGCGGATATTGGCGTACAGGTCGAGTTCACGGCGCAAGCGGACAATCGGGCTGCGATACCCAGCAACCGGGTAGCCGGGCGAGGCGACGGCGCCAAACAGGATCGCATCTGCCATCCGTGCAGCGGCCAGCGTGGCGGACGGGAGCGCCTCCCCCTGTTGCCGGAAACATTCCCATCCGGCGTCAGCGTTCTCGAAGTGGAAGGGCAGACCGGTTGCGCGTAGTACCACGACTGCCGCCGGAATCACTTCGCGCCCAATACCGTCGCCGGGGATGACCAGAATGGTGTACGGCGCGACGCTCATACCGCCACTGCTCCGGGAAAGCGTCGATACTTGCGGTAGTACGGAACGATACCGCCTTCGCGCCAGACCTCGCGCATCCATTCAGGCGGCGGCGGCAACTGAATAGTGCGCCCATCAGCGACAATAACACCGGTCTCGACGTTGAAATCAACCTCCTGCCCATCTTCCAACTGATCGGTCAGATCGGCTTCGAACAGCGGAATGCCGAGGTTGAGCGCATTGCGGTAGAAAATGCGCGCAAACAGCGGTGCGACAATCGCTCCGATGCCCACCATCTTGAGCGCCAGCGGCGCGTACTCGCGCGATGAGCCGCACCCAAAGTTTGGACCGGCAATGATCAGATCGCCGGGGCGCACGGTCGAAGCAAACTCTGGACGCGCCTCGATGAACGGATAGTTGCGCAGTTCATCCTCGCTCTTCAGCATATAGGGCGCGTAACGACCGGGAACGATCTGATCGGTATTCACATTGGCGCCAAAACGCCAGATGCGAGCCATGTGTCTGTCCTTTCTGCATCTTACCGACGCGCTCTGCCGCGTCGCTCTATGGTGTGTTGCCGGAGCATAACGCTCTGGCTTCACCCTTCCTCATCGACGCACTCAGACGAAAACTCCCACTTTCACCGATGTGGTGCACCGCCCTCGACCTCCAGCGCCTGCGCGAGATCGGCGATCAGGTCATCGGGATGTTCGAGACCGACCGAGAGACGCAGCAGGTTGGGAGGGGTAACGCTCTCCGGTCCCTCAACCGATGCGCGATGTTCGATCAGGCTTTCGACGCCACCGAGACTGGTGGCGCGGGTGATGATCCGCAGCCGCGCTGCAACTGCCATCGCTGCCGCCTCGCTGCCCTGAACCTCGATCGAGATCATACCGCCGAACCCACGCATCTGCCGGGCAGCGACTGCGTGACCGGGGTGGGTTTCCAGCCCTGGATAGTGAACACGTTCGATACGTGGATGGGCTGCCAGAAAACGGGCGACCTGCATTGCACCGGCGGCATGGGCGCGCACCCGGTACATCAGCGTCTGAATGCCGCGCAGCGTCAACCAGCAGTCGAACGGTGACGGAACTGCACCGCCGTTGATCTGCAGGAAGCGTACCCGTTCTGCGAACGCATCGTTCACGCGGAAAATGACCGCACCGCCGAGTACATCGCTGTGCCCGCCGATATACTTGGTTGTTGCGTGCATCACCATGTCCGCGCCCAGATCGAGTGGACGCTGCTGCACCGGTGTCGCCCAGGTATTATCCACTGCACACAGCGCACCCGCCTGATGGGCAATGTGCGCAATCGCAGCAATATCGGCAATCTTGAGCAGTGGGTTGGAAGGGGTTTCGATCCAGACCAGGCGCGTATTCGGGCGCAGCGCAGCCGCGACATTCTGCGGATCGCGCATATCGACGCGGGTATACTCCAGACCCCACGGCGCCATGATGTCGCGCAACAATCGCGTCACCCCGTGGTAGGCGTCGTCGGGCGCGACGACGTGGTCACCAGGGCGCAACGCCTGAAAGATGCTCATTGCCGCTGCAAGCCCCGAACTGAATGCCACACAGGTCGCGCCGCCTTCGAGGGTCGCCAGGCAGGTTTCGAGCATAGCGCGGTTGGGGTTGCCGTTGCGGGTGTAGATGTAGCCGTGCGGCAAACTTCCGTCGGGCGCGCGCTCGAAGGTCGTCGTCAGATAGATCGGCGGAATGACCGATCCGGTCGCCGGATCGATCTCCTGCCCGGCATGGATGGAGGTTGTCTCGATATGCACTGCTGCTCCTTCACATATGAGCGATAATCGCATGGTCACATGCGCAGACTGGCGATGGCCAGTACACCAAAGGCAGCGATGGCGGTCCCGGCCAGCCGATTCACCCAGGTGAGCGAACGCAATCCAACTCGCAAGCGCAGCAGGCTCCCGCCGCCAATCAACAGCACCCACCAGAGCGCCGATCCAGCGAAGACGCCGAGCACCCAGGCAGCGGCGGCATAGTCGCCGTGGGCATCGCTCGCAAGGCCAAGCCCGGCAAAGATGGCAACGAAGGCCAGGATGGTCGCCGGGTTGGTTAGGGTAAGCACAAAGGTCGAGGCATAAGCGCCGAGTAGCCCACGACTGCTGGTTTGCACAGCCCGTTCGGCTGGACGGGCGACGAAGGTCGTCACACCAAGATAGAGTAGAAACAACCCGCTGATCAGGCGCAACCAGAACTGTCCACCGATGAGCAACTCCGATATAAACGTCAGGCCAAAACCGGCGATGGCGCCATAGACGGCATCGGCTGTAGCTGCGCCCAACCCTGAAACCAGGCCGGCAGCGCGCCCCTGCACCAGTGTGCGCCGAATGCAGAGGACACTGATCGGCCCGACGGGCGCGGCGATGCTGAAGCCGATCATGATGCCACGTATGAGAAGCGATGGGTCAACCGCCATACTGAGGTCCTTTCTGCCGCCAGGGATCGGGAGCCATCGATGAGTGCAAGGATTCATCGCATTGCGCGCACTACGCCCGGCATCACTCACCTCTAACCCTCATTCACCACTTCGGCCGGATGCGCAATATACCCCAGCACTGCCGTCGCTGCGGCGACCTCAGGCGATGCCAGGTAAATCTGCGCCTCCGGCGATCCCATACGCCCGCGGAAGTTGCGGTTGCCGGTGAACAGACAGACCTCGCCGGGCGCCAGGACACCCATGTGCCGCCCGATGCACGCGCCGCATCCGGGAGTGCCGATGGCTGCGCCGGCTTCGAGCAATGTCGCCAGCGTTCCGTCCGCGGTCGCCTGCTGTAATGCCTCGCTCGACGCCGGCACCACAAGCAGGCGCACGCCGCGCGCCACTTTGCGTCCCTTCAGAATGCGCGCAGCAGCGGCAAGGTCGTTCGCGTGACCGTTCGTACAGGTGCCAATGTAGACCACATCCACCTCGACACGCCCCAGATCGCTCAGGTCGCACACATTGTCCACGAAATGCGGCACGCTCACCTGCGGTTCGAGCGTATCGAGATCGACCTCCACGGTGCGACTGTAGCGCGCTCCCTCTTCAACGCGCAACCATGACGGGACGGTAATGCCGAGACGGGTTGCGTGCGCTTCCCAGCCAGGACCGACAGGCGGAATGATCCCTGCTTTCCCGCCGATCTCGATCGAGAGCGTGGCGAGTGTCATCCGTTCGCCAACGCTCAATTCCTCGACGCCATACCACTCGACCGACTGATAGGTCGCGCCTTCGGCGCCGATCAGGCGTGCCACACGCAGCCCCAGGTCTTTCGCGCCAACACCAGGTTGAAACCGCCCGCGCGCCAGGATGCGCACCGTCTCTGGCACACGCAGCCACGTCTGCCCGGTCGCCAGCGCCAGCGCGATATCGGTAGAACCCATGCCGGTGCCAAACGCCCCGACCGCACCATACGCCGTTGAATGCGAGTCGCTGCCGATGATCAGCATGCCAGGACGCGCCAGCCCTTCTTCGACCAGCACTGGATGCGAAATGCCGCGCCCGACATCGAAGAAGTGCGTGATCTGCTGCTGGCGCACCCACCGTCGCAGCGCCAGTTGATGCTCGGCATTCTGGATGGTTGCCGCCGGTGCGACATGATCCACCACCACTGCCACACGATCGCGATCCCACACCCGTTCGGCGCCCAACTCGTGGTGCAGGATTTTGATGATACTCGGTGAGATGCTGTCGTGCATCATTGCCAGATCAACCCTGGCAACGATATTCTCGCCGGCGGAGACCGGACGCCCGGCGGCATGCGAAAGGATCTGTTCTGCAAGCGTTTGCCCCACGATACCCTCCTGAGACACAAACATAAAGCCCGCTTCACCTGGTCTGGCGAAGCGGGCACCTGTCTACCACACTGCGGGACAAGCGAGCCTAACCAGACCAGACGTCCGGCTTTTTGCTCTGCTTGACCTGCTTGGCGAACAGGGAGTGCATACTGACTTCCGGTATATGCGGTATTGCGTTACGCAGTGTACCACCAGGACGCCAGGCTGTCAAGTGCAGGAGCGGTGAACGATCATCGTCTGGGAAGCCTGCGCTTCGCGCCGCCATGCTATAATTATCCCAATGCACAGCAATCGCGAGTGCTGCAACTTCTGTGGAGGATAGAACACCATGGCGCTGCGCCGCATTTTGCGTATCGATAATCCCGACGACAAGAAAATCCTGACGACGCGCTGCCACTCGGTGCGTCTGCCGAACCCGTCGCTGAAACAACTGGTGGCTGATATGTTCGAGACGATGCACGCTGCGCAGGGGGTCGGTCTCGCAGCGCCACAGATCGGCATCACGCAGCGCCTGGCAGTGATTTCGATCCCTGCGGTGGTCGAAGAGCGCCCCGACGGGTCGAAGGTCGAAGTGACACCGGAGCAAAACTTTGTGCTGATCAATCCCGAAATTGTCAAAGCCAGCGATCAGGAGGATGTGGGACTGGAAGGGTGTCTCAGTCTGCCGGGCTGGTACGGCGAAGTGCCGCGCGCGGCGTGGGTCACCGTCGAGTACACCGACCTCAACGGGCGGCGGCAGCGCATCCGCCGGGCGACGGGGTTGCTGGGGCGCGCCCTGCAGCACGAAATCGATCATCTGGACGGCATTCTTTTCACCGAGCGCATTCGCGACCTCTCGACGCTGAAGGATTACAGCGAGGATATGGCGCCGACAGCGGCAGAGTAGAGGAGCCCCACCGCAATGACGCCCGCGGCGACGTTCATCGCGGTGGGTTACAGGTACGCCGGCAGACCACGACATCAGTTTCGGTCAACGGTTTCGGCGCACGCAGCCGCCAGCATCCGATAGCCCGACAACGGAAATAAAAACAGGGGTAAACCGGTGTTTACCCCTGTTCCATTTTGGACCTGTTGGGAGCGACGTTACTTCCCGCACCCCATATACATAGCAGCGTCCTTCCTAGTTTCCATCGCACGCTGCGACTCGCCGGCAGGAGCGACAGCCGGCGCCTTTTCGGTGCGATCAAACGTCGTCTGCGCGCCACTGCCCGGAGCAACCGGCTCGAACAGGGTCGCCGGGTTCGCGTCCATCTGATTCAACTGTACCGGTGACTGCGCTGGCTGCTGAATGACGAAGCCGTTTGGCGCCATAAGCTGGTTCAACAACGGTTGATCCTGCACCTTCGCCTGGCTTGCGCAGGCTGCAATGCTCAATGCCAGACCTAGACCGGCAATGAGCGCCACTCCCCGGCGTTTGATGCTTCGCAGCATGTGACTCTACTCCCTTCTGAAGTAACTGTTGTGCTTGCGTTTCGATTCTGGGAACCCTGCATATGAATCATCTTACCATGAAGATTTTGCAGAATCAAGATGAAAATCGTGCAAATCATGTGCAGAATGGCGAGGGTTCCACGTTCGACGTACCGATTTGCCGATCTCCGGCAGCGACGTGGTACAATACGGTGTAGACAGGTGTGCGACACGGGCGAAATCGTGAGGAGCGCATGGGATTTTTCAAGCGGATGTTCGGTCGCGGGCAGGATGCGCCGCGCACAGAGGAAGAAGCGCGCCAGGAAGAGCACAAGATCGATCAGGCGACGACGAAAGCGCGTCGTGGTCTGTTCGGACAGATCGCCAGCCTGTTCGCCACCGACGACCCGATCACCGATGATCTGTGGGACGATCTTGAGGCGCTGTTGATCCAGGCGGACGTCGGCGTTGAAACGACGATGTATCTGGTCAACCGCACCAAGGACCGGTGCAACCGTTACGGCGTCAAGCGGGCGCGCGAGGCGCGTGATATGCTGAAAGCGGAGATGGTGCGCGTTCTTCAGGAACAGGAACGTCATCCCCCGGTCGATGCGCACCCGTACATCATCCTGGTGGTTGGCGTCAACGGCGCCGGCAAGACGACGCTGATCGCCAAACTGGCGTACCGCTTGAAGAACCAGTTCGGTAAGCGCGTCCTGCTGGCAGCCGGCGACACCTTCCGCGCCGCGGCGACCGAGCAACTGGAAACATGGGCGGAGCGCGTAGGGGTACCGGTGATCTCACGCGGTCAGGGCGCCGATCCCGGCGCCGTGGTGTACGATGCGATCGAGGCAGCGTCCAGGGATAACGTCGATGTCCTGATTATCGATACTGCCGGGCGCCTGCATGCCAAAACGAACCTGATGCTGGAATTGCAAAAACTGCGCAACATCATCCGGCGACGCTTCCCAGATGCGCCGCACGAGGTGCTGCTGGTGATCGATGCCACAACCGGCCAGAATGGCGTGTTGCAGGCAAAATCGTTCCTCAAGGCGGTCGATGTGACCCACGTGGCGGTCACCAAACTCGACGGTACTGCCAAAGGAGGGATCGCCTTTGCGATTGCGCAGGATATCGAGCGCCCGATCCGCTACGTCGGCACCGGCGAAAAGATGACCGATCTGGCGCTCTTCGATGCCGAAACATTTGTCGAGTCGTTGTTCGCTCCGGATTGATGACCGTTATGACTACGATGCCGCTCGAAGTGACAACATGCCCGGTCTGCAGGCGAAAACTGGCGCTGCAAGAGTATGTGACGCCAGGTACGCGCCTGGTGTGTACCGACTGCGAGAGTAATCTGTATGTCGAAGCACGCCGTCCGTTGCGATTGAAACTCCTGCCGGAAGAGGCGACGTACAATGCCGATGATCGACCGGAGTCGTATGGCTAGGGGATGCAGCTGCTCTGGTGCTGGAAACGACGATACATGGCGCTGATCGGCGCAGCAACGATCCTGTTTCTCCAGGCATGTATGCTGGCGTCAGGAGAGCGTGTATCGACCGATCTGCGTCCTGATGCGGGCAATGTGACCCGCACATTCCTGGGCGCTGAAGGGTCCGACGTGTATGCCGTTCCCCTCGGTGATGGCGGAGCGTTGCTTCAGGTGATTGCAATCCTCGAACTCCAGCAGGGAGAAATGCGCCTGGAACTGTTGAATGCCGGTGGGAGCGTTGCGTTCGCCGTCCAGAGCCGTCCCGGCGATCAGGTATCGCGATCTGGCACGGTGCGTCTCGACGAAAACGGTATGCTGCGCTACCGTGTCGTCGCGCGTGGCGCGCGTGACGGCAGTTATCAGATTTTGTATCAGCGGGTGCAGAGGAACCAATGACCGTCTCTCCTGAAACTATTCTCAAGCAGGCTGCTGCGCACCACATTGAGTTCGTCAGCCTTCAGTATACCGATATTGTCGGCATGGTGAAGAATGTCACCATCCCGGCATCCGAACTTCCCGACTGTCTCGACCACGGCGTCTGGTTCGATGGTTCTTCGCTCGAAGGGTTTGCTCGCGTCGCCGAGAGCGATATGTATCTTGTGCCCGATCTCGATACCTTTGCGATCGTGCCGTGGGACGAGGCGGCGGGGTTTGTAACGGCGCGCATGATCTGCGATGTGCATACGCCGGAGGGCAAACCGTTCGCCGGCGACCCGCGCTACGCGCTGCGGCGCGCGCTCGATGCAGCACAGCGCATGGGGATGACCTTCCTTGTCGGTCCGGAGGTTGAGTTCTTTCTGTTTCGCTCCGGTCCAGACGGTCGTCCGGCGTTGATCCCCCACGATGTCGCCGGATACTTCGATGCCACCACCGATGCTGCCACCCACATTCGTCGTCGCATGGTGCGCGCGTTGCGATCGTTCGGCATCGAGGTCGAAGCGACCCACCATGAAGGCGCGCTTGGTCAGCACGAAATCGATCTGCGCCATACGCACGGTCTGCGTGCCGCCGATAATCTGGTGACCACCCGCGCGACCCTTAAGGCAATAGCGCAGCAACAGAACCTCTATGCCACGTTTATGCCCAAACCGATCGCCCATCTCAACGGGAATGGGCTGCATATGCATCTGAGTCTGATGGATGCAACCGGCGGTCACAACCTGTTCTTCGATGCGCACGACCCGTACTGCATCTCGAAACTGGCGCGGCATTTCATTGCCGGGCTGCTGGCGCACGCGCGCGGCATGATCGCCGTCCTGGCGCCGCTGGTGAATTCGTACAAGCGCCTCGTGCCCGGCTTCGAGGCGCCAGTCTACCTGATCTGGGGACGCACCAACCGCGCGCAACTAGTGCGGGTGCCGCGCATCAGCACCAGCCGACCGCAGTCGGCGCGGGTCGAACTGCGCTGCGCCGATCCATCGTGCAACCCGTATCTGGCGCTAGCGGTCATTCTGGCAGCTGGTCTCGACGGCATCCGGCGCGAACTGCCGTTGCCGCCGCCGGTTGAAGAGGACCTGTTCGAGGTCGATCTGCGCGCACGTCAGTTCGAGGTGCTGCCATCGACCCTCGGCATGGCGCTCGAGGAGCTGCAGCGTGATGAGGTGATCACCGAAGCGCTCGGTCCGCATATCCTCGAACGTTTTGTCGAAGCTCGCGCGCGTGAGTGGGAAGAGTACAGTCACGCGATCAGTCAATGGGAACTCGACCGGTATCTGCCGGTCTACTAGTGTTTCGGATTCGACGCCTGCTCAGATAACGCTCCTATGGCACAGGCTGCCAGACCACAACCGGAACAGGTCTACTACCAGCGCGTTGCATGGATATGGATGCTGGCGTTCTTCGCTCTGTTCTGCATCCTGGTTGCCGTTGCCGGCTACAGCGGCTGGCAGTACTATGCGACAGCGATGAGCCCGGTCGAAGGAGCGGTGCTGCGCAGCCACGTGAATGCCGGTGTCTCCGTCCAGCCGCGTGGTCGGCTGGTTGCCGAGAGTATCGAACGTCTGCCGCCGGAACGCGATCCGTGTCCCGGTGAACTCGACATTTGCGCAGCCGTCTCCGAGGGAAGCGTGATTCGCACCAAAACCGAAGCGGGGTACGGTCCTGTCGCATCACTGGTGCTCGCCGATCGGACGCAGATCGACTTCTGGGCGCATCCTGCCGGTGCAGAACTGGCATTGATCAGTTACCGTGCGACAGCATGGCACAATGGACGCCTCGAAACGCTGATGCGCCAGAATATCGGTTACCTGCGCTATGACATCGCCGCCGGGCAACCCTACGATCAGGTGGACTACGTGGTCGACGTAGGTGATGGAACGCGAGTCCGCCTTGCACCCGGCGGAAGTTATTCCATCAATGTGCTTACCGGCGTCAGCCGACCAGCGCCAGCACTGGCTGCTACCGGAGAGCCGATCCGGGTCGAGGTCACCACCCGTGCCGGTGCTGCGATCATCGAACATCAGGGGAACACTGTCGATGTACAGCCCGGTCAACTGGTGCAGATCGATGCTACCGGCGCTCTGATCGGACCCGGCGAAGCGCGCTGGGAGTTGATCCGCGATGGCGGGTTTGAACAGTATACTGATCAGAACCGGTACGATCAAACATCAATAACGTGGCGCAAATATGCACTTCCAAACGCACCAGGTATGACGCCCGAAGAGCACAACGGACGGTTTACCGTCGTGCGCTCCTGCCGCCCCGAAACTCCCGACTTCTGCACACCGGACGATCAGGTGTTGATCGGGCAGTTCCGCCGGGACGGTCTGCAGACCCGCCCCTTCACCGTTGGTATCGAGCAGACCATCGATGCTGACGTTTCCGAGTTTCCCTCGCTGCGCCTGAGCATGTGGGTGCGGGTGTTGACCCAAACGGTGCAGCTCGCAGGCGTCGCCGGGTCTGAGTGCCCCGTGATGGTGCGGATCACCTACAAACCCACCAGTCCGACCGATCAGGAGGCAAATCGCTATTTCTGCATCTACACTGGCAACGGCGAGGTGTCCAATAGCGAGGATGCCGGAGAGATCCGGTATCGGCAGGTGCCACAGTTTCAGTGGTATCGTCTGAATGTCGAACTGCGCGACGATGCGCTCCTGCGTCAGGCACGCTATATCCAGAGCATCCGCATCGAAGCACGCGGGCATGATTATCTCTCAGAAGTGACCGGCATCTCACTGATCGGCAGGCAGTGACGTGTGATATACACCGGCATCGATGTTGTGCAGATAACACGGATCAAGCGTGCAGTCGAGCGCTGGGGCGACCGATTCGTGCAGCGGACCTATTCTCCTGCCGAGATTGCGCTGTGCGCCGGCCGGATCGAGTCGCTGGCGGCGCGCTGGGCGGCAAAGGAAGCCGTCGGTAAACTGCTGGGCGTCGGGCTGCGCGGTCCCGGTAGCAGCTCACACAGCGTTGCGTTCCATGACATCGAGGTGCTTACCGATGCCTGCGGGCGTCCAACCGTGACACTCAGCGGATCTGCACTCGCGCGCGCCCGTGAACTGGACATCGATACCATCAGTATCAGTCTGTCGCACGACCATGGACTGGCAATCGCTGTCGCCGTCGCATCGACTTCACCCCCAACCAGGAGGATGCCATGGTAACCGTTCGTCGTCGCTGGAGATGCACACTGTTCTCCTGTCTCATCAGCAGTGTCATATTTATTTATTGTTGTCAGTACCTGCATAGTTGGCGTCTTCGCCGGGGTCATCAGTCTGTTCCGCGACTCCGACGTGGCACAGGAGGCGCTGGCGCGCGCGCAACACGACCCGCAGGTCGAAGCGGCGCTGGGGTGGCCACTCGAAATTGGATGGTTTCTGCCCAGCGGCTCGCTCAGAACCGATGCCGAGGGGGTGGTCAGGTTGACCTCAACCCTGCCGATCTCCGGTCCGCGCGGGTCGGGAAAGTTGATATCTCCGGCGTGCGCATTCGTGGTAAATCGGGTATAACCGCATGGTCGTGACGGTGGATGGAACCGATCAGCGGATCAATCTGCTGCGCGACCAGTAGCATTCGGGTCAGCAGGAGAACGCCACAGTGAGGAAGAGGGATACACGGCGCAATGCGGACACTGACGATCTACCACCTGGGTCTCATCGACTACATCACTGCATGGGATGTGCAGCGCCGGATCGCCCGCGCACGCTCCGCCGGTCAGGTCGGCGATACCCTGCTGCTCGTCGAACACCCGCCAACCATTACGCTCGGCAGTAAAGCGCGCGCCGAACATATCCTCGTTCCGGCAGAACAACTCCGCGCCAGGGGAGTGACGGTGGTGCAGAGTGATCGTGGCGGCGGGGCGACCTACCACGCGCCGGGGCAGATCGTCGCCTACCCGATCTTCAAACTCTCACAGCACGGACGCGACATCGGTCGGTATGTGCGCGGACTGGAAGAGAGCGTCATTCGTGTCCTACGCGATTATGGACTGACCGGTGAGCGTGTACCCGGACTGACCGGCGTCTGGGTTCGGCATGGCGCGGCTAAAATCTGTGCTATCGGCATCAAAGTGAGCGCAGGCGGTGTGACCACGCACGGGCTGGCGCTGAACGTCAACATCGATCTGCATGGCTTCGATCTGATCGTCCCCTGCGGCGTGCATGGACGCGGTGTGACCTCAATGGCCACCGAACTGGCTGAGTCTCTCGCCATGAGTTCGGTGGCTGAACGGCTGGTCGGGCATCTCGGCACCGTCTTCGATCTGGAACCGGCTATGGTTGTCACTGCCGGACAGTGGACGGTGCATCTTCCGGCAGCCGAAAGAGCGGAGTCCTTCTGACGCAACGGTAAAAGCCGGTTCTGACAGATGGAGCGGATCTCTCATTCCACAACGATGCAATCCGGTGTGGAATGCGCTACAATGAAGTGCGGCAGGAACGAACGGATCACGTCGTCGGTCAGGATCGACGACGGCTGGAATGTGAGATGATCGATGGCAGAACTGATCCCGTTGATTGCAACCGACTCATTACCTGCAAGCCGGGTGCGCCGGCCTGAATGGCTCAAGGTGCGGGCGCCAGGCGGCGAGAACTATCACGATGTCTTCCGTCTGATACGCGAGAAAAATCTGCACACGGTGTGCGAGGAAGCCCACTGCCCCAACATCGGCGAGTGCTGGAATCACCGTACTGCTACCTTTCTGTTGCTTGGAAATATCTGCACCCGTGGCTGTCGCTACTGTGCTATCGGCAAAGGGAAGCCCGAACCGATCGATGAGCAGGAACCGGAGCGGGTCGCAGAATCGGTTGCGCATTTGAAGTTGAAATTCGCCGTCCTGACATCGGTCAACCGCGACGATGTTCCCGACGGTGGCGCATCTATCTTCGCCCGCACGATTGAACTGATCCGCCAGAAAGTGCCCGATTGCAAGGTCGAGGTTTTGATTCCTGATTTCGACGGCAACTGGGAGGCGCTCGCAACGGTGCTGGCGGCTGAACCGGATGTACTCAATCATAATATCGAAACCGTGCCGCGTCTCTTCCGTCGCTTTCGGCCACGCGCCCGCTTCGAGCAGAGCATCGAACTGCTGGCACGCGCGCGCGCTGCACGACCGCATCTGGTAACCAAGAGTGGGATGATGGTCGGCGCCGGCGAGACGAACGAAGAAGTCTATCAGGTCATTGATCGTCTGCGCGATGTCGATGTCAATGTACTCACCATTGGCCAATACCTCTCACCCGGGGCGAGTTACTGGCCCATCCATCGTTATGTCACCCCCGCCGAGTTTGCCGAATTCCGAGCATATGCCCTGGAGCGTGGTTTTCGCCACGTCGAGAGCGGTCCGCTGGTGCGTTCGAGTTACCACGCACATCTCCACGTCAACGCCCAACAGCATTAGAGGCTGGCAGGTACACTGGAGCCCTGGTCGGGGTAGGGCGGAGACAGTGCCTTCGCCTCCCCGTTTTGCCTACCTACGAGGATCGGGCACGTCAGATACACGCTGGTGAGGGGAGGAGCGACGTTGCCGGCAACATCGCTCCTCCCCGATAATTTTGATCAGCACACGCTTGCGCCGTTGACCGTCGAACTCGCCGTAGAACACCTCTTCCCACGGACCCAGATCGAGCTTCCCATCGGTGATCGCCAGCACCACCTCGCGCCCCATGATGGTGCGTTTCAGATGCGCATCAGCATTGTCCTCGCCGGTATCGTTGTGGCGATACTGCGACACCGGCGCATGCGGCGCGAGTTTTTCCAGCCAGCGCTCGAAATCGTGCCACAAACCGGATTCGTTGTCGTTCACGAAGACGCTGGCAGTAATGTGCATGGCATTCACCAGACACAATCCTTCGCGCACCCCCGATTTGCGTACCGCGGCAGCGACCTGATCGGTAATGCGCACGAATGCGACCCGGGTTGGTGTATTGAACCAGAGTTCCTCACGGTATGAGCGCATGGGCGCATGCCTCCATTGTCCTACCGCTTCCACTTAATACTGCAACCAACGCTTGGTTTCTGCACCGGGTTCACCGGCTGACCGGCCAGGAGCGCATCGAGCGCGGCGCGCACATCGGCTGCGGTCGCTTCTCTCCCGCTGTTTGGACGTGTGTCGTCCAGTTGACCACGATACACCAGACGCAGGTCGCCATCAAAGATGAAAGTGTCAGGGGTGCAGACAGCGCCGTATGCGCGCGCGACATCCTGGGTCTCATCAAAGAGGTAGGGAAAGGGGTAGCCGACGCGCAACGCCTCTTCGCGCATTTTATCGGGCGCATCTTCAGGGTACTGCACCGGATCGTTGGAATTGATGGCGATGAACGCCACCCCCTTCGGCATATAGTCGTTCGCCAGGCGAACCAGCGCCTGACTGACGTGTTTGACGTATGGGCAGTGATTGCAGATGAACATGACAACCGTCGCTTTCGACGATTTCAGTTCACTCAGCGACATCTGCCTCCCTGAAACCGTGTCGGTCAGGAAAAAATCGGGCGCTGTCGCACCCAGTGTCAGCACCGTCGATGCGTCGGATGTTGCTGGCATGGCACTCCTCCTAAAGATTTCAAAAAACAGACCATTCAGCGCGCCACGAGGCGCCCGATAAGGGCATAAACCTTTGCAACCATCGTTTCTATGGAGTATTGTACCAGATACCGCCAGGCACAGCGCAGCGGCAGCATTTCGTGGTATGATTCACCTGTCGCATCCAGGATGGCGCAGGGCGCGTATGGAAGGTGCAGGAGACGCCGGTTTGCATCGTCTCCACGTGTTGCCTGTGTACAGAAAGAATATAGAACACCTATGCAACGCAAACGCGCAATAGTTATCGGCGCCGGCTTTGGCGGCCTGGCGATGGGTATTCGCCTGCAAAGCCTTGGCTTCGACACAATCATCGTCGAGAAACTGGACGGACCCGGAGGACGCGCGTATGTAAAGCGTGTCGATGGTTTTACTTTCGATATGGGTCCGACGGTCATCACTGTTCCGCACTTTATCGAGGAATTGTTTGCACTCGAACGCGACGCGGCGAACCTTGCTGCACCAGATTTTCCGCCCGAGGTGCTTGCACCGGGGGCGCGTATCACCCACGGTATCAGCGGTGGTCCCGCCACCTCGAAATATGTTATGCTTACGCCCATCATTCCCTTCTACCGTATCTACTTCGATGATGGGACCTTCTTCGACTATGATGGCGATCCAGAACATACCCGCGAGCAGATTCGCCGGCTGGCGCCGGAAGACCTCGAAGGGTATGAACAGTTCCATGCTGCTGCTGAAGCGATCTTCAGGCGCGGTTTTCTCGAACTGGGGTACACCTACTTTGGCGACCTCAAAACGATGCTGCGAGTTGTACCCGATCTAGTGCGCCTCGATGCGGTGCGTCCACTCTTTTCGTTCGTCAAACGCTACTTCCGCAATCCCAAGATGCAGCAGGTCTTCAGTTTCGAGCCGCTGCTGATCGGGGGCAATCCATTGCAGGTTCCGGCGATCTATGCCATGATCCATTTTGTCGAAAAGACGTGGGGCATCCATTTCGCGCATGGTGGCACCGGCGCATTGGTGCAGGGGCTGGTGCGGAAGTTCGAGGAAATGGGCGGGATCATGCGGTACAACAGCGAGGTGCGCCGCATTATTGTCACCGATGAGCACGGTCGTGAACCGCGCGGCCTGCGTGCGCGGCGTATTGCCCGCGGCGTCGAACTGGCTGATGGAACCCGCATCGAAGCAGATGTGGTCGTGTCGAACGGCGATTATGCGATGACCTATCTTCGCCTGATCGATCGTCAGCACCGGCAGATCAACAATGACCTGCGGGTACGTCTGGCACGTCAGTCGATGTCGCTGATCGTCATCTACTTCGGTTTCCGCGCCGATCCGCGTGATGCGCAGTTGCGGCATCACAATATCATCCTCGGTCCACGCTACGAGGGGTTGCTGGAGGATATTTTCAATCGCAAGATACTGGCGGACGATTTCTCGCAGTATCTGCACATTCCAACGCTCACCGATCCGAGCCTGGCGCCTCCCGGGCACCATGCGGCGTATACCCTCGTGCCGGTTCCCCACAATGGTTCTGGCTTGAACTGGTCACAGCTTGCCAAACCATTCGTAGATCGGGTGCTGCAGTTTCTCGATGAGCGCGGCTATCTGCCGGGTCTGATGAATCGTCTGGTGCACAAGAGTTACATCACACCTGATTACTTCGAGGGGACGCTCAACAGCTGGCTGGGGAACGGCTTTGGCGTCGAACCATTGCTGATCCAGTCGGCGTATTTCCGCCCACACAACCGGAGCGAAGATATCGAACGCCTCTACCTGGTCGGTGCAAGCGTCCAACCAGGCGGCGGCACACCGTCGGTGATGATGTCGGCGAAGATGACAGCGCGGATTATCGCACAGGACTACGGTATTCCTGAGTCGATTGTATGCCGTGCACCGGAGTCGCTTCAGGTGATACGGTAACAGTGGCATATCTGCATGACAACGAGGCTTCCATGAGTTCAGGCGAGAAGGTTATCCACGATCGCTACCGCACGATCTATACGGTCGATGAGCGACCCGGTGTGAAAACATATCGGTGTCGCGATGAACAGAGCGGCGAGTTGACGCTGGTTGCGGAGTTTGCGGTTGATGATGAGGCGCGGAGCGATCTGGCAATTCTCGCAAAACAGATCGCAGCGGTGAGCCACGAAGCATTACTGCCGCTACGCGATCACTTTGCCGGGGACTCGTACTACCACATGGTGTGCGCCGATCCCGGCGGTCAGGACCTGGAACGGGCGATCCGGGCGCGCGGCGGCCCGCTGCCGGAAGCCGATGTCCTGGCGCAGGCAACTCGTCTGCTCCTGCTTCTGGAACATCTGCACAGTCAGCGTCCGCCCCTGTTTCTCGGTGACCTGGCGGTTACCGATGTCTGGATCACCGATCAGGGCGCCTGGATGGTCACTCCGTTCACCCTTGCGATACCGATCGGGCAGGCGCCGTCACCCTACCGCGCCCCCGAAATGGCGCGTGTGGATGCCGAACCAACCACGGTGAGCGATGTCTACACCATTGGTGCGCTGATGTACCACGCGCTGACAGGATGGGCGCCGCCAACGCCGGAACAGCAGAACGCGGGCATGCCGCTGCCAGGACCACGGTCGCTCAACGCGCAGATGTCGCCGCTGGTCGAACAGGTTTTGCTACGCGCGCTACAACTGCGCTCCGCCAACCGGTTTCAGCAGGCGCGCGAAATGCGGATCGCCCTGGAAACGGCGCAGATGATGGGGGGGCGTTCACTTGGTCTCGGCCCTGATGTACTCACCCAGGTGACAACCAGCGCGACTCAGGCAGCGCCGGTTGCCGCTGCTCCCGAAATGCCGGTTGCACCATCGAATGTTCCTCCCCCTCCATCCGTTCCAGCAGTTGCACCTGCGCCTGCACCGGTCGTTCCTCCGCCATACCTGCAGCCGGGCGCCTATCCCCCCGGTTATGCCCCCGCGCCGCAGCGTCAGGGGTTGAGCACCGGATGCCTGATTACATCGGCAGTCCTGCTGACCGTCGCGGCAATCGGCGTATGCCTGGCAATTGCAGTGTTTCTGCCGGGAAGTCCGTTACGCCAGATGCTCGGCATTGCCGGGTCTGCTCCTGTATCGACCACGGCGCCCGCAGATGCAACTCCCGCTGCGACAGCCACGCCAACTGAGGAGATTGCCGCAGGCGCCGAACCGACCGTTCCTCCTCCCACGCCGATCCCGCTCGACGGATCGACAACGCTCAGTCCGAATGCGATTTCACCCCAGAACGTCGCCGCGATTACTGCAACCCGACAACTATCGATGTCGGTGCTCGGTCCGGTCGCCTATTCGCCCGATGGTCGCCTCCTGGCAGTAGGAGTGAGTGAGGCGGTGAGCCTGCATGATGCAACCACCCTCGATGATCGCGGTACGTGGTTCGACCATACCGGAAAAATTACGTCGCTCGCCTGGTCAGCTGATAGCACGCTCCTCGCATCGGGCGCCAGCGACGATAACGATATTCGCATCTGGGATGTGGCAACCGGTACGGTCATCCGACGCCTGAGCGGACACACCGGCTGGATCCGCAGTCTCGCTTTCGCCCCTGATGGAACAGTGCTGGCTTCGGGAAGCACCGATCAGACAGTGCGCATATGGGATGCCTCCACCGGTCAACTGCTGGCAACGCTGAGCGGTCACACTGGTTTTATCGGCGGCGTGGCGTTCTCACCTGATAGTCGGACGCTGGCATCCGCTTCGCGCGACGGGAGTGTCCGGCTGTGGGATGTGGCGTCCGGAAGAGAAATCAGCGGCTTCAGTTTTCGTACAGCCCTTGACCCAACCACAAATCTGCGCTACTGGGCAACGGGTGTTACATTCTCGCCCGACGGCAGGACGTTGGCGGTCGGTTCGACCGAGGGTGTGGTATATCTGATCGATGCCACGAGCGGTCAGGTCATTCATCAGTTGCGTGGCCATACTAACTGGATCGTCATCCGCGGACTGGCATTTTCGCCAGACGGGAAGACGCTCTATTCGGCGGGGCTGGATGCCACCGTGCGTGTGTGGGATGTGGAGCGCGGCGTACAGAAAGCAACGCTCGACGTGCATCGACTCGACATTTTCAGTATTGCTCTAAGCCCCGACGGTGAACGGCTGGCTTCGGTCAGCGACCAGGAAGGGCGCATGATCGTCTGGGACCTGACGCAGCAACGACCCGACAGGAATCTACGGATCGGGCTGGGACTGATCACATCGCTCGTTTTTTCGCCAGATAGCGAGGTGCTTGGCGCAGTGGGCTACAACGGGATCATTCAGTTGCGACTGCTGGCGAACGACCAGGTGCGCCAGTTCGCTGGCTCGGTGACATCGGTTCAATCGCTGGCTTTCCTGCCCAATGGTCGCCTGGCGACGATCACCGAGCAGGATACGGTGCGACTGATCGATTTTATTCAGGAAACGACGGATGATCTGGCCGGGATGACGGGAACGCCGCTCTGTATCGCCGCCGATACCGGCGGATCGGTCATAGCAGCCGGTATGAGCAATGGAACCGTGGTGCTGTGGGATGGTTCGACCGGTCGATTGCTGCGTTCGCTCAACACTGATCTACCGGCTGTGTTCCTGGTGGCGATCAGCAATGATGGTGAGTTTGTGGCAGCAGCCGGAACGCCGAACGATCCACGCATCGAAATCTGGCGCGTTTCTGATGGTCAGCGGGTGCAAATCCTGAGCGGGATGCAGAATGCGATCACCAGTATTGCGTTCCAGCCGGGCGGAACATTGTTTGCCGCCACGGGAACCGATGGGGCTTTGCGGGTGTGGAACTATCGCACGGGTGCATCCGAGCGCAGCATTCGCGCCGCCCCAGAGAACGGCTGGTTTACTGCGCTGGCATTTTCGCCGGACGGCGCGCTTCTTGCTACCGGCACTCCCACCGGTGCCGTACAATTCTGGAACCCGACAAGCGGCGCAGAGATGGCGCGTGTCGATCAAGAGTTTGGCGTGCTGGCTCTGGCATTCAGCCCCGACGGGACGCAACTCGCGGCTGCCGGTCGGGACGCCGGTGTGACCATTTATCGCGCCGTGCGCGCCGGGGCATCGTGAACCAGGAACCGGGAAGGGCTAACGTTCTGTGAGTGGATCAAACGCTTCGTCCTCTTCCATAACAAACGTCATCCCAATGAGATGGGCGCTGCTGAGGTCGAGGCCTTTCTGACTCATCTGGCGGTGGCTGACCGTATCTCCGCCGCCACCCAAAACCAAGCGCTAGCGGCCCTGCTGTTGCTGTATCGGGAGGTACTACAGCGGGAACCCGGCGCGACTGACCCCGTTTGTGCCCGTACCGACTGCCGCCTGCCATCCATCTCGACCGGGGATACGGTGCAGCAGACGGTTGCTTGACCGACCGGTACGCAACAGCACGACGGCGCCGGCAGTGATATCAAATCTGGTGTCATAGAAGTCATGGCACACTATCTCATTATCACCCTGGCGTCGCACCCGGACGACGCACCGCTATGCGCAGGAGCCGGTATACCCTCTCAGGTGGAGGGTTTTTGCTAGGCCGCTTTCTGATGCGCTTGGTCGGTTGGTGGACGCGCGCCGTGGGGGTCAAGACGTTTCGGCCAGGCTTCGGGGTCCATCTGCATAGACCGGAGCGCGTGCCCGTGGATCAACGCGGCGACCAGCCGCAGGCGGTCCCGCTGAAAGCAACGCAGGCTGCGGCGTGGGCGGCGTCCAATTACCCGTCGGCGTGCGAGCTGCGTTGCCGGTA
>DAOUBK010000018.1:0-97281 GCA_034432635.1 Roseiflexus sp.
GGAGGACGTCTTCGAGGGTGAGGGGCACCGGTTCGAGGTGCTGGGGATGATCGGGAATGGGGCGCGGCACGAGGCACCAGCCGTAGCGGAACGGGTCGGCATTGGAGCGGGGAACCGGTTGTGGCGTCGTGGTTGTCATAGTTACAGAGCACATTGCCGTGTCATCGCTTCTGACTGGCGCCGACGACGAGCAGATCGCATCGTTGCCCTGACCGAAGCCAGTGCAGCGCATGCCAGATGCAGCAACATGCGACAGGATTGTGCAGCAGACAATCCATCTACCTGCACACTCCTGTTGGAGATACTCCGATATTGATTATAATGTTGCTGCACGGCAACAGCGACACAAAACCGGACGGTTGCATGGGCAGGAGGCAGTGCTCATACAGGGGACACATGGGTTCCCCACAGGGATGACGAATTGGTTGTTGAGAAGAAGACGCGCTTCCAGGATAATGAGCAGTGGAGGGAAGGCAGGGTTCTGCTTCCCATACGCAACTGTCGTGTTTCCGGAGGCGCGGGTATGGAACTGCTCGGCGAATTAGCGCGGCGCAAGGCGCTGGTGGCAGCGGCGATCCTGTTTGCGCTTGGTGCAGGCGTGCTTGGACAGACAATTCTGGAGCGTGTGGCGCTACCAACAGCGCCACACGCGACAACCCCGGAATTTGGCGTTGATGAGGATTTCGTTGAAGAGACGGGCGATCAGGCAGTGGCGGAGCGTCCGGTAACGCCAACAGCCCTCCCGTTTGTTGTTGCATACGTCAGTGGAGCGGTACGTGCGCCGGATGTCTACCGCCTCCCCGATGGTGCGCGGGTCAAAGACCTGGTGCTGGCAGCTGGCGGATTTGTCGATGACGCTGATATCGAGCGCATCAATCTGGCTGCCCCGATCACCGACGGTCAGCATGTGCGTGTTCCGTGGATCGGAGATGAGACCGCAGCAACCGAGACCACGCCTGTCGAACGTGCAAATGGCGATAACTCTGGCGGCTTACTGAACCTGAACCGCGCAACGGCGGCAGAACTCGACGCCCTACCAGGTATCGGTAGCGTACTTGCGAATCGCATCGTCGAATGGCGCGAGCGTGAAGGACCGTTTCAATCGGTTGATGATCTCGGCAAAGTGGAAGGCATCGGTCCTGCGCTGCTGGCAAAACTTGCGCCGCTTGTGACCGTTGCTCCATGAATGAAGCAGGAGCCTATGCGCCGTACAAAAATAGTTGCGACGATCGGACCGGTCAGCAGCAGCCCGGAGATGATTAAACGGCTGCTCAACGCTGGTATGGATGTTGCGCGTCTCAATTTCTCGCACGGAACTCATGATGAGCATGCCCAACGGATTCAGATACTGCGCGAGATCGCAGCGCGCAAAGGACAACCGCTGGCTCTGCTGCAAGACCTGCAGGGACCGAAGATTCGCACCGGTTCGCTGGTTGATCGCACCCCTGTCATGCTCCAGCCCGGCGCCCGTTTCACTATCACAACGCGCAACGTTGCAGGAACTGCGAGTATGGTGAGTACCACCTATGCTGCACTCCCCCATGATGTTCGTCCCGGCGACCGTATCCTGATCTCCGATGGGTTGATCGAAGCACGGGTCGTGCGGGTTGCTGGCGATGACGTAGAAACCGAGATTGTCGTTGGCGGCGAACTGCGTGAAAACCAGGGCATTAATCTCCCCGGCGTCGCAGTGAGTGCCCCGGCGCTGACCGACAAGGATCGCAGTGATCTGCGCTTTGGTCTGGCGCAGGGGGTGGATTATGTTGCGCTCTCATTTGTGCGACGCGCGTCGGATCTGGTAGAAATCAAGGCGCAGATTGCTGCGGCTGGCGCATCGACGCCGGTCATTGCCAAGATCGAGAAGCCAGAGGCGCTCCGCGAATTCGAAGCCATTCTGGAAGCGGCAGATGGCATCATGGTTGCACGTGGCGATCTGGGAGTTGAGATGCCGCCTGAGCAGGTGCCTATCGTCCAGAAGCAGGTGATCGAGGCGGCGAACATGGCGGGCAAGCCGGTCATTACAGCCACCCAGATGCTCGACTCGATGATCCGCAACCCGCGTCCAACGCGCGCCGAGGCGAGCGATGTTGCCAATGCCATCATCGATGGCACAGATGCAGTGATGCTCAGCGGCGAAACCGCCACCGGCGCGTATCCGGTCGAAGCAGTGCAGATGATGGCGCGTATCGCTGAAGTGACCGAAGCCAGCGGCCGACGCGGCGATCACAGTCATGAGACGATCTGGCGCTTCAACGAACAGCCGAATGTGGCGGCGGCGATCAGTTCCGCTGTGCACGCGATCGTGCAGGCGCTGCCGGTGACGGCAATCGTGGCATTCACAATGAGCGGTAGCACTGCCCGTCTGGTGGCGCGGCAGCGCCCAAAGACGCCGATCTTTGCGCTCACGCCATCTGAAGCGGTCTATCGGCGGTTGAGTTTGGTCTGGGGTGTAACGCCGCTCCTCTGTCCATACGTTGATCGCCTGGACGATCTGGAGGAAGCGGTGCGCACTGTGCTGATCGGTCAGGGGCGTGCCCTTCCGGGTGATCAGATCGTAATGACCGGCGGGCATCCAATTGCCGCGCGCGGTGCGACGAATTTTGTGAAGGTGACGCGATTGTAGGCGCCGATGATGTTGGTTTGCAAGATATGGTGGCGCAGTTGCTGCCGGCATTCCATCAGTCCCGGCGATGTTCTCATCGGGTCTTTATCCCGCAGCAATGACACAAATGGTATAGTGTGCACGGATAATGATTGTCGAAGATGTGCACATAACCAGGAACGCTGACGTGATCGAGACAGATCTGTCCGGGATACTGATAATTGGACTGGCGCTGGGGATCATTCTTTGTGGTCCGGCGCTTGTCATCCAGGGTTGGAGATGGCTTCGGCGTATTACGAACGCCGGGATGCGGAGCGCACGCTCGAGGCCGTTGCAGGAAGAATGACACGTTATGCACCGGGTTCGTGCATTGCGCTGGAGCGTATGCTGGATGGTGATCGCAGCGCTGCTGCTGAACATCGCTGTCGGGGCGCCGGTTGTACTGGCGGTCGAACCGACCCCGCCACCAACCGAGCCGCGCCAGGAGGAGAGTCTGGCAGGACCGATGATTGGCCTGTCGCTGGCGATTGCTTCGAGCGCGCTGGCGGCAGGGATCGCGTTCGGTGTGCGACGGCGCATTGATGAAATCGGTGCAGAAGGCGACTCCAGAGGGCGCGAGTAGCGTGCAACGACAACCTTCTGTACACTCTATACACCGCGCTACATTGCCTGGCGGCATTAGCATTGTTTTGGCGGCGCTGATACTGGTTGTATCGGTGATAGCGCTTCCGGCGACAACTATGCCCGCAGCAGTGCAGAGTGCGCAGAGTGCGCCGTTGCGCACGTCGGTTGCCATCCTGCCGAACTTCATGGGCATGGTGATTCGTGATCCCTGGTTTGATTTCGATACCAACCCGGCATTCCCCGCTCAACCGAACAAGGCCTTTCAGGATCGCATTGGAACGGCGCTGGCACAAATGGGCGTTCGTTGGGTGCGCCTCGATTTTCGAATTGCTGCGCCCCTTGATGCCGACCCGCCGCTGCCGCCGGACTTTATCGAGCAAGAGATTGCGAAGAACGACTACTTCATCAACGAAGTCGCACTGCGGCATGGCTTCAACGTCCTAGGTCTGCTGAGTTTCGACCTGATCCAGGGTACAGATGCGCACCTGCTTAACACCGGTCCATTCACCGAAACATCAATCTACGGCGGCGGCGTGAACCGCTACATGGATGAGTGGCTGCGGCGTGCGCTGATGATTGCCGACCGCTATGGCGGCCGGGTAGCGGCGTACCAGGTGTTGAACGAACAGAACCGTCTGCCGCAGTACCTGTCCGGCGGACCGGCGGGTGATGGTATCGATCCGGTCATTACAGCGCGACTGGTTACCAAACTGTACCGTTTCTGCCGCGGCATTCCGCCATTGCCGCGCCCTGAGCCATACGGGTGCAGCGACGCCGCCATCATTCTGGGTGGACTGCACCCGCGCGGCACGACGAATGGGTATGATGATCGAACGATACTGACCGATGCGGAGTACCTGAAGCAGATGTATGCGAGTGAGCCGTTCCAGGGCTTCAGGAATGCTCAGAGTCGCTGGCCCCTGGATGGCATTGGCTACCATCCATACCCTGAAGAGATCCGTCTCTCGCCGAATGATGTGCTGGTTGATCGCGGATTGAACCGGATGCGCGCAGCGTTGCAGGAAGCCGGTGATCCGGCGATACCGTTCTGGATCACGGAAGTTGGATACAATGTCGGTTTCGATGTAGACGGTCCGCGTGGACCGATCCCACCGCAGACCGAAGCAGGGCAGGCAGCGTTTCTGTACGATGTGTACGTCTCCCTAGCTGCACGCGGCGACGTAGCACGGGTCTTCTGGTTCAAGTACGAAGATTTTCCGCCGGCGGACGGACCGAATGCGCAACGATGGGGGTTGGTGCGCATTCCATTCCGCCCGCCGCAACCAGGTGAGAACTGCCCGGGTGGAGTGTGCTATGCCCTCGATGGCGAGCCAGAGCGGTGGCGTCCAGCATACCTGGTCTACCGCGAACTTGCCGGATTACCGGTGTACCGACAGTACTTCCCCATCATCGGTTGGTGAAGAGCATATGCAGGATTGCGCCCGGCTTGACAGCAACCCATCAACATGGTATCTTATCATTCCGTGAGCGAAGAGTAGCGTGCTTTGTGCGGGTGTGGTACAATACAATCGAGGGCGTATAGCTCAGCAGGTTAGAGCGCGATCCTGATAAGATCGAGGTCGGTGGTTCGAGTCCACCTACGCCCACCAGGGAGAGCAGAGAATTGAGCCTTCCTCAATTCTCGCTTTATTTCGGGGCGATAGCTCAGATGGGAGAGCGGCTGCTTTGCACGCAGCAGGTCCGGGGTTCGAATCCCCGTCGCTCCACCACAAAGGAACAATCGGGAAATAAGCCGGGGTTGCACACCCCGGTTTTTTACTTGCTCCGTGTTGACTGTAACCGGGGAGACCGACACGCTGTTTTCACCGGAGGGGCTGGTTTTGTATGTGCCCCGTGCCGAGCGGTGTGGGAGCGTGAAGGCGCAGTGTGCGTGTGCCATCGTCTTCATTATGTTGGTCAACGATATGATCATCGAAACTTGTTGTTGCTGCTGGTCGATGATCGGAGCGTTGCATTGAAAGGGCGCAGCAGCCTGCGCCCTACCAGCTCGTATCAACGGAAGGGTGGAGAAGCGAGCACACCGCCGGCGCCGAGATTCCAGACCTTGTTCGGTCCGCGGTCGAGATTGATGACCGTGTTCGGTCCTAGGTTGCGATTGTAAATATCGCCGTAGTTGCCGACCTGCTTGATGATCTGGTAGGCGAAGTCGTTCGGCAGCCCCAATCCCTCGCCGAAGTTTCCTTCTAGCCCCAACAACCGTTTGATGCGCGGATCGGTTGTGCTGGTGCGTAAGCGATCGACATTGCGCTGATCGACGCGCAATTCCTCGGCATAGATCGTTGCAAAGACCGTCCAGCTGATCACGTCGAGCCACTGGTTGTCGTCGCGGGCAATGACGGGTCCGAGCGGCTCGCGTGAGATGCGGTCACCGAGAATGATGTGATCGGCAGGATTCTTGAGTTGCTGACGTTTGGCTGCCAGTTGGGAACTGTCGCTGGTGACTGCATCGCATTTGCCTTCGTCGTAAGCGGGGTACAGTTCGTCTTCGCCATCGAGTACGAGAGCAGTGAACGTAATGCCGCGCGCGGCGAAGTCGTCGTTCAGGTTCTGCTCGCTGGTGGTGCCTTTGGCAACACAGATCATTTTGCCTTCGAGATCTTCGAGTTTCGTGATCCGGTCGCTGGCGCGCACCATGAAGGTCTGACCGTCGTGAAAGGTTGTGGGACCGAACGCCAGTCCGCTGATATTTCGTCCCAATGTCCAGGTGGTATTGCGAAACAGGACGTCGACCCGTCCCTCACGCACTGCGTCGAACCGGTTTCGTGGTCCTGGTCCGGTAACAAGTGCGACGAACTCCACTTTTGTGGCATCGCCAAAGATTGCAGCAGCGACGGCGCGGCAGAAATCAACATCGAAGCCGCTCCATGTCTGGCGCACGCTATCGTAGAAGCCGAAGCCTGGCAGGTCGGCGTTGGTTCCACAGATCAGGTAGCCACGCTCTTTGACGCGCGCCAGGATTTTTTGTGGCACCGGTGTGGAGGTGGGTGGTTCTGCGGTTGGCGGTGCAGGGGTGATGGTAGCATCGCCGACAGGCGCGCTAGTTGGCGATGGCACAACGGTCAGCGTGGCGGTCGCCTGAGACACCGGCGCAGGAGTCGCAGTTGCGATCAGAATGATCGGTTCAGGAGTGGGTTGTCCGCCGAGCAATCCGCCGAGGTTGCCACACCCGGCAAGGACGAGCGCCAGCACTATGAGCATTACCGGTACAACTTGAGCAGCAGGCGAAAAGCAGGTGTGCATGAATAACGGCTCCTCCTGATGAAATCTGGTTGCGTGCATGGTAGCATGCCTGGTGCAGAACGTCGAAGGTTGAACGTTGGAACGTTGGAACGTTGAACGTTGAAGGTTTACGGAGGAAGGTTGAAGGTTGAACGTTGGAACATTGAAGGTTGAAGGTTGGAACGTTGAACGTTGGAACGCTGGAACGTCGAATGTTTGGTGTGGCTTGACATCCTGTCGATCTGTGCCGATAATCCGACGTTACAGGTCGCACAACTACCCTGATTGCCGCCAATTCCAGAGTTCACCTTTCCCGATTTCTTTGCAATCCGACAGGAGACGCCAGATGATGTGGCAGACATATCTGAACGAGCAGCAGGATCGTTTTCTCGCCGAGTTGCTCGATTTTTTACACATTCCAAGCGTGTCGGCGTTGCCGGAGCACGCGGCTGATGTGTATCGTGCAGCAGAGTGGGTTGCAGAACGGATGTGTGCCGCCGGGATTGAGTCGGTGCAGATCCTGCCAACCGGTGGGCACCCCGTCGTGTATGGCGACTGGTTGCATGCCCCTGGGAAGCCGACGGTGTTGATCTACGGGCACTTCGACACGCAACCCGCCGATCCGCTCGAGTTGTGGGATCATCCGCCATTCGAGCCGGTGGTGCGTGATGGGCGGGTGTACGCACGCGGCGCCTCGGACGATAAGGGGAACATGCTGCCGCCGATTCTGGCAGTCGAGGCGTTGTTGCGTACAGCCGGCGCGCTGCCGGTCAATGTCAGGTTTCTGTTCGAAGGGCAGGAAGAAATCGGCAGTCCGCAGATTCCGGCGTTTGTGGCGGCGCACCGTGATATGCTGGCGTGCGACCTGGTGGTCAGCAGCGATGGCGGGCAGTGGAGCGAGACCGAACCGGCGATCCTCACCGGTCTGCGGGGTGGCTGTGGTCTCCAGATCGATGTGCGTGGACCGAACCGGGATCTGCACTCCGGTATCTACGGCGGTGCAGTGCAGAACCCGATTCACGCGCTCACGGCGATCCTGGCGTCGATGCGCGGGGCAGATGGGCGCATTCTGGTCGAAGGGTTCTACGATGCCGTGCAACTGCTGACCGATGACGAGCGACGGCGGTTTGCCGCGCTCCCCTTCGATGAAGCCGCTTATATGGCAGACCTGGGGGTGACGGCGTTGTGGGGCGAAGCGGGGTACACGACGTATGAGCGTATCTGGGCGCGTCCCACGCTGGAGATTAATGGAATATGGGGTGGCTTTCAGGGCGAAGGGGTGAAAACTGTGCTGCCGGCCGAGGTGCATGCCAAGATTACGTGCCGACTGGTCGCCAATCAAGATCCGGCAACGATCGTGGCATTGATCACAGCGCACGTCCAGAAACATACGCCGCCGGGTGTGACGGCGATGGTAACGCCGCTGAAGTTTCTGGCGAAGCCGTACCTTATGCCGTTCGATCATCCGGGCAATCGGGCGGCACGCGACGTTCTGGTTGCCATGTATGGTCGTGAACCCTACGAGGTGCGCAGCGGCGGCAGCATCCCGATCTGCACCATTCTCCTGGACGAATTAGGGGTTTATACGGTCAACTTTGCGTTTGCGCTGGAGGACGAGCGCCAGCATTCGCCGAATGAGTTCTTCCGCCTGAGTAGCTTTCGCCAGGGACAGGAGGGATACTGTATGCTGCTGGAGCGACTGGCAGACCTGGAACTGAGAGGGTGAGGAGAAACGTAGGGTGCAGATGCGGGTAGACGAAGCGCTGATTGCACCTGTGCGAACCGGAGGGATGGTATACCGCCGTCATCTACCCACACGCCAGGGTTCAGAGGCAGGTAGAACATGCGATCGTGTGCAGGTGATAGGGCTTGGGGATGCGCTGAACGCCCTCACCCCCGGCCCCTCTCCCACGTGCACGGGAGAGGGGAGAGCAGAAGCTTAAGTTGGGGCATCTTGATGCGGGAGAAATTGCGTTAGCTCATATATTCTGTCCGCCCCTGAACGTGCGCGGGAGCGGGGAGCAGTGGTCTGCGCCAGGGCGTCCCGATGCGGCAGAAATCGTGTAGGCCTACATGTTCTGTCCGCTCTTAAGCGCAACAGAGATGGAGTGCTGGCTGCGCCTGCTCCGGTCGGAGGCGGGAGTCGCGGGCTTCACCCATACGCCAGGGATGGAGCGCTGTACTACAGACGCGCGTCCGAGATCGCGTACAGGCGTAGCGCTGGCTCATCCATACGCCGGGGGTCGCTGGCCGCGTCTGGATGAACCGAGGGCGCGAAGGCGCTGGCTATGCCTGCGCGAATCAAAAGTATGGAATACTGCCGTCGTCCACCCACACCAGGGGTGGAACACCGGCTGCGCCTGCTCGAACCGAAGGAAGGGGGCGCCGGCTTCACCCACCTGTACGCCAGGGTGGGCGCTGCCGTCACCCACCCACACCCCTCAGCGTTCAACTCGCTGGCTGCACCAGCGTGCCAGAGTTGTGTGCCATTCTTCCTGGAGCGTGGCTATCGATGGTACGCCGATGAGAGTTGCCAGATCGCTCTGGCGGTATGTGCTGGCATGGAACGCAGCGGCAATTGCACGCAGGTCGGCGGGACGTTCCTGAGCCAGGAACGTGACAAATCCCCAGGCATCATCATAGGCAAAGACGCCGTACCGGTCGTACCCCTCGCGCTGGCTCAGCAGGCGGTTCAGGTCAGGAGGAACCGGACGGTTGCACAGGCGGTCGAGAGCAGCGCGTGATCCGGCGCTATCGAGACCGGCGAGATATTCGGCGATCCCTTCGTCGATCCACCCTTTCGGCTCAGTGTGATATCCGGCATCGTGCCACGCGCCGGGAAAGAGGTAGCGCCCGCTGAGGTAGTGCCCGAACTCGTGCGCAATGGTTTCATCGGTGGTGTTGATGCTTTCGGTAGCATCCCGGAGATAGGTGTAGAGCGCACCATCGTTCTCGACGTACACTCCATCGACATCCGCGCCGAATCCAACGAATGCCAGCATGTACTCACGGAACACACTGCGGCTGGCAAAGAGTTTGATCGTCAGCATTTCGGTCGAGTCGTCGGGCACAGGGTCGGTCACGCCAGTGAGTTCAAAAAACACAGTGCGCAGATATTCCAGGCGTGCTGCAATTGCGTCCAGATCTAACCCAGGTGAACCGGCGCAGACCCGCAAAGCGTGGCGTTCGAGACACACCGGGAGATGGGTCGACTCGAAGCCGGTGCGCAGGGCAACGAAACGTTCGCCACCAAAGCGATCAAGAGCACGGGCAAGCGCAGCGCGGGCAGCGAACGGTCCGGGGGAGGTTTCAGGCATGCCGGAGATGAAGCGTCCTGCGTGAATGGCGGGAGGTGCAGACGCAATCGTATCGACCGACGCCAGGCGCGCCGCCTCGTCCCAGGCTTCCTCCAGCGCCGCAGTGATGCGCGCGCGCGCCGCAGCATCGATCTGATCGTCGCGCAGGCGTTGGATGGCGTCGGCGGCGCGCGCGCGCACGCCTGCCTCGTCTGATCGCAACCCGGCAAGCAGAAATGCCAGATCATCGTCGGCAATCGGTCCTGTACGGATGGCAATCAGGCGCGCGACAGCATACGCTGCGCGGGTGCGCAGATTGGCGCCACTGCCAGGGGTCAATGCGATGGCGGTAAAAGCAGGCCGGGCATGATGCGCGGGAAAGAAGAACGTATCGAGAATCCAGATCGCATCAGCGCGCACATCGTCGCTTGGATCGTGCTGCACCAGGGTCAGCAGACGGTCGTACAGCGCAAGCGCACTGCGCTGAACAACGCGGCGCGCCTGCGGATCTTCCGTCCAGCGTCCGATGACTCGCAGCGCATTACGGCGGGTCAGACTGTGGAACTTAGGTGCAGTCAGTCGGAGCAGGTGTTGCAGCATGTCGGCATCGGCAACCGGCGTCAGCGCGCGTGCGATCTCTTCGGTGCATTCGTACCCCGCCGCATACAGCATGGCGATCAGAGAATACGGTCCCTGGTGATGGACGCGTGGGCAGGCAGGTGTTGGCAGCAGTCGTGACGGTTGTGGAGCGACAGTGGTGAGTGCGAAGACGAAAAGCAGCAGGACTGGCGTCGTGCGAACCATAACTATCTGGCATCATCACGCAGGCGTATAAGCGCCAGTCGTCGTGCTTCCTCGAAGGTCACACTGCCGCGACGCGATCGACTCAGGAACCAGACAGCGTAATACTCGTCGGTCGAGTAGATCGAGTTGGTCGAGCAGAACGAGTTGCCCGGCTGTGTACTGGGGACGCGACAGTTCGGCGTGCGCGTGGTAAATGCGCGAATGTGAAATGAACCGATATGCAGATGAACATCTGGCGCGGAGATCATATGGCGCTGGATGGCGTCCAGCCCAAGCGTGCCGATCATGATCAGGACGAGAAAAACTGTGATAATGCCGCCGATCCAGCGCATAACCATCAACACCTTTATCGCCACCGGTTTATGATTGCTCGGGAGGCGGGAAACAATGTAGTAATTGCAACACGGTCTCTGAAGCGGTACCGCCAGAAACCGAGCCGATGCATTTCCGGTCATTTCGCCGTTACATACATTGTAACGTAAGGAAGGTGAGAAACAAAGGGGTTGGCGATGTCCTTGACGCTCACGCGCCGATCTTCTATCATACCGTGATGCTGGAAGGACGCAACGAGGAGGCGGTATGCGCATCGCGGTAACCGGCGCCGGCGGACAACTCGGGAAAGCGTTGCAACACGCGCTCAGCGGTATTCACGAAGTCGTGCCGCTGAGTCATGCTGATCTAGACCTGGAACGTCCCGACTGCGTACAGCGTCTGGCGGCGACCGGAGCACAGTGTGTCATTCACCCCGCAGCATACACCAATGTCGATGGATGCGCCCGCGACCCTGATCGCGCCTATCGTGTCAATGCTCTGGGAACGCGCTATGTCGCGCTGGCGTGTCAATTGCTCGATGCACCTCTCGTGTACGTCAGCACCAATGAGGTCTTCGACGGTACAGCGACAGCGCCGTATCTGGAGTATGATCGTCCCGCACCGATCAACCCGTATGGGTACTCGAAATGGGCCGGTGAGCAGGCAGTGCGTGAACTGTTGCAGCAGTTCTACATTGTGCGCGTTGCCTGGCTCTTCGGCGGTGAGCGCAACTTTGTCCGCACCGTACTGCGCCTGGTGCGTGAGCGGGATCGGATGGCGATGGTCGCTGACGAGATCGGCAGCCCGACCTATGCACCGGAAGTCGCCGAGGCAATTGCGCGACTGATCGAAACCTCCTGTTATGGAACGTACCATCTGGTGAACGAGGGATTTTGTTCGCGCTATGAGTTTGCGGCGGCAACGCTGCGGTTTGCAGGGCACGATGATGTTGCGCTGCAACCGATTACGCTGGCGGAATATCCGCGCGCTAGCAAAGTGCCACCCTACACGCCACTGCGCAACTTCGCCGCCGCCGATCTGGGCATCCGATTGCGACCGTGGAACGAGGCGCTGGCGGAGTATGTCGAGAGGGTTGAACGTTGAACGTTGAACGTTGAACGTTATAACGATGTTGAATGTTGGAACGTTGAGCGTTGGAACGTTGAGCGTTGGGATGTTGAATATTTGGATGTTGAGCGTTGGAACGTTGAACGTCAGGCACGAGATGGGATCGAACGAGCGAAGACGGGTCGATAGGGTTGTTCCCGGTTCTTTATTCACAGCATGATCGATATCATCATTCCCAACTACAACGGCGCTCCACTATTGCCGACATGTCTCGACTCGCTGCGGGCGCAGACGCGGCGCGATTTCTGCGTGGTTGTCGTTGACGACGGCAGCACGGACGACTCGGTGGCGCTGGTACGGCGGCGTTACCCCGAAGTGCAGGTGATTGCTCTGCCGCGTAACCGCGGGCTGGCAGCGGCGGTCAACGTGGGCATCGAGGCAACCGGTGGTGAGTATGTGGTGCTGCTGAACAATGACACTGAAGCGCATCCGCGCTGGCTGGAACACCTGATCGGCGCACTGGAAAGATACCCTGCATATGCGTTCGCCGCCAGTAAGTTGATGCTCTTCGACCGGCGTGATCATTTTCATTCGGCAGGCGATTACTACCGTCTAGATGGTGTTCCCGGCAGTCGGGGCGTCTGGCAGCGTGATATGGGTCAGTTCGATGTAATGGAAGAAGTGTTCGGACCTTGTGCAGGTGCTGCGGCATACGGTCGCGCAGCGCTCGAAGAACTGGCCGAGCAGGGTCGGGTATTCGATGAAGACCTGGTGATGTACTGTGAAGATGTCGATCTGAATGTGCGCGCCAGATTACATGGCATGCGCACTGTCTATGTGCCGCGCGCGGTGGTGTACCATCGATTGAGCGCGACGGGCGGTGGTGCGCTGGCGAGTTACTATTGCGGGCGCAATTTTATGCTTGTGTGGGTGAAGAACATGCCGGCGCCGCAGGCACGCCGTTACTGGCCCCTCATGCTCTGGTCGCAGATTGGTTTTGCACTGCATTCGATCTGGCATATTCGCGAACCTGCTGCACGCGCCCGTTTGCGCGGTCAGATCGACGGATTGCGGGCATTGCCGCAGTTTTTGCGTAAACGGCGTCGCAACCGGGAACATTATGCCGATCGCCTTGTCGTTGAAACACGTTATTAAAGGAGTAACGGTGACCAATCTCGAGCCTTCTCCCCACCTGTCAGTTGTCATACCGGCGTACAATGAAGAGCGCCGCTTACCGACGACGTTGAAGCGCGTTCTCGATTATCTGGCACAGCAACCCTACACGTCTGAAGTGGTCGTTGCGGATGATGGCAGTTCCGATGGGACCGCCACATATGTTGATCGTCTGCTCGACGCGCATCGTAATCTCTTCCTGTTGAGACTGGATCATAGAGGTAAGGGGTATACGGTGCGTGCCGGGGCGCTGATGGCGCGAGGCGAGTACATCTTGCTCTGTGATGCCGACCTGGCGACGCCAATTGAGGAGTGGGATCGTCTGCGGCGGTATCTGGAGAGCGGCTACGACCTGGCAATCGGATCGCGTGAGGGCATTGGAGCACGACGGATCGGCGAGCCATGGTATCGCCATGTGATGGGGCGAGTCTTCAATACTATTGTACGCATGGTGGCGGTGGGAGGCATTCAAGACACCCAGTGTGGGTTCAAAGCGCTGCGACGCGCTGTAGCATATGACCTCTTCCGAAGAGTGCGTATTTATGGGGATAATGCGCCACGTGTCAAGGGTGCCGCAGTAACTGCCTATGATGTCGAACTGCTCTATCTGGCGGTTCGGCGTGGCTACCGTATCGCCGAGGTTCCGGTGGTGTGGCAGTATGGCGAGGAGACGAAGGTAAACCCATTGCGCGATTCGTGGCGTAATCTGCGCGATGTGTTGAAGGTGCGCTGGTATGCGTTGCGTGGCATGTATGCGGGTCTTGATACGCCGCTGACCGCGGTTGTGGAGGAATCATCGCGCAAAACCGTCGATACACGGTGATTTGAGCGTTGAGCGTTGAACGTTGAACGTTGGGGTGTTGAATGTTACGGCGTTGAACGTTGAGCGTTGAACGTTGAGCGTCGAGCGTGATCATGCCGCACAGAGTGCAACCAGAGGCTGCGGGCTGCAGGTCTTTTACCCGTCGCGGAGGGATTATGAGCAGCGCAACGATGACGATCACCGCAGAAGAGTTGGAACGGATGGCGTTGGGTGAACAGCGGGTCGAACTGGTGCGCGGCGAGGTGATCACGATGGCGCCAGCAGGGGCGGAACACGGCGAAATTGCGGGGTTTGCCTTCGGTGTGCTGTTTCAATTCGTGCGTGCGCGCGGTCTCGGTTCGCTGTACGCCGCAGAAACCGGATTTCTGCTAGCGCGCAACCCGGATACAGTGCGTGCGCCGGATGTAGCGTTCGTCAGGGCGGAACGGGCAGCACCGCAGCGCGGACGCAGCGGGTTTTTCGAGGGTGCGCCCGACCTGGCAGTCGAAGTGGTGTCGCCGCACGATACAGCGGAAGAGGTGGAGGCGAAGGTGCTCGATTACCTGGAAGCCGGGACGCGCATGGTCTGGATCGTGCGTCCGCGCACGCGCACGGTGACGGTCTACCGCTCACTGCGCGAGGTGCAGGTGCTGCGCCCCGGCGATACACTGGAGGGCGGGGATGCGCTGCCGGGGTTCGCCGTCCCGGTCGAGACGATTTTTGGGGCAGGTTAGCGCCAGCGGTATGGGATGCCGGGCAGGCGCAGGTACTCTTCTCCCACGTTTGCCGGCAAAACGGTCGTTTCACTGTCCGGCTGCTCAAGTCGCGCATAGCGTGTGTACTGAACACGGGTTGCGCCACGCAACATTGCGTCGCTGATCGGTGGCCCCAGGACGCTCATTCCCCCGTTTGCCTCCCACGCTTCCAGGAATACGCCCCGCAGTGTGCACTCCGTCTCTGGAAAGAATCGCGCCGGTCCGGGTTCCGGAGGCGCAGGTCGTGAACCACTTTCACCGATCAGCAGCAGTTCACCGAGTGGCAGTCGTGTGACGCTGGTTCCGTCGAAACGGAAACAGACGCGCGCAAAGCACTGCAACACACCGTCGGTGAAGGGAACCGCCGGCATTAGTGGATCACCGGCACCCTCGTATCCCCCGGCATTCAGCCAGGCAGCGAAGAGCGGTGCAGGGACGAAATAGCCGCGTTCGCCGAGCAACCGTCCATCTGGCTCACCAACCTCGATTGATGCGACGGGGTACGGTGGAGTGAGTATGGCGTCATCGGCGCGCAGTACAACATCGAGGCGGTACACGCCGGGCGGCAGCTCGAAGGGTAGGTCGATGGTGTGCATATGCTGGATCGCTGCACCGTTCCAGTCGGAGGGACGTAGCACACCGTACACCAGGGGACGTTCCCAGACAGCAATGGGGGTGCCATCGCGCGTGGCAAGACGCACCTGTACATGGCAGATCACCGCATCGCACACGCCCGGCGTGTCACGGCTCTGGTTCAATTCCAGCGTCAGCGCAATCCGTTCGCCAGGAGCGTACCTCGTGCCGCCGGGACGTGTGAGGAAGACGGCTGTAATCCGTATATCGGCGCCGGTTTCGAGCCGGACATCGCTCCGGGGACCTAGATCGACCGGTCGATAGAGATCGAATGTGCCACGCGAGCCTTCCTGGGCATAGCGATGCATGATCAGCGTGATCATGTCCGGCGTCAGCCAGTTACCCAGATAGTCGAGCACAACCAGCGGCACACGTCCATTTGCCATATCGCGCAGCAGCGGACGCTGATCCAGCAGTCCGGCATCGTACAACTGGCGATGCTCGAATGCCTGGAGGCGTGACAGTGCGCCTGCCTGCGCTGCAATGCCGGGAATGTCGGTGACGATCGGTTGACCAGCCGCACGAACATCCGCCACAAGAGCGGCGTTTACCCGTCGCAGCGTTGTGAGGATCTCTTCCTCGCGCTGCAGATCGCGCCAGACGCCGTACCTGCCGAAGGCGAACCGTGGCGGGTTATCCCCTTCGATAAGACCGTATGGTTTGACATAATTTTCGCTCCAGAGCGGATAGTAGCGGATGAGTGCAGCGGCGAGGAGAAGCAGGAGCAGCAGCGGGAACCAGGCTGCCAGTCCGGGTTGAAGAGCGCGATCCGGCAGCAGAGACGCGGCAGCCGGATGCGTATTGAGTGTTTTGAACCAGGAGATCATCATCGAAATCCGGGAAGCCAGCGCAGGAGATGGTGCTTCCACCGGCTGCTCGTGGGACTCTGAACGTTGTACAGTGGGGGCTTGAGGGCTGGCGAGCGGACGAGCCGGGTCGAACAGATGCACAGCGACAGTTGCGATGAGCCAGATGGCGCCGGCGTAGAATTCGAGAAAGTAGTTGGTGTATGCTCCGACTTTACCGACACCAAATGCCTCATACGCGCCGAAGCAGGTATAGACGATCGCGAGCAGAGGATGGAACGTTGCCGCAGGCAGAGGGAAAGCATCAGACCGGTGCGGTTTCCGGCGCGCGCTGCGCATAAGTATCAACGTGGCAGCGAATGCCGCACCAAGCCAGAGCGGACCCAGGATCGCAGCCTGATCCTGCCAGAACCCCTCTGCGAGCGCCGGTGACCAGGGATTGGCATTGGCTGAGACGACGTGCAGCCAGAACCAGCCGCCAGAAGCGACCTGGAGCGCGCCGGCGGCAGCGCCGCCGATAACAACCATGCCCGCCGCTACCTCCAAGGCGCGACGGCGGTGACGAAACCAGAGCCAGACAAGCGCTGCCGCCGGCGCGGCGATCAATGATGGTTTCACCAGCAGGCTCAGTGCCAGCGGAATGGCTGCCCGGCGTGACAAACGGCGCGTCAGCAGTAGTCCCCACAGTCCCAGGCAGACACCCAGCAGATCGACGCGCATCAGTGCGCTCCATTCACGCACGATCGGCAATGCCAGAAACGCGAGGGCAACCACGAGCGCCACGCCTGATTGCGCCGGTGGGGTACGACGTATCGACGGGTCGGGTGGTAACGTGAGCCGCCAGATCAGCAGGGGGCAGATAAGTGTTGCGCAGAATGTCACGAGGCGTCCTGCCAGAAGAGTTGTCGCACCTCCCGGCAGAGTCCAGTCGAGCAGTGGAGCAACCAGTACAGTGACGATCAGATAGACCGGCGGATAATTGACGACCAGGTAGGGCGGTTGAGCAGGGTCGCCATACAGACGGAGCAGCGATGCGCCACTCCGCAGATCATTCACCTGCGCCAGTAATGGTCCTTCACCATAATCGAGAGGGTAGGGAAATGTCAGCACATGCCAGGCGCGGATCGCAAAAAAGATCAGATGCGCACCGACCAGCGCCGTCAGTGCGCCGACTGCCAGCGTCTGTGCAAGGCGCGTCAACGATAGAGGAACCGATCGACTGGCAGGATCATGTGACACGGCGCTTGATTATAGCACGGGTCGGATTGGGCTTGACAACACGTAAACCCGTGGTACCGTAAGATGCATGGTTGAAACAGAGGAGTTATGCCATGATAGCCACTGCCCCTTTTGGACGCACCGGTCACCACAGTACACGCGCCATCTTCGGCGCTGCAGCGCTCAGCCGCGTTACCCAGGAAGAAGCTGATCGCACGCTGGAACTGTTGTTGCAGTATGGCGTCAACCACATCGACACAGCAGCAAGCTACGGTGACAGCGAGTTGCGCATTGGTCCGTGGATGGCGGAACATCGATCGCAATTCTTCCTGGCAACCAAGACCGGTGAGCGAACCTATCAGCGAGCGCGTGATGAAATTCATCGTTCGCTCGAACGTCTGCGGGTGGATGTTATCGACCTGATCCAGCTCCACAATCTCGTCGATCCGCAGGAATGGGAACAGGCGCTTGGTCCTGGCGGCGCGCTCGAGGCGGCAGTCGAAGCGCGCGATCAGGGGTTGGTTCGTTTCATTGGCATCACCGGTCATGGGGTGACGGTTGCAGCGCAGCACCGACGCGCACTCGACCGTTTCCCGTTTGACTCGGTTCTGCTGCCGTACAGTTACATTCTGATGAAGAATCCGCAGTACGCTGCTGATTTCGAGGCGCTTGCCGCAGTCTGTCGTGAGCGTGGCGTTGCCATGCAGACGATCAAGGCGATCACACAGGCGCCGTGGGGTGAGCGTGAACGGCGCTATGCCACCTGGTATGCGCCGCTGGAGGATCAGGCGGACATCGACCTGGCAGTTCACTGGGTGCTGGGGCGTGCAGATGTCTTCCTCAACACGGTTGGCGACCTCGAATTGTTGCCGCGTGTGCTCGACGCTGCAAGCCGGTTCCAGGCGCGTCCGGATGAAGCGGACATGGAACGTGTGCTGGAAGAGCATCATATGATGCCGTTGTTTGTGTAGGTCTGCGCCTTTGCTCCCATCAGTGCCGCTGGTGTGGTGCACCACCGCGTGTTGTTAAATAAGGTTTACAAACCGCCTGGGTAAGCCCTGGCGGTTTGTTACAATTGTCTCAGCGGTGATGACAACAGGCTGGTCGTGGTCCCTGACCATCGCCGTACTCCTTTGCGGGATGATCCTGTCGTTCACCTCTGCCTGGACAGCGTTTGAGTAGGCTCCCTCAGCGGGTATGCTACCGCTCGCAACAGGACGCATGCCTGTCATCCTGGTCGAAGCTGCATTCCGGAGCGTTGCCCGCGGTGTAATCACGTTGATTGCGCCTGATTGGTTGCACACTGTCGGATACCGTGTGCTGCTGGAGCCTGGCGCTGCGCTGCTCGTGCCTTCGATACGCATCGAGCAGTTGTGCAGCGTTTCTTCGCCGGGAGCGTTGGTGGGTGAAATTGGCTTGATCGGGGTGCTGACGCCGGGGTTGCTGCTCCTGGTGAGGCTGTAGCATACGCGAGTAGGGTAGGGGCGTCGATACCGATGGACAGGCAACCCCTCTTCGACATTTTGAACATTGCTGGAGTGATCCTGATGTTCGGCATTGGCGTCGGCGCCCTTTATTTCGGGCTGCGCGCTCTGTGGCGCGCACCTGCTTTCCTGTTTCGAACGATCGGTTGGCGTCTGGCGTCACACCGCTGGTCCGCTGTGGCCGGTACGATCATCGGCACCGAGATCCGTGTCACGCCGGACTCCAACCATCGATCATTCTACGAAGTGGTCGTGCGCTACGCCTGCATCGTTCAGGGTCAGCGGTATGAGGCATCTCAAGCCCATATGACGTCGGTCTCCAGTTCCCGGGATCCGGCGCAGGCGGTGATAGCGCGCTATCCGGTTGGTTCTTCCGTGCCAGTGTACTACGATCCGCAGGCGCCACAACGTGCGCTGATAGACCACAGCATTATCATCTGGTTGGTCTGCTGCTCGTCGGTCTGGTTATCCCGCTGCTGCTGGCGGAATGTCTAATTCCGATGGTCGCTGTCAAGCTTATTCTTTGGCGCAATGAAATGGCATGCAATACACATATGAGCGCCAAAACTCGTAAGTATTGCTCTTCACTCCTCGCTGCCAGAAGATGACACCTGTTCTGCTGACGATGCGCCAGAACCTTCGGTTCTCGATGGCGCTGCCGTGGCGTCAGAGCGACCGGCAGTTGCGTCGATTGGTGTGGTGGACGCCGCACCCGGTTCGTTCTGCGTGGTTGCCTGCACCGCCGCGTCGGTGCGTTCCCGGTTCGTCGACGAGGTCTCGCGCCGGCGGGAAGAGGTTTCCGGCGCGGGAGGCGACACGTCGGTTGCTTCGCAGGATTCTGGGGTTTCATCCACGGAATGTGGGATCGTCTCGCCCGCCGCATCGGTTCCCGCCACAATGACGTTCAACTGCCGTTGCACCAGGTTGTGCAGTTCCGCCAGTTCGTCGGCTGCCGGAGCCGGATCGTCGCGTATCTGCTGGCGAATGGCGTCGAGCCGGAGGTTGAGGTATGCCAGGGTGTGCTGCATACCGTTGCGCAGATCGGTCAGCGCCTGTTCACGACGCTGAAGTTCGTCCAGGCGGTGCAGCAGCAGCGCTATCCGTGCGATCTTCTCCTGTGCGGCGTGCAGGTCGCGTTCCAGCGCAGCGCGCATCTGCCGGTCGTCAAAGAAGAGCCGGATGTACGCGAAGATCACCGGCAGCCACACGATGAGCGCCGTCAGTCCGGCGACTGTTCCCCAGCGTTGCGTCACCAGCGCATTGTACAGCCCGATCGGTTGCGCCAGGGTCAACAGCATGACCGCGAACGGCAGGAGCCAGCGGAATGGGGGTGCTGCCGCTGCTGTCTGTCCCATCATCGCCAGGAGCAGCAGGGCGAACCACGCGCTGATCGGCAGCAGGGCGATAACCAGGATGAACTCGATTCCCAGAACGATCAGGAGGTCGCGGTAGGTTGGGGGCCATTCGCTGGTTTTGCGACGTACCGGCGACCACAACCAGCGATGCGCGGTCAGGAAAGCCAGTGCCAGGATCAGCGTCCAGAGACCGCGCACATTCCACAGCCCACCGCGCTGTGCTGCGTCGAATAAGCCCGCTCCCACGGCAACCGTCAGAAACGCATCCCAGAAGATCGCAAAGTGGCGTTGCCAGTCGGGAACGCCGGCATCCGCTGGAAGATTGCGCGCAGACCCAGGTGCAGCAGTCGGATGGCTGGTCATGCCGGGTTTGGACATAGACGATCGGGTGTGACCGTGTCGGGTATTGAGTGATCAATGAAAGGCGCTGATCGGTACATTCCAGGTTATGGTATCACGAAAGCCGGTTCCGCGCTGTCGGGTTGGCAGGCGCAGAGCCTGTCCCGACAGGCTCCGCGCCGATTCCTTGCGCTTCTATCTTCCGTTGCGAGCATCAGGACACCTGTCGGTTTCCTGCGTCTGTCGTTTTGGGAAACTCACACGATCAGCGGTCGTCGACGCCAGTATCCGGTCGCCCGCTCGAACGCATGCGCCAGTTGCAACACGCTGAAATCGTTGTGGTGGCGCCCAACCAGTTGCAGACCGACCGGCAATCCGTCGCGCGTGAATCCTGCGGGAACGGAAATTGCCGGGAAGCCGGTTATTGAGATGTAGTAACACGAACCCATCCAGTCGATGTACGTTTCCATCGGAACGCCGTTGATCTCGGTCACATACGGTTGTTCGATGGGAAAGGGCGGAACCTGAACCACCGGCAGCGCCAGGAATTCATACGTTTGCATAAATCTACGCATCCGATGGTACAGCGCTGTGCGCAGCCGTTCAGCGCGCCCGATCTGTGGTCCTGTCAGCGCGCGTCCCCGTTCGATCTCCCAGAGAATTGTCTCTTTAAGACGATCACGCTGTGTATCGGCAAGCTCACCCAGTTTTTGTTCGTATCCCCAGGCGCGCCACACCTTGAACGCTTCGTCCGCGCCGGTGAAATCCGGTTCAGCCTCTTCGACGATACAGCCGATCGCTTCCAGCACCGGGCGCGCCTGTTCGAGCACACCGGTAACCTCTGGATCGACTGCCAATCCGCCGGGGGCACGGCTCCACGCTACCCGCACACCACGGAAATCACGGTCGAGCGGCTGACGGAAGTGTGCACCCGGTTTCTGGAGGGCGATAGGCGAGCATGGATGCGGTCCTGCCATGGCGCTGAGTAGCAGCGCGGCATCTGCCACCGTGCGCGCCATCGGTCCCAACACGCTGAGCGTTTGCCAGGCAGCACGGTCGGAGCAGAACGGCACACGTCCTGGTGATGGACGAAAGCCGACCACATTGCAGAAGCTGGCGGGATTGCGCAGCGATCCGCCGGTATCGCTCCCGTCGGCGATTGGGAGTATACCGCACGCCAGAGCGACAGCTGCGCCGCCGCTGCTGCCGCCGCAGGTCTTTGTGCGATCATACGGGTTGCGGGTCGCACCAAAGACCGGATTGAAGGTCTGCGAGCCGGCGCCAAACTCAGGGGTGTTGGTCTTGCCGATCAAGATCGCCCCGGCATTGCGGATGCGGGTAACGATCAGGTCATCAACGTCGGGAATGAAATCGGCGTAGATGGGAGAGCCGAACGTTGTGCGTATACCCTTCGTCTGTACCAGGTCTTTGTGCGCCACCGGCAATCCGTGCAACGGTCCGATGGCGGCGCCGCGACGCAGCGCGGCATCGGCTGCGCGCGCCTGCGCCAGCGCCTGTTCGGGCGCCAGGGTGACAATCGCGTTGACCTGTGAGTTGACCCGTTCGATCTGGCGCAGATGCGCTTCCATCACTTCGACACACGATACACTGCGAGCACGAATGCGCTGTGTGAGTTCAATGGCTGTGAGGAAACAGAGTTCGGTGGTACTGTCCATGCCTGTCCTTTGCCGGTGTTCTCGCCGGCTTTTTTTGCAAACCGGGCAGTTCATGCTCCCGCTCGAAGTTCACGGACTTTGCCGGCAATGTCAGGAGCGGTCACCAGCGCTTCGCCAACCAGAATTGCATCGGCGCCCCAGGAGCGCACCAGTGCAACGTGTTCGGCGGTAAAGATGCCGCTTTCGCTGACCAGCAGCGGACGATGCGATGATGGTAGCAACGCAGCCAGACGGCGGGTCGTCTCCAGGGTGGTTGTGAAACTATGGAGGTCGCGGTTGTTGACGCCGATGATGGATGCACCGGCATCCAGAGCATGGCGGAGTTCGTCTTCGTTATGCACCTCGACCAGCGCCTGCATGCCGAAGGATTCGGTCAACGCCAGCAGTTCCGCCAGGGTTTCGTCGTCGAGCGCGGCGACAATCAGGAGCAGTGCATCGGCGCCGTATGCACGCGCTTCTGCAACCTGATAGGGATCGATGATGAAATCTTTGCGGAGGAGCGGCACGGGCGGCGCTTTGCCCCGATCAACCATGGCACGGATCCCTTCCAGGTGCTTCAGGCTTCCCTGGAAGAAGCGCATATCGGTCAGTACTGAAATGGCAGCGGCGCCACTGCTGGCATAGGTATGTGCCAGTGCCAGTGGGTCGAAATGCTCGATCAGAACGCCTTTCGATGGCGATGCTTTTTTGACCTCGGCAATCAGTGCGATGGGGCGGTGTGCGCGCAGCGCAGCAGCGAAATCGCGTGGCGGCGGTGCAGCTTCTGCCCGCGCGCGGATCTGTGCGTCGGGTATCTTGATGCGCTGTCGCTCGACTTCGGCGCGCTTGTGGGTCAGAATGCGGTTGAGTATTGTGTCCATGTGAGAACCGGGAACTGAGAACCAGGAACTAAGAACTGAGAGCAAGGCAGACGCGATTCGTGTGCCACTTCCATCACTTCAGCCGGAAGTGTACCGAACTAACCTTCACGCTTGATCGCAGCGGCGAGACGGAGTTCTTCGACTGCCGCCAGGATTTGCGGATCGTTCTCACTGTCATAGCGCCACCATTCCGCCTCCACCAAGCGGTCGGGCTGCACCCCATTTCCTTCGAGTAACGTCCCGTCGGGCAGGCGAAAGACCAGTTCCGCCACCCAGAAACGCGAGCCATCGTCGAGATCATACCCGATCAGGTTTTCGGTGTTGCCGGCGCTGGGCGTACCGACAATCTGCGCCCGTCCACGGAATTGTAAGCCGGCAGCGAACATCTCGGCGGCGCTGGCGGTCTCGTCACTGGTCAGTACAACGATCGGCGTCTGCTCGATCAGGGGCAGGGTGCGACCGGATGGCACGTCGATGCTGAAGGAACGATCGCGCCCGCTGCTGTTGCCGATCGTGCCACCGTCGAGAAACAGCCCCAGAGTGCGGCGGAGCATATCCAGACGTCCACCGCCATTGGTACGTACATCCAGGATCAACCCGTCGATCGGACCCGACTGCACCAGTGACATAATCGCGTCGGTCACGCGCTCATCGAGGGCTGCAACGTTGAACGTATCGATCAGAACCACACCGACGTCGGTTCCCGGCAGACGATGCGCCTCGACGATTGGGAATGCATCGGGCGGAATGACCTGGCGAATGACGGTCACCTCACGCACTGCGCCGGTGCTGTCGATCACGCTGAGACGTACAGGCGTTCCCGGTTGCCCGCGCACCACCGTGATGGGATCGCCGGGACCGAAGGTCGTGGTGTCGCTGACCGGTATGCCGTTGACGGCGATGATCAGTTCGCGTGGTTGCAATCCAGCCTGCTCCGCCGGTCCGTTGGGAGCGAGGCGGGTGATCAGAATACCCTCCGGTAATTCGCGGATCATGGCGCCGATGCCGGCATAAGCCAGTCCGCCGTCGAAACGGGCGGCCTCTTCGGCGACTTCCTGCGGCGTGTCGAAACGGGTGTGATCATCGCCGAGGCGTCCCACCATTTCTTCGATCAGCGAATAGAATTCCTCTTCCGAGGCAGCACCGGCGATCTTTGGCTCGAACTCTTCGCGCACTGCGTCCCAGTCGATGCCGCCATAATCCTCGTACACATACCGGTCGCGCACCAGCGTCCAGACATCGTCGAAGATCTGCTGACGCATACCGGTCGTAAGCGGTGCGAGCGTCGGGGTAGGCAGGAGCGGGTAAGGAGTTACGGTTGGCGTTGGAACCGGTGTGGGAGTATGAGTTGGCGTCGGTGTCGCGGTTGGTAGCGGCGTTACCGTAGCAGTAGCGGTTGGCAGCGCTGTCGGCGTCGAAAGCAGCGTGACGGTTGCAGTCGTACCTAGTTGCAACGCTACAGGGAAGGCACCGCACCCCGCCAGCACACCGGTGACTAGCGCAGTCAGGATCAGGCGAAAGCAAGTCTTCATACTGTCATTGTACACGAGAAACGGGATGCATGGCGAGGTGTCATATCAGGTGATAGTGCGTGCAAGCCAGAGAATGCCCACACCGCTGAGCGCCACAGTCATAAGCGCAGTTTGCAGCGACACCAGCTCGGCTATCCATCCTACGAGTGGGGCACACACAACAAAGGAAAGATAAGTGACCGTCATGATCGCACCGGTTACTACCCCGCTGCTGGCAGGAGTGTGCCGCGCCGCTTCGCTGAGCGCCGTCGGTACAACTCCCGCGACTCCGAGTCCGGTGAGGGCGAAGGCTGCCACGGCTGCCGGGATGGAGTCGGGAATCATCAGGAGCAACCCTGCAGCAACTACCAGCGCACCTGATGTTAATAACGAAACGCGCGCGCCAAACCGCACCACGAACGGTGCATTCGCCAGCCTCCCGGCAAACATCATTCCATTGAAGAGCGCATATGCCGCACCGCCGACGAATGCTGCTGCACCCAGGTCACGCAGGTGAATCACCGACCAGGTATTCGCCACGCTTTCGCCGACGACGCCAAACATACTGATGACCGCCAGCACGAGGAGTGTGTGTTGCCCGATCAACAGGCGTAGCGCCGATCCAGGTCCGTTGTGGGTGGTTTGGGCAGGTACAGGAGGTGGATAGCGCACCGGCAGGGTTGACAGGATGACGAGCACACATAACGCTGTCATACACCAGAGAATATGCACATATGTTCATCCTGTCTGTAACAACCAGCCCGCGATGAACGCACCGAGCACAGCACCTCCGCTGAATCCGGCATGCATCAGGTTCATCACCGCACGTCCGGTCTGTTGTTCCCAGTCGAGAGTGGCACTATTCATTGCCATTTCGATTGCCCCAAATCCCAGCCCGCTCAACGCCAGCGCGAGTGTAAAACTCTGAAGATTGCTTGCTGTAGCGAGCCATACCAGCGAAAGACCAAGCGTGGTAAGACCGGTGATCGCAAGGCGTTTTTTACCGAATACGACTGTCAGCGGACCGCCGAGTATCAGCAATCCCATCGCAATGAGCGGTGGAAGGAGTTGTACCGAGCCAAATACGCCCTCACTTATGCGCAATGTACGAATAATGTCTGCCCAGAGAACACCCTGCCCGCCAATCGTCACTCCAAAGAGGACGAAGTATCCCATGAGCAGCGCCAGCACACTGCCTGGATTCCATGGGGTTGATGCAGAGGAGGTGACCGCAGCGAGGATTTTCTGATTCACAACCACTCCCGATCGTCACGATTGCAGGGTGGTTGATTGTACCACGTCGGGCATGGCATGCCTGGCTGCGACATGCCACGCCCGATACCCCACCTTCTGATCGGTGGCAGGTTATCGTATGATGAGCGGCAACATGACCTGGTACTGTGTCGGTGATCCGACAGTATTTTCCTGAATGGTAAACGTCACCGCGCCGAACTCGCCGCCGCCGGGGGTGGGGTTGAAGACCGTCACGCTTGCCGTCTCGGCAGTCGCAACATCGCTGGCGGGAATGGCGGCGGTCAGTTGGGTGCTGGAGATGAACGTCGTTGCGCGCGGACTGCCGTTCCAGTGGATAACCGAACGATCCGCACCGATTCCGTCGATAAAACCGCTGCCGTTGATGGTCAGTGTGAAATCCGTACTGCCGGCTTCTCGCTGATCTGGACTCAGACTCGTGATCTGAGGTGTGGGAATGGTTTCACCACAGATCACGAATGGTAGTCCAACAGTTCGACCGCTACTATAATCGTTGCGCGGCGCCCACGTCCCCGACTCGCCGCTGGTCAGGTTGAGCTGGCGTGCATTATCTCCAGTTGCGGCATTTGTTAGCGGCGCCCATGGTCCGCTAAGACTTGAAGCACCTGCCATGCCCCACTCGATCCAGTAGGTACCAGGTAGCAGCGTGGTGGTAGGAAAGGGCCAGTCGATCGTTACTGCCATGATTGGGCGAAGTGTTTGCGTCAAATCATTGGAAGGCACACGATAGACGCCGGTCCACTGGTTGTTCGTGATCGTGGCATCGATCGGTCCGGCGATCACTGCGCCGCCAGCGCCCGGTGCGCCGTTCCACAACCGTAGATCTACGACGCCGGTGATCGTTGATGTCATTCCGCTGCTGATCTGGTACGCATAGAGCGTAATCGCGGTTGGTCGCCATCCGTTGCCGGTCACGGTGAAATCGTCCGCCAGGCGAGCGCGATCAACGCTATCTGGAGTGGACTGCGTGCGAGTTGGATCGACAAGGTACCCAAACCCCGTGTCCGGACTCTAGAGTGAACTGGTATCAGCGCCGTCGGAAGCATTGTCTGTTCCGGTGATGAATGTGCCGTTGGTGAACAGCGGCGTGGTGGAGCATGACGGCGGGACATTGGCCTGCGCCCAGTGGGGAGTAAGACCGATGCTGCCGATCAGCCCCGCACAAAGACTCAAAATTGTCAGCGCGCGGATGAAGAGATTGAAAGAAATGGAAGGCTTCATCGGTGATTCCTTCTCGAATTGTTCTGCCGGTAGTGTCTATATTCATTTGTGGATTGCATTGCGTTTCACCACGATGGGACGACTTGTGTATGATGTGTCCGCCGACCTTGTTCCTGATGGGGCGCCTTCATTTGTTGCTGGACGATGGGTAGCAGGGAAGCGTGGTTTTCGTTTCACCTGTATCGTGTGCGGCAGGGATGAATGTTGTATGAAGGGGAGCGCGGGGCTGCACAGGGGCGCGGTGGGGCTATTATCGATGCCCTGCCTTCGTCCATGCATAGATGCGACCCTGCTCGACGAAGCCGAGGCTGGCGTAGAAGTGGCGCGCCGGTTGATCCTCCGGTTCGCTGCCGTAGAACACCGTCACATGGCGTGCATCGTACCCCTGCAAGCGACGCAGACCTTCCAGCACGAGTGCGCGCGCCAGTCCGCGACGGCGGTGTGCAGCGCGACATCCCAGCGGCTCGATCTCGCCAACGCGGTTGATCGGGTCGAACCACAGGGTGCAGAAGGCGGCGACGGTTCCGTCTGCTGCAACTGCAATCAGGTCGAGATCAGGGCAGTAGGCGGGAGCGTGCGTAATGGCGCGATACCGGGCAATGGTCATCCGCGATGGCGCGAAGGCGTCGCGGTGCGCTTCGACCCGGGCAGGTATGTCATCTTCGCCATTCATAGTGCGGATGACATAACCGGCGGGGATGTCCGGCTCAGGCACACGTCGACTCAGATCGTGCACGCTGAGCGAAAGGAAGTGTTCGGTGCGCCGGTAGCCGCGCTGCCTGAGCAGTTCGTTGCGCCAGGCATCGTGCGCATAACTCCAGACCGACACATGTGGATGCGGATCATCAACGGCAAGACGACTCAGGTGCTCGACCCAGTCGAGCATTGCCGGTTCGATGGAGCGGTGCGCCGGGTGCACCAGCAGATCCACCTGATGCTCACTGGGCCAGGTAAACCCGACTAGCGCGCCCTGATGGTCGAACCAGAGACGGATGCGTGTCGTCAGGGCATGGGTATCTTCGTCGGTGAAGCGCCACCAGTCGAGGTTACCGACGTGGCAGTACACCAGCGGACCTTCGAGCGCTTCGATTTCCGCAACCAGTTGACGCATGCGGGCATAATCGTCTTCACTGGCATAGAGACGGGACGTGGCTGCCATAGTATCTGCGAATGTTTTCGGGTGGAACCGGATTTTCCGACCGGCGATACACGCTTCGGCACAATCTCTGGGATCGCGCAGTTGTGCCGGGAAGAGTGTTCGATGGTTTCACGTTTCCTGCGGACAGCGGTGCGTTCATTGCCTTTCGGGCGGTAGCGTGCCTGAGTTAGAACAGGCTTGCCGTAGACCGACAGCGACAAGACGCCTGAAGCCATGCCTCGTCATCCGGAGAGAGCGGTGGCGGTGGAGGCGGCTCACAGTGGTCAACGCGCAGATCATACTGTCCTTCGGCATATGCTTCGTTCAGCGCCGCACCCAGATCGAGCGGAACGTCGGAGTCAGGCTCGCGGAGCGGAACTGGCACGACGGGCAGCCGATCTTGTAATTGAACGGGCCAGATTTCAACGCGTGGACGCTGATCGGCGCGACTGAGCATAACAACGTATGGCTTAGGGGCCAGAGTGTTGCCAGCGAGGGCCGCCGCCCGCCGCGCAGCAGATCAATCTCGATCAGATGTATCGATCTGCGGATGATCTCCCGACGTTTGCATTCATATGCATCGGCAGCATCGACGCCTGTACGTTTGTTCGCCGGGGAGAGGAGTTCTATCACCATGACAACCATTTCGTCTCTCACTGTGCGCACTTCGAGGCGGCTATAGCGTGTTTCGATCTCAACCTCCAGCGCTCCACCACCGGTGCTGGCGCAACGGGTGTGGCGGTCACACGGCTCTGCTGCTCACGCTCGACGATGGCAATGTCGGGAACGAGAAACCGGGAAAGGTTGACGTCAATAGTCTCGAATGCTGTGTAAGGTACGATGACGGCTACGTACTGCGGACTGAGACGGGGCTGGAGTTGCCGTCGCATAGCGGTAATCAGCCCGACATATACATCGGGCCAGATCGCCGCCGATTCGAGATACGGATCCATACCTGGGAACGGTGATTGCATACGCCCCTCCTCCAGGTATTGTAGCACGAATGCAGGAGTACGATCTCTCGCATCTGCGCCGGATCATCGGGTGGCGCTATGCATACCCGGCGGCTCAGGCGGCATCGTACTGCGTTGCGTGTACTGTGGTGAGCGGCGTGGTTGGGCACAGGCGTAGCGAAATAATGTCTATATCATCCCATACCGCGCCCACGCCTCAAGGCCGGCGCGAATGAGCGCTGTGCCTGAGGCAGCACTTATGGCACTGCCGGGACCCGCGCCGTACACCGAAACGACCGCAAACGCGCCAACTTTACCGGTTGCCATGACCATCTCGATGGCTGCCTGTACCTGAGCCAGTCCCGGACCGTTCGGTTCCCGGGTGGCATGGTTGGGTACGAGCGATGCGTCGAGAATGTCCGAGTCGACGTGGAGATAGATCACATCACTGGTTGCAGCGAGCTCTGTGAGTGGTTCAGCGAGGTCATCGACACGCGCGATACGGGTTTCGGTCGCGCGGATCAGTTGCTCTTCGGGCGGATCGAGGTTGCGCCCATCGACCAGCAGAATCTGGTCGGTTGGCAGCGGTGCTTCAAGACCTGCCCGCTCGCGCCATTGGGGGAGCGCCAGCCCTGCACAGACCGCCACCGGCATACCTCCCAGCATCCCGGAGAGTGTGGTGCGAGGTGTGTTGTAGTCGCCATGGGCATCGAACCAGACCAGACCGATGCGGGTGTACGGATGACACGAACGTTGCAACCCGGCGATGACACCAACCGCGTGGGTGCAGTCACCACCGACAATGAGCGGCACCCGTCCAATTGTGCGTGCAGCAGCAACGTCATCGGCGATCGTGCGACACATCCATCCCAGGTTCGACGGTTCATCGGCGCTCCGGTGCATTTCGGGCATGTGCGGCTCGACAATCGTGAAGGGGACGCCTGCGGCGCTGTATACGCCGGAGGCGGCGTAGGCGCTGAGCGCGCGTTCGTCTCCTTCGGCGGGAGTGCTGCCACGATACCGTATGCCGATCACCTGGAGGTGCGTGAGGTGCTGTGTGCTCATAGTCAGAACTTTCGTTTGTTGAGCGCTGTTCCAGAGAAGATAGATTTCCGGACTCCGACTTACCCCTTACCTCGTCAAGTTGCCTTCCTCTCTGGTGGGAAAAGGAGGGGTGCAAGCATCAGGACGACCTGCCTCTTTGCGGTTTAAGGGGCGAACAGAACATATGAGCCAAAGCGCCTTCTGTCGCAGCGGAATACCCCGGCGCAGGCCGCTCCTCTCCTCTCCCGCATCGCGGGAGAGGGGCCGGGGGTGAGGGCCTTCAGGGCGTTCCCAAGCCCTATCTCTCGCACACACTTGCCTGTTCTGTCTGCCCCTGAATTCTTTGCCGGGAGTCTCAGGAGATGGCGCACAGGCGTGTGCTGAAATCATCCCTGAAAAGGAAACTGAGAGCAGGACGAGGCAGCGTCCTGATGTTCAAATCGCCATCATTGCGTGTTACAACCGCACCCGGATCGTTTTGATCTCGAACGGGCGCACGTTACATCGCACCCTGTTCCCGGCCACCGTCACTGGTCCGGTCTCGCGTTCCAGCAGATCGACCTCCACTGCCGACTCCACCGGTCGTCCGAAGTCGAGGCAAACCTGACCCCGCTGGTTATGCGCTTCGTACATGCGCACGATCAACCCATCGCCGTCATCCGCAGTTTTGATCGTTTCGACCACGACGTGATCACTCTCGACGCGCAGGAATGACCGCCCTTCCGCCGGAACTTCACCCATGACCGTCACCGGGCGCAAGGGTGCATTCAGTTCATACGCGCGGCGGGTGACCTGTGCTTCGCGCCAGTCACCGGCGTGGGGTAGCAGGCTATACGTAAAGCGATGCATCCCGCGATCCGCCTGCGGATCAGGGATGACCGCCGATTTGAGCAGTGAAATGCCGAGAGTGTTGTGGAGCAGACTGTGACCGTATTTTCCGTTGTTCATCAGCGCCACGCCATACCCGCCCTCGCCGAGATCGATCCAGCGATGCGCACATACCTCGAAGCGTGCCCAATCCCAGCTCGTATTGCGGTGGGTCGGACGTTCGACTGCGCCAAACTGAATTTCACAGGTGGCGCGGGTTGCGTTGAGTCGCAGCGGGAACAGGACGCGCAACAGGTTCTGCCGTTCCTGCCAGTCCACTTCTGTATCGAAGTCGATCCGGCGACTGTTGCGCCACAGACTGATCCGCTGGCGAATCGTGCTCCTGCCGAAGCGCCGTACAATTTCCACCGTTGCCCGCAGCGGTCCTTCTTCGACCACACGCCATTCGCTGATGTCGTGGATCGGGTACGGTTTTTCGAGGTAGAAGGGATCGATATCCCAGGCATCCCAGAACATCGGGCGGTCTTCGTACAGGACGAGCTGGTTGCCGCTGGCGCCTTCGGCGATAATTTCGCGCTCATAGCGTGCATCGTAGAGCGATCCGATTTCACCGTGTGCATCGAACTCGATACGCAACTCATCGGACGCCAGATATTCGCGGCGGGTGATGAAACGGGCAGGCGGGATGGTGTGGGAGGATTTGTCGATAGCAGCGTACCCGAATGCCGGCACGGACGCCTCTACCAGCAGTGCGCGCGTCCCATCCAGCTGCTCGACCGTCTGCGTCACGCCGGTAACCGCCGGTCGCGGACGGTCATCAAGCGGAATGGCGACACATTCGGTACGATCCCACGCCAGGCTATTGAACACTGCCAGGCGTGGCGCAGCTCCGTTGCCGTCACTCTCGGTCAGGTCGGTAATTGCGGCGTAGCGCACCGTCTCGACCGTTTCGCGCACCTCGGCAAACTGACGTTCGCTCTCGACATACACCAGCGGTACCGAACTGCCGGGCAAAATATCGTGGAACTGGTTGAGCAGCACCGTGCGCCAGGCGGCGTCGAGGTCTGCCTGACGGTTGATCGCCCCCTGTGTGGCTGCCCAGGCGTTGAGCCATTCGGCTTCGCGCAGCAGGAGTTCTGCCTGACGATTGTTCTGCTTGGTACGCGCCTGGCTGGTGTAGGTGCCACGGTGATATTCCAGGTACAGCTCACCGACCCACACCGGCAGATGCGGATTGTTCCAGACGCGCTGCCGCAGGCGCTGGAAGTACTGCTCGACACGACCGGGGCGCACAACCGGGAAGCCTGGCAGGTCGTCCATGACCCGCGCCAGTTCGAGCATCTCCTCGGTCGGACCGCCGCCGCCATCGCCATGTCCATAAATGTAGAGCACCTCATCGTTGATGTCCTTCTGGCGGTAGTGGTTCCACGTTCCCAAGACCTCTGACGGGAGCATGCTGCCGTTGTAGGTATAGAACTGCGCTTCGGTCGGGTTGGGTTTCACCGGCGCGGAGGTTGCGGTCACGAAATGCGCTAGCACCTCGGAGCCATCGATCCCGCGCCAGCGGAATGTATCATAGGGCATGCGGTTGAACTGGTTCCAGCTAATTTTCGTCGTCATGAAGCACGTAATGCCTGCCAGCCGCATGATCTGTGGTAGTGCCGCCGAGTAGCCGAACACATCCGGCAACCAGATCACGTGCTCGATGGGACCAAACTCACCCTCGAAGAAGCGGATGCCGTGGATCACCTGGCGCACCAGCGATTCGCCGCCGGTTACGTTGCAATCTGGTTCGAGCCACATTGCGCCGACCGGCTCGAACCGTCCCTCGGCGACGCGCTGGCACAACCGCTCGTACAACTCCGGATCGTCCTGCTTGAGGAACGAATAGGTCTGCGGCTGGCTCATGCTGAAATGATACTCCGGGTAGCGTTCCATCAGGTGCAGCGCAGTCGCAACCGTATGCGCAATTTTCTGGCGGGTGCGCCACAGGGGCCAGAGCCAGGCGACATCCATATGCGCGTGACCGGTCGCCAGCACGATTGGGCGTTGTCCAGGCTCCAGGTTGGCTGTCAGAGTCTCACGCAGGAAGGTAAGCGCTGCGCCAGCCGAGATGGCGAAGCGTTCACTCTGCCACCCCTCGCGCAGGTCGAGCAGGTTATACGCACGATTGATCCGGTCGAGCAGGGCATGTTTCTCCGGATCGCTCTCGCGGTAGGTGGGGATCACATTGAGCACAGCGTACATGATGGCGGTCAGGCGACCAATGACCTCGTCGCGCAGTTGCAGTTCCAGCCCGCCAAACGGACGGGGGTAAGGGGTATAGCAGCGGATCAGCACTTCATGGTCCCCCTCGTGTGCACTCTCAGGAAGGAGCACAGAGGGGTGCGGCTCATCGATTCCGGCGATCGCACGCCCGTCGAGGTAGGCGATGCCCTCGATCCCTGCATGGTGCCCAGTGGGCCAGAAGAGGCGCACTAGCACCTGGCGTCCGCGCCATTCTTCAGGAACGCGCAGGGTAGCACGCAGCCAGTGGGTATGCCCGCCATCGACCGGCATACCCCACGGAAGCGGCTCATCCGGCTTATCTGGGTTCTGCGGGTCGCCGCCCCAGCGTTCACCGACCTTCAGCGGACGCCAGGATGGGTCATCAGATGGCGGCGGCGGGGACATGGCATGGTCGGGCGGCGCACCTGGCGCCGGGCAGGTCCACACAGCGGTAATCGGACGGGTATCGCGGATGATGGCGGCGCGCATCTCTTCCAGACGCGCCTTCAGTTTTTCGACGGTGAAGAAGAGCATCATAACGGGTCCTTGGGCTAGCACGAACGGCATGTATCATACCACGAGTTGCGCGCAGGGCAGGAATGCCTGGATGTGAAAGCATTTCTCAAAAATGGGGAGGTGTGCGATGAGCGATCAGGACTCCTCCACGGTCATAGAAGAGTATTTTGCCGCTCTGTACCCTGTGCCGGGGTCTTTGCGCAACAGCCTGGACGATTCGAATCGCGGGTGCGTGGCAAGACGATCGCCGAAAGCGATTGGAGTCTGCTGCTCATCACCGATGGTATCAAATCTGGTGTCATAGAAGTCGTGGCGCGTGATCGCAGCATCGCTCTGGCGCCGCACCCGCACACCGCACTGCTGTACGCAGGAGCCGGTATGCTCCCTGGGAGCGCGCGCCTCCGGCGTGCCCACACCACGGAACCGCATGTCCTGCCGCCACACGCTGACCAGGCGCCTCCCGTACCCAACGGGGGCGGGTTGGGGTGGGGGCCTCCCGCACTGCGACGACCCGCCAGCAACGCGCCGGTGGGACGCCCGGTCGCACGCAGCATGCGGATGACCTCTGAACGATGCCCATCTTTGAGCAAGAGGTGATACGATCTGCCGGCTCGGCCGCTGGTACACCATCTTTGATAGGGACAGAAGTGCCATGAGAAGCGGCGAATCCCGCTATCGGTTGCGCCTTACCAGGAGTTTTCTCGTTGAAGCCCGCCAGGATGTATCGCCGGTTCGCCAGCGTCTGGCGCCGGATAACGGTGTGGAACGTCGAGCGTTGAGCGTTGAGCGTTGAACGTTCAATGTTCAACCGCTTTCACCCTAACCCTGGCTTACTGCGATCAGTCGCTCCAGGTGCGCCAGAGCTGCACCGCTTTCCAGGCTATGTCGCGCCTGACGCAGCCCCTCGTGCAGGTCGGCGGCGCGGTCGGCAGCAACCAGTGCAGCGGCGGCATTCAGGAGCGCTGCATCACGTCGTGCGCCCTGATCCTCGCCTGCAAGGATGCCGCGCACGATGGCAACATTGACGGCGACATCACCGCCACGCAGCGCTTCACGTGGTGCGGGGGTAAGTCCCAGATCGGCAGCGGTTACTTCGTAGCGCTGTGGCGCGTGACCGGCGCGCACGTCGATCACCAGGTTCGGTCCACTGAGCGTCAATTCGTCGAGACCACTGTGTCCGTGGATGACCAGCGCGTGCTGTGCGCCGAGCAGGTACAGTGCGCGTGCCATTTTCTCCGCCAGCACCGGGTCGGCAACGCCGAGCACCTGGTGGCGGGCGTGCGCCGGATTACTCAGCGGTCCAAGAATGTTGAAAACGGTGCGGATGCCGATCTCGCGGCGTACCGGACCAACGAAGCGCATTGCGGGGTGGAACTTTTGCGCGAACATAAAGCCGATGCCTGCCTGCTTCAGACAGCGCGCCACGCCGGCGGCGTCCAGTTCGATGTTGACCCCCAACCCTTCGAGCACATCGGCGGAACCGCAGACACTCGACATCGCGCGATTGCCGTGCTTGGCAACGATGGCGCCTGCACCAGCGGCGATGAAGGCAGCGGTCGTCGAGATGTTGAACGTTCCGGCGCCGTCGCCGCCGGTGCCGCACGTGTCGAGCAGTGGCGCATCGAAGTGAACCGGAATGGCTTTTGCCCGCATCACACGCGCCATACCGGCGATTTCGGCGTCGGTTTCGCCCTTCAGGTGGAGCGCCGTGAGCAGCGCCGCAACCTGTGCCGGTGTCGCCATGCCGGTCATGATTTCTTCCATCGCTTCGGCAGCCTGATCTTCGCTGAGATCGTGGCCGCGAACGATCTGAATGATCTGATCACGGATTGGCATCGAGAGACTCCTGTTTCTGTCCAGGTTCGACAAGAAAGGTCGGCAGCGCCGGGTTGCTGCCGGTTGTGCTGTTCGATGGCGCCGGAGCGCTGATGCGTGTCAGACACCCCAGCGCGCGGTCTCCATAGAGACAGGGATTTGAGTTGACATAATAATTATCGCAGATAATCCCCTTGTCGTCCGACCAGATCGGGTAGCATTCTTCCGGCGTCGGCACACGCTCCTGGAGGATTGACGGCTCTTCGAGTGCGCGTTCGAGCGCTCCTTCCCAGTCGAGTGGGGCCGTTGCCCAACCAGCGATAACCTCTGCATCGCCATATGCATCGTTCGGTTTGAGCACCAGGCGTTCGCGGTGGCGGCGGGCGAAGTCGAGGAGATCGACCCGTTCGCCCTGATAGCGGGTGGTTCCCCGACGCACCGGTCGCGTCCACGGCACGTGGCGCGCCACCGCCAGCGCCGATCCGGCGTCGAGGATGCCGCTTGCCGGTCCTTCATCGTCGGAGAGCAGCCCCATGATCAGCCTGGTGTGCGCCGGTTTGGTACGGAAAGGGTTGACGACGCAGACCACCCGATCGGCGTAAGCGCGGATCAACGGGTGGTGCAGATCGTACATGGCAAGGAATTCGTGCTGTAACAGACGCCGGTAGACCAGATCGACAGGACGCCACGACGCACCGCCGTCTGTTAGGCGCGTTTCGACGTACAATCGCCCGCCCTGGTAGCGTAGATCGTCGGGAGTGCAGACAACGGTCGGAAGTCCGTCCGCCTCGAAACATCGTTGCAGATGCTCGATCTCAGACCATGTCGTCACAGTGGGAAAATCGACGATTGCGACGGTCGGTGTTCCGCGCCCGCCCCAGGCGCGGTACGTGTCGATCAGCGTCTGTTGCAACCCCTGACGCACCGGCAGCGCCGTTGCCTGGAACGTCTGGCGGAACGCTGTCATCACCCTGGTCTGGTCGAAGAAACCGGCGAGCGCTTCGTCGTAGCCGATCCCGATCGGTGACTCGCAACTGGCTTCGGTGAACCAGCACCACTCGCCGTCGGGCGCCAGCACGCCGTCGAGACGTCCAAAAGCCGTGGCGCCGGGGTAGCCGGGATCGATTGCCAGTACTTCGCGTTCGACCGGCGTGAGGCGGTACGGCGCCAGCAGCGCCGGTTCGGTCAGCGCCGCAGCGCTCACGGCGCGAACGGCGCGCCCGACGAGTGCAGCCGCGTGCAGCAGTGTATCGTACTGGGTGCGGGTGATGAAGCGTGGGCGCAATACCGAACAGATCGGCTGGTTGCGCTGTGGACCGACCAGCATGCCACATTCGCGCTGCCCTGCGTCGAGGACGGCGAAAGTGTCGCGTGCCAGCGCCGTATCGAGCAGACTGTGATAGTGCGCAATGATGTCGTCGAGGCTGGTCGTCATCTCAATGTCCTGTCAAAAAGTTGCGCAGTAACTCCTTGCCTGCCTCGGTCATGATTGACTCGGGGTGGAATTGCACGCCCTGCACCGGATAATCACGGTGACGCAGCCCCATAATCAACCCGTCGTCGGTCCAGGCAGTGATGCTCAGACAAGCAGGCAGGTCATCGCGGCGCACGATGAGCGAATGGTAACGTGTTGCCAGGAATGGGTCGGGGAGACCGGCGAACACCCCCTGACCGTTGTGGTGGATGGCGGAAAGTTTCCCATGCATCACCTTCGGCGTACGCACAACGGCGCCGCCATATGCCGCGCCGATTGCCTGGTGCCCCAGACAGACGCCAAGAATGGGAATGGTAGCGCCGAGTTCACGGATGAGGGCGATACTGATACCAGCCTCATTCGGGGTGCATGGTCCGGGTGAAATGACGATCTTCTCCGGTGCGAGCGCCGCCACATCGCCGACGGTCAGTTCATCATTGCGTCTGACGATCACCTGTGCTCCCAGTTCGCTCAGGTACTGGTAGAGATTGTAGGTGAAGGAGTCGTAGTTGTCGAGGAGGAGTATCATACTTCGCCCTCCGCCGTATCGATAGCGCGCAGGAGTGCAGCCGCCTTATTGCAACTTTCTTCATACTCAGCCGCCGGATCGCTATCCGCCACCACGCCGCCGCCAGCCTGCACGTAGGCGATCCCGTCCTTGACGACCATGGTGCGCAGGGCGATACAGGTGTCGAGGTCGCCGTTGAAGCCGACGTAACCGACGGCGCCGGCATAGACGCCGCGCTGCTCACCTTCGAGTTCGGCAATGATCTCCATGGCGCGGATCTTCGGCGCACCGCTGACAGTTCCGGCGGGAAACACTGCCCGCAGTGCGTCGAGCGCCGTCATATCGCTGCGCAGTCTGGCGGTCACGTGGCTGACCAGGTGCATCACATGGCTGAACTTTTCAACCTCCATAAATGTAGGAACGCGCACCGAACCCGGTTCGGCGACGCGCCCCAGGTCGTTGCGTCCCAGATCGACGAGCATCAGATGCTCGGCGCGCTCCTTTTCGTCTGCCAGCAATTCCTGCGCCAGGCGCGCATCCTCTTCTGGGTCTTTACCGCGGCGGCGCGTACCCGCAATCGGATGGGTGGTGACGATTCCTTCCTCGACGCGCACCAGCAACTCCGGCGACGCACCGACCAGGTCACCTTCAGGGGTGTGGAGGTAGAACATATACGGCGACGGGTTGATCGTGCGCAGGGCGCGGTAGATGGCAAAGGGATGCACGCGCACCGGGCGACTGAAGCGTTGCGATGGCACAACCTGAAAGATATCGCCGGCTGCGATGTACTCTTTGGCGACCTTGACGCGCCGCATGTACTCATCACGGGTGACGTTCGATGTCACGGCGACCGGCTCAGGAGCATCGAGGGGCCAGGGATCGTAGTTCGCCACAAACGAAAACGTCTGATCCGGCAGATCGCGCCCTGATGCCGGCAGTGCCTGGTTATGGATCGGCAGCGGTTGTCGCAGGCGCTCGATCAACGCCTCGATCCGCGTCGCAGCGCGCCTGTACGCACCTTCGAGGTCTGGATCGTCCAGGTGCACGTGGGTCAGCACCTTGATCTTGTGGCGCAGATGGTCGAACACCAGCAACGTATCCACGAATTGCCACAATCCTTCGGGCATCGCGTACCCGCGCTTCTCCGGACGCGGCAGGCGCTCGAAGGCGCAGACCGTCTCATAACTGAAGTACCCGACCGCGCCGCCGACGAAGCGTGGCAGATCGGGCAGGCGCACCGGACGGTAGGCGCTCAGGTAGGAGTGCAGCACCCGGAGCGGGTCGGTGTAGGGCAACGTCTGCTTGTACCCGCCCTGCACCGCGCTGGCGACTCCCTGATCGAACCGTAGCGTCAGGTATGGTTCCGCGCCGATGAACGAGTAGCGCGCAATATGCTGTCCGCCTTCGACCGATTCGAGCAGAAAACTCCACGGTTCACGCGCCACTTTGAGGAATGCCGAAACCGGTGTTTCCAGGTCGGCAAGCACTTCGGCGTAGATCGGGCACAGGTTGCCCTGACCGACCAGTGCGCGCATGTCGCTCAGCGATGGAGTCAATTTCATAACGTGCCTCTTCCCGGAGTTTAACGTTCCAACGTTCAACGTTCCCAACATTCCAACGTTCAACGTTCAACGTTCCCAACATTCCAACGTTCAACGTTCAACGTTCGACGTTCAACCTCATCAAATAAACTTCAACCCCATCGCCTCTTTCATGCGGTTGAGCGTCTCATCGGCTTCGACGCGCGCGCGGGCGGAACCGGCAGCCAGAATGTCTTCGACGATGCGAGGGTTACGTTCGTACTGTGCGCGTCGCTCGCGGATCGGATCGAGAAATGCGTTAATTGCTGCCGCCAGTTTGCGTTTGACCTCGACATCGCCGACCTTCCCCTGACGGTAGCGTTCTTTCAGGTCATTCACCTCGTCCACATTGGGGTTGAATGCGTCGTGGTAGATAAAGACCGGATTCCCTTCGACCCTGCCGGGAATATCGGCGCGCACGCGATTCGGATCGGTGTACATCCGACGCACCTTTTCTTCGACGGTTCGAGCATCATCACTCAGGTAGATGGCGTTATCCAGACTCTTCGACATTTTTGCCTGACCGTCGATGCCAACCAGTGTCGGCACATCACCGATCAGCGTTTCGGGTTCGGGCAGCACCTCACCGTACAGCGTATTGAAGCGGCGCGCAATTTCGCGGGTGACCTCCAGGTGCGACGCCTGATCCTTGCCGACCGGCACCAGATCGGCGCGCACACAGAGGATGTCGGCAGCCTGGAGCACCGGATACCCTAGCAACCCATACGATGGCTGCTCGATGTGCAAATCCTGCATCACTTCTTTCAGTGTCGGCACACGTTGCAGGCGCGGCACCGTCGTCAGCATGCCGAAGATTAGCGCAATTTCGCTGATCGCCGGCACCATCGACTGCAAAAAGTAGGTCGATTTTTTCGGATCGATCCCGACACTCAGGTTGTCGAGCACCACGTGGCGAATATTCTCCCCGGTCTGCCGTAACCGCTCGAGTTCGGTGCGGGTGGTGAGCATATGCAGGTCGGCGACCAGGAAGAAGCATTCATACTGATCCTGCAACCGCACCCGGTTCGCCAGTGTACCGACATAGTGCCCCAGGTGCATGCGCCCGGTTGGACGGTCGCCGGTCAGGATACGTTTTTTGGGGTGATTCATAGCACTCCTCCTCACAAGGTATGGTATAGTGTTCATCAGGATTGTGCGCTTCTCCCCGCGAGAGCTGCACCTGCGGGGGATTCCGTCAGACGTCAGATCATTATCTATGCCATCGAAATCACTCTCCCGCCGCGTGGCTCTGTCTGCTGCTGCGGCGTTCGCCACGCTCGCAACGCTCCGTCCTGCGCGCGCGCAAGAAGCAGCGACGCTCGCTGCCCGTAAACCGGTTGTTGCGCCCCTGCAACCGGTTGAGGTCGATGTGTCCATCCCCGGCTACACCGGTCCCGCCGCGATTATTCTGTTCGACAGCCGCAAGCGGTTTGCCGGCGTTGCCGAGGGGCGCGTCGAAAATGGCGTCGGGACATTGATCGCCATTCCACGGGGCGCGTTGGGTGCGCAGTGGGTCGCACTGTTCGCCTCCGGTCAGTTCGTCGCCGCCAATCCGGCGCTCTTCACGCTCGATGCGCGCACCGAAATCTGGACTGGGCAGGAACGCTTCGATCGCTTCGTGCCGAACGCTGCCGCGATCTTTGCCGCGGCTACCCTGTCGTATACCCTTGATGGCGTTTCCTTCCGCGGCTATCGTTCGCCCGACAGCCCATTGATCTGGTTGCGTGACCACGTGTACGCGCAGCGTGGCGCACGCTACTTCGATGCCGATCTCAAAACGACCTTCGACGACTTCCGACGCTACCAGCAATCCGATGGCAGTTTCCCCGATTTTCTGCCGCGACCGCCGTGGACTGACCGTGCCCTGCGCGTTCCGGTCGAAGCCGATGTTGAGTTCCTGTACGTTCAGGGCGTCTACGAAGCATGGCAGGCGACCGGTGATGATGGGTGGATGCGCAGCCACCTGGAACCGATGCGGCGCGCCGTCACCTATTCGTTGCAGCATCCGCTGCGCTGGGACGCCGAACGCGGGTTGATCAAGCGTCCATTCACGATTGACACGTGGGACTTCGAGTACGGTCCCACGACAATTGACCCGGATACCGGCAAACCGGCGCCGCGCCACTGGATCGACGATCGGACGATCTGGGGCGTCTTTCACGGTGACAACACCGGAATGGCGCAGGCGCTGACCATGCTCGCACAGATGGAAGAGCGCGTCGGCGATGCAAACCTGGCGCGCGTCTGGCGTGATGTCGCTGCCGGTCTGATGCGCAACCTGAACGCGCTGAGCTGGAACGGGCGTTTCTTTCGCCACCACGTGCCGGTACAACCCTTCGACATTCCCGGTGTGGATCGGGAACGCCAGTTGAGCCTGTCGAACGCATATGCGCTTAATCGCGGCGTACTCACCGTGCAACAGGGACAGGCAATCATCGACGAGTACATCGAGCGTTCCAAAACCACGCGCGCATTTGCCGAATGGTTCAGCATCGACCCGCCGTTCCCACCGGGGAGTTTCGGGCTTGCCGGGCGCAGTGGCGAACTTCCTGGTGCGTATGTCAACGGCGGTATTATGCCGATCACCGGCGGCGAACTAGCGCGGGGTGCTTTCCGTTATGGCAACGAAACCTACGGCTTCGCCATCCTGGAACATTACTGGCTGCGTATGCTCAGTCGTGGGCGCACCTTCCTTTGGTATCATCCCGACGGCGCAGAGGGTGTCGGCTCCGAGGATACCATCCCGACCGATGCATGGGGAACGGCTGCAATGTTCACCGCGCTGATCGAGGGTGCTGCCGGCATCGAGGAGCGGGGTGTCGCCATACGGGATGTGGTTGTCAGCCCGCGTTGGGGTGCAACCGGTCTGACACAGGCATACGTATCTGCGCGCTACCCGGCTGGCGACGGCTATCTGGCGTATGTCTGGCGGCAGAACCCGCGCAGCATTGATATTGACCTGAGCGGCGCATTCGAGCGAGCGCGGGTGCGAGTGTTGCTGCCGCCTGATGCGCCGGGCAGCGTCGAAGCGCTGGTTAACGGCGTGCCTATGGCGCACAGCAGTGAAACCCTGCGCGCGAGCCGGTACGTCATCATCGACGTGATGGATATGGCAGTTGTTCAGGTGCAGGTGCGCTGGTGAACGCGCAACCATCATAGGGTTGCCCACCATCCACGTACCTTCTGTGCGCTGAGCAGCAGAAAGTCGTGATCCTGGTCGAACACTTCCAGCGTGATGACATCATCGTAGCCGAACTGTTTCAGCAGGCGGATCGTCGCCCACCAGTCGATCTTGCCGGCGCCGATCGGCATGTGATCATCCTCCTGTCCGCGATTGTCGGAGAAGTGGACATGCCACAGTCGTGAACCGAGCCGGTCGAGCAACTGCTCCAGATCGATCCCGGCTACAAACGCATGCCCCACATCGAGATGCAATCCCAGACGCAGATCGGCGTCGAGAATAGCGCAGATCTCCGTCAGTCCAAAGCGACGCAACGGCGGATGCTCGACGACAATCCGGATGCCGTAGGGTTCCGCCAGTTGCGCCAGTTCGGCAAAACTGGCGCCGTTGCGTTTCAGTTCGTCATCGTTGCCGTAGAGCGGGGCGCCGCGCGTGATGTGGACGTTCACCAGGCGCGCGCCGATCGCCGCAAAGACCGGCAGCGACGCCGCAACTTCCTCTACTGCCGCGCGACGCACCCGCTCCACTGGCGAGGCGAAGGGCAGATACCAGGCAGTATGACCAACCACGCGCATGCTGGCAGCATCGAGGATCGCGCGCAGTTCTGCCGGATCGAAACTGTCGAGCAGCGCCGCCGGTCCTTCGATTGTCAGATCGAGCGCGTCGAACCCGTTCGCAGCAGCCCAGCGAGCCTCATCGAGGATGTTGCGCGCGGGATGGTTCATATACGCCAGCTCCATCGCATACCCTCCAGGTTTATCCAACCGTCGGCAGTCCGGCAAGCGCCATGGCAACCTCTTCCTCAGAGTACTCGTAGTCGCGCAGTTTTCCTGCCATATAGTCGGTATACGCCTGCATATCGAAGTGCCCGTGACCACAGAGGTTGAACAGGATTGCGCGACCGATCCCTTCCTCCTTGCAGCGCAGCGCCTCGCGGATCGCCCCGGCAACGGCGTGGTTGGCTTCCGGGGCAGGAATAATCCCCTCGGCGCGAGCGAACTGAATGCCGGCGCTGAACGTTTCCAGTTGCTGTACATTGATCGCTTCGATAACGCCCAGTTCGAGCAGGTGGCTGACGAGCGGCGCCATACCGTGGTAGCGCAACCCACCGGCATGAATACCTGGCGGCACGAAATCGTGTCCCAGAGTGTGCATTTTGACAAGTGGCGTCATCTTTGCCGTATCGCCGAAGTCATACGCATATCTACCGCGAGTCATACTCGGACAGGCTGCCGGTTCGACCGCTATCACCCGCACATCGCGCTCGCCGCGCAGTTTCTTCCCGATGAACGGGAACGAAATGCCACTGAAGTTACTGCCGCCGCCGGTGCATCCGACGATGATGTCGGGGTAATCGTCCGCCAGTTCCATCTGCGCCAGCGCCTCTTCGCCAATAACCGTCTGATGGAGCAGCACGTGGTTGAGCACGCTGCCGAGCGAATATCTGGCATCCGGGTTCTGTGCGGCCACTTCGACGGCTTCGGAAATGGCGATCCCCAGGCTGCCGGTGCTGTCGGGATGGGCGGCGAGGATCGCGCGTCCGGCGTTCGTCTCCTCACTGGGGCTGGCGACCACCCGCGCGCCATACGCTTCCATCAACGCCCGTCGATACGGCTTCTGCTGATAACTAACCTTCACCATAAAGACCAGCACATCGAGCCCGAAGAATGCGCCTGCCATTGCCAGCGACGATCCCCACTGCCCCGCGCCGGTTTCCGTCACCAGGCGTTTGACCCCTTCCTGCTTGTTGTAGTACGCCTGTGCTACGGCGGTATTCGGCTTATGGCTTCCAGCCGGGCTGACTCCTTCGTACTTGTAGTAGATGCGGGCAGGCGTATCGAGCGCCTGCTCGAGACGGCGCGCGCGAAACAGCGGTGTTGGACGCCACTGACGGTAGATGGACTGCACCTCTTCGGGTATCTCGATAAAGCGCTCGGTGCTCACTTCCTGCATGATCAGCGCCATCGGAAAGAGCGGCACCAGGTCTGGCGGACTGATCGGCTGCCCTGTGCCTGGATGGAGGACCGGCGGCGGCGGCACGGGCAGGTCTGCCTGGATGTTGTACCAGGCGGTCGGCATCCGATCTTCGGTGAGCAGATACTTGACGGTCTTCATGGAATGTCCCTCCTCAGCAGCACGGGTAGCGCGCAGGCAACATGACGAGCAACGTGCGCCGTGCCTGCCGTGATCGACGCGCGTCGCGAATCAAAAAGCCCCTCATCCTGTCCAGGGACGAGAGGCTGAAACCACCTCCGCGGTGCCACCCCAGTTCGCCACGCCTGTCAGACGTGACGCCCTCAGCGAGTACGGCATGCAATGCACGCGATACCCCGCGCCCTTGTAACGGTGGCGTCTCCGGCGGCTCCTACTGCGAACGCCAGTAAATGGCGTCGGTTCGCTCCGCAACTCCCGGGCCCATTCCGCACCACCGCTTGCACCGGCCTCTCACCATCCGCCGGCTCGCTGCGCCGCGCCCTAGTGCGTACTCTTCCCGTTCACAGTCTTTGGTTCAAAGTTGTGGCCCTGAGTATAGCAGGAACAGTGGTACCTGTCAAATGCAGAGGAACAGGACAGTGGGACTGTTCACTCAAACGCAGTTGTGACCATCACATTTGCCCGTCAGTCGTCCGATAATGCTGTGCCGCTTTCGGACAGAGGAGCAGGCAATGCTGTGGCAGATGGCTGACACCCTGTCTCTTGTACGATGCATAAGAATGCGAGGTGCTTCGCAAGAACGTATCATTCAGGTGCGGAAGAAATCGATCACCGAGCCGCGGTCTTCTTCACTTGGCATGATCTCGACGAACGTGATGCGCCACCAGGGGAAGATGACACTCTGGACCCCAGGCGCCAGATACGGAACATCCTTGCCATCACGTTTGCGCATATTCGTTACTTTGATGAACATATCTCCGGGTTGCGGTTCCTGTTCGATGTCTGCAAGAACCGGGTCTTCACCGGCAATGTGCAAAATGACGGTTCGTGCCACTGCGTGCTCCTTTCAGCGCTTGCGACGATGAACCTCCAGCCGCAACAACAACGTGCCACACATAATTTCGTCGCCGGGTCGCACCGGCGTTGCGCGCATCGGTTCGATCTGCTGACCATTGACAAACGTGCCGTTGGCGCTGCCGAGGTCTTCCATCCGATACGTCCCGTCACGAAATGAGAGAATCGCATGGCGGCGTGACACACCGGCATCATACCCACCAAACGGACCCAGATCGATATCCGGTTTGATACCGCGCGTCAGGTCTGCCCGCCCGATCAGTACCTCATCGCTCAGATCGACCTCGATCTGGCGTCGATGACTCACCACGACCAGCGTGACGATGTGATCTGACGGTGCATTGTCATCCGAGATCGGACCAGACATAGAGTGCGGTTCGTGACTTTCGACAGCCGCCACATCCAGTTCGCGTGTCGACTCCGGCGGACTGATATCGATCAGGCTGGCGCCGCACTCAGTGCAGAAGATCGTGCCGTCGAGTTGTTTTGCCGCACAATTTGGACAGACAATCATAAGCTATTGACCGGTTCACGTCTTGCCGATCGCATGACGTGTCATTTTCTGTATCTCTTACAAAGCGTGCAGGTCTCCGCCGGTCAGGTTCCGGTTTCACGTTCATCGCTGGCAACCGGTCCAATCAACCCGCGTGTGCCAAACCGGATGCGCTTGCGCCCTTCTTCGCTCGCCGCACCGCTGCGCAGTATGCGCGTCGCTTCCTGTTGCAACGTATGCGCCAGCGCCGTATCGCCGACGTTGAGCATGCGCGTGCCGGCCATGTGCAGGCGCTCACTCGCTTCGGTGAGCCGTCCTTCGGCTGCGTGCTTCCATGCGCTTGCCTGCAAGCGGTATGCGACCAGACGCTCCAGCCAGTGCCTGACGGTTGCATCGACACGATGGGGCACTTCTGCTGCCGGGCGCATGCTGATGCGGATCAGTTCTTCACGCACCTGATCGCGCAGGTTTGCGGCGGGCAGGTGGTAGCGCAGCGTCAGTTTCAGCACCGAATGGTCACCGGTCGGCAGCGCCGGCACAACGACCTCGATCAGAAACCCCTGCACACCGGTATCGGGCCAGTCTCCCAGATTAGCGGTCCAGCGGCGCTCTTCCTCTTCGACAATCGTGATCGGCGCGATAAAGGGGCGCACCTGATCGAGCGAGCGGATCAGCGCACTGGGGCGCGTTTCGAGCGAGAGGTGCACCTGTTGCGCAAAGATGGCATGCAGGCGTTTTACCTCATCGGCGAACACTTTGACGACATCCTGAGCGGTAGCAATGTACTGTGCACGACTGTTTTCGCTGGCGGTCATCGTTTCGAGCAGGTCTTCATTCCACTCTGTGCCGATCCCCAACGCCGTCAATCCGATGCCGCGCGATTGCCCACGACGCGCAATTTCGACGCAGCGACTCTCATCGCCGTAGGTACGTCCGTCGGTAAGCAGAATAAGCCGGCTGATCCCACGTGTTAGGAAGGGGCGTTGCACTTCTTGCAGCGCCAGTGCCATGCCCTGCCCCATTTCCGTGCCGCCAGCCGCTTCGATCTTGGCAATCGCCGCCTTCAAATCGGATTTTTTGATGGCGCGCTGGGCAGGGATGACGACATCAGCGCGATCATTGAAAACAACCAGCGAAAAATAATCATCGGGTCCGAGTTGATCGACGATCCGCGCGGCTGCTTCCTTGATCTGCATCAGGCGTTCGCCGCGCATTGACGAACTCCGGTCGAGCACCAGGCACAGGTTCAGCGGCAGTTTGGCCATTTGCTGCGCCACCCCTTCAGCATGCGCTTCCAGCAAGACGTAGATCAGTTGCGGTTCATCGCCAACCGCCAGCGTCGTGCGGCTCAGGGTATGTTGAAGATTGATGCCTGGCGTCATATCTGCCCTGTCGATGGGCGGATGGTGCGTTCACCAACGTATAGAACTACACTACCACGAATATGGCATCTCTGGCAATAGGAAAAAATGGCTGATATAGACGTATGCTATACGAGCCGGACTAGTACTGCCGAAATGTTATCGGGTCCGCCCGCGCGGTTCGCCGCATCTACCAGTGCGCGTACCGCGCGCTGCGGGCTGTCGATGGTCTGGATGATCCGCAGCATTGCCGTATCGTCCACACATCCCCACAGACCGTCGCTTGCCAACAGCAGGTGAGTCGCATCGCCGATCGGCTGGAATACCAGATCGACACCAATCTCCGGCTGCTGACCCACGGTGCGGTATAGTTGAGAACGGAGCGGATGATCACGTGCCTCGGATGGATCGAGCTGTCCCATATCGATCAGACGTCCCACCGCAGAATGGTCGGAAGTCAACTGATGGATGCCGTGTGCATCGATCAGATAAGCGCGCGTATCGCCGACGTGACCGATGTAGAGCGAGCGACCGAGTAGAAGCGCCGCAGTGCAGGTGGTTCCCATGTCCGATCCGGTCAACCGCGCCTGATCCCAGATCGTGCGATTGGCTTCCTGAACTGCTTCGACCATCAGCGCCTGCAGGGAGATATTGATCGACCCTTCGACTGCCGGAACGAGGAGGTCGGCGATGATACGTCGCGCAACTGCGCTGATCGCCATGCGGCTGGCAATCTCGCCGCCTTCATGCCCGCCCATCCCATCGGCAACGATGAACAGTCCGAGCGTGGCATCGCCGCTCTCGCGCGGGATGCTGCTAAGGAGAGTATAGATCGAGTCCTGATTGGTTTCACGAATCTGGCCAATGTGTCGCATGGCTGCCACCACAATGGTCAGCGGCGCCGGTGGAGTTTCACGGAGGAGGGTATCATCATCGAGCGGTTCGGTAGCACCGGGTCGCTGATCCTGATCGGACTGCGCCATCACCGCGCGCGTATCGAGCGGACGGGTGCCGTCACTGTCGTCAGACCACCATGCAGCACTCTGGCTGGGTGAGAGGTTATCGGGTTGTTCAGGCGGCGTATGTTCACTCATGGAAGATCGGCTTTCTGGTGCAAGAACAACGGCGGACTGCTGCGGCTGACAGAGGAAGCGACAGATGCAGCAACGCTACGCACGCAGCGCATACAGAGTGTGATCGAGCGATCCGATATAGATCACGCCTTCGCTGATCGCCGGCGACGATACAACCGGTCCCTGGGTCTCATAGCGCCAGATCAGCGTGCCCTGTGCGGTATCGAGGCAGTAGACGCATCCATCGGCTGCGCCAAAGTAGACCCGCCCCTGATCGACGCGCGGCGACGATGTGATCTGGCTACCGGTGTCATACTTCCAGGCAAGTTTGCCATTCTTCAGTTCAACTGCGTACAGGTTGCCATCGACCCCGCCGACGAACACCCGTGTGCCAAAAACGCACGGCGATGAATTGACATAATGATTTGTGCGGAACTTCCACACGGGCCAGCCACCTTCGCTATCGAGCGCGTAGAGCGTATTGTCCATGGAACCGACGATGACCATATTCTCGGCAAAGGCGGGTGACGAAATGACCGGTTGCTGGGTGCGCTGCTTCCAGCGTACTCCGCCATTTTTGATATTCAGCGCATAGACGAACCCATCGCCACCGCCGAAGTAAACCGATTCGCCTGCAATGCACCCTGAGGAACGGATCGGCATCCAGGTGCGATACTTCCAGATCTGTGCACCGCGCAAGCCGTCGATGGCGTAGAAGTGCTGATCATCCGAACCGATGAAGATTACCCGTTCAAGCACACGCGGCGACGAACGTACCGGCTTGGCGGTGCGGAACGTCCAGCGCAGCGCGCCGCGGCGAATATCGTAGGCGTACACGGCGCCATCTTCCGAGCCGACAACCACAATATCGTTCCATACCGCAGGCGATGAGGAAATACCCCCTTCGGTCGCGCATTTCCAGCGGAACTCGCCGCGCGCCGCATCGACCGCGTACAGGTTCGTGTCGTAGCACCCGACGAAGACCATGCCGTTGCTGACGCACGGTGACGAACGCACTTCGTCTTCGCAGACGAAGCGCCAGACCAGTTCGGTGGTTGGAGCACTGCTGACGCGCGGCGATGCAACTTTACCTGTCGTGACCACGCCGCCGGCGTGGGTGCGCAGCGTCGGCGTCTGCAAGAGCGCCAGGCGCATCTCGTCCGCCGATGCCCAGCGTGTTTTCATATCGTAGGACAGCGCCTTCTCGATCACCGCAGCAAGTTCGGGCGAAACCTGCGGATTCAACTGACGGAGCGGGCGCTCGTGGAAGGTAAACGGCGTCTCGGTGCGCGGATCGCTGGCAGTCAACAGGTGATGGAGCGTTGCGCCGAGGGCGTAGAGGTCGCTCTGCGGTTCAGCGATGCCCTTGTACTGTTCCGGTGGCGAATATCCTTCGGTGCCGATCACCGTACCGCGGGTGCGCACCAGGCTACGTGCAATGCCGAAGTCGATCAGAACGATCCTGTCTTCGGGGGTGACCATCACGTTGGAAGGTTTCGTGTCACGGAAGACGATCGGTTCTGGCGTCTGACTGTGCAGGTAGGCGAGCACCTCGCACAACTGAACAGCCCAGCGCACCACGCGCTCCTCGGGCAGCGGACCACCCGCCTCGCTGAGGACGGTTTCCAGGTCTTTTCCGTAGATCAGCTCCAGGATCAGGTAGACCCGCCCATTCTCCTCGAAGAAATCGAAGACTTTCGGAATGGCGGGGTGTTGCAATGTTGCCAGCAACCCGGCTTCGCGCTCGAAGTTCTTGAGGTTCAACAGGCGCGTATTCGAATCCGGCGCGCTCTGATACATCTCCTTTATCGCGCACGGGCGCACGACATCCTTGAAGCGCAAGTCGCGCCCGCGATACACAACGCTCATCCCGCCGATACCCAGCGTGCCTTCGATGACATAGCGCCCCTGCAAGACCACGCCGGGCTGCATGACCGGCGCAACGACGCGTGCACCGGCGCCGGGGGCTGCCGTTCCCTGTGGGTCAACCCCATCAGGCTGTGACGCATTGGCGCCGATGCCTTTCGTGGTGCCGGGTTTCTTGATCAACGCCATACAATTCCTCCGCAGCAGGCCATACCGGGATGCAAGATACAAACGGGCGCGCCTGGCAGGATGGATACGCGCTCGACCGGTTAATCTCTTGTTGTTATACAGGATAGGTACGAGTGTGGCAGCGTATGCAGATATGCAGATGCACGCTCGCTCACCTTTGTCATTATAGGGCTTCCTGCTGAATGAATCAACAGGCGGTAGACAACGGCATTGTGTCGAATTGTAAGCAGGATCGTACACCTTGAGATGGCATTGCCCGGCTGTGTTGAGTTGAACAGCATGCACACCTGTGCTATGATTGTTGAAAAGCATGCAGGAGTGAGGAGCGAGGCATGGAAGGCGGCGATCCCTTCGATCCGCGTGCACCCCGATCACTGCGCCGTGAGCAGCGGAATACCGAACGGCTGGATTCTGGCAATCATGCCGAGCCGGTAAATCCGGCATGGCGTCGGACCAGGAGCGTCGGGCGTCAGCCGCGCGGGGGTGCATCGTTGTTACAGGAACTGTCGCTCTGGCTTCAGTCCGATGGTTGGAAGTTTGTGCTGGCGGCCATTGCAATTGTGTTTGCCGGGGTTGTGCTCTTCGTCCTCAGTCAAGCGAATGCACCGACGCCGCTTCCCGGCGCTGAACCCGAACCACAGCCGTCGATCGTGCTGACGCCGCTGCTGGAACAGCCGACCATTACGCCTGAGCCGCTGACCTCGACCCTCGCGCTAACGCCGACCACGCCGCTGAATGTCCAGTTGCGCGTGCAGGGAACTGGTGCGCTCGGTCTCTTTTTGCGCCCTGAGCCGAATGTCAACACGACACCGATCAAAACATTGCCCGAAGGCACGATTGTCACTGTCATCGGCGAGGACTCGGTGCAACCGGATCGGGTGTGGAAGCGGGTGCGCGATCCGGAGGGCGCCGAGGGATGGGCTGCGGCGGACTACCTGGTGCCGGTGACGCGGTAGGAACCGTGGATCATTGCTGAGGTCGGGCGCTTACCACAGGCATCGCTGTTCGAGCGGGCGGCGTCCATCGAGCAGGATGTAGGGTGTTGCCCAGCCGACGACCACTCCCAGTTTTGCGAGTTGTCCCAGCTCGCGCAGGCGCATCTCACGGCGCACGGCGATAATCCGGTCGGCGGAGCGTGGGCCGATGCCGGGAACACGCAGCAACAATCGCCGTGGCGCATTGTTGACATCGACCGGTTCACGGAGGGCATGTTCCGCCCACGCCTGTTTTGGGGTCTTGTCACGCGGTAACATGCCATCGTCGTCGAACGGCAGTTCCTCAATGGTAAATCCGTAATCGCGGAGCATGAAGTCCGCCTGGTAGAGCCGCAGTTCACGCAGCGGATCCTCAGCGGGCAGATCGGCGAACGGTGTACGCTCGATAGGATGAAAGGCGCTGAAGAATGCGCGGCGCAGGTCGAGGTCATGATGGGCGCGCGCCGCTGTCGCCAGCAACTCACGGTCACTTTCGCCTGCCGGACCAACGACAAACTGCGTCGTCAGGCTGCGGGCAGCAGAGCGTCCGGCGGCGCGCGCCCGCTGAATCAGTGCAGCTGCCCACGCCATCCGTCCCCACATGCTGCCGGCAAACTCTTTTTCTGGTGCAAGCAGCTCCAGGCGTTCGGCATTCGGCGCTTCCAGGTTCAGCGAAACCCGGTCTGCCAGTTCGATAGCCCGTTCGATGTAGTCGAACGCTGCGCCGGGGATCAGTTTCAAGTGGATATAGCCGGCGTATCCTTCTTTCAACCGCAAATGTTCGACCGTTGCCAGCATCTTCTCCATGGTTGCATTCGCGTCGGGCACGATGCCGGAAGAGAGGAACAGACCATCGACCTGGCGGGTGCGGTGCAGTGTCATGAAGGTTGTCGCCAGTTCATCGGGTTTGAAGGTGGTGCGGGAGCGTCGCACGGCGCACGAGGTGAAGCAGTAGCGGCAGGAATAGCGGCAGGCGTTGGTTTGCAGCACCTTGAACAGGCGTGTGGTTCCACCGTTTTCCTTTCTGGCAGTGTAGATGAAGCCCTCTGGTTGACGGATCCCCTGCTGCACACTTGCAACCGTCGGGATGGACGTCGCCTCAACGGTGGCTTCAGCGCCGAGGATTGCCAGTTTTTGATGTACGTCCGGTTCAATGAAGATGAGTGGACTCATCGTTTCCTGTCTCGTTACCAGCGTCTATGGTTGTTTCGTGCTGTAGCGTATGCCAAGAAATGGGAACAGTGCGTGTCGGGAGAAGGATGTTGTAGCGGAGAGGCACTATCGTCTGGTCGAGCCATCACCCTGACACTGTGAGGCTCCGCCTGCCTGCACGAGCGTTACGTAGCGTCGGGCTCGTGATTTTTTCCAGACGCTATTCCAGTGGCGGTGCTCAGAGCATCTCACCACCATACTCATCGGCATAGGGTCCGGTGTTTTCATCATCGCCGCCGGGCGCATTTTCCGGCAGATCATCGTAATCCATATTACCTCCGCAGCAAACCAGCGCCTGGGCGCAACAGCGGATACCCGGTCACTGACATCGCCCTGGATAGCCATGCCAGACCGGGCGTGATGGAAACACGCCCTATTGTACCAGATTTTTGCGCTAGCGTGCAGGCGGGAAACGATCAGCCAGGTATTCCAGAGGGTTCCTACCATCGGGCTTTGTGTGGCGCACGACCCAAAAATGTACGAGACGCTGCACATCAGCGTCTCGCAGAAATCCGTTTCAGCGGCTGGTGGGCGATACTGGACTCGAACCAGTGACCTCATCGGTGTGAACGATGCGCTCTAGCCAGCTGAGCTAATCGCCCGACATGTGAAGTATACCACGGAGCGTCAAAGCGTGCAACTCGTGCAAAAAGTTCAAAAACCTGAACTTTTGTGGACGATTTGTGCTGCTTTTGTGCCGGGGTTCTCCTCGTGATTCATGGTATCCTGCTTCGCAATTATTTCTCTGGTTATACCCTCATATATGTACGGAGGACGGCATGGCACGCCGGAGTGGTGGTATCAAGCGGAGTTCCTGGGTGACCTTTCGCAGACGTTTGTTTCTGGTGCGTCAGTTGCTACGTGCGCCTGCGAGTGCGGAAGAATTGATAACGAAAGTTCAGACAGAGCTTGGCGAGAATGGATATCCGGCGAATGCGGCAGCGGCGCTCAAGCACGATCTCGATTCGCTCAAGGGTGAGTACGACTGCCGTATTATCTACCGACGCGATCAGGGGAAATATGTTATTGTAGACCTGGGGGAACTGGCGCTGCTCGATCTGCCGCCGCAGAGTATCGAAGCGCTGGCGCTGCTCGATGCGAGTTATCCGGCGGGAACCGGAAATCCTGTGCATGCCCATATTCGTGCATTACTCGATCAGGTGATACAGATGCTGCCCAAGCGCGGGCAAACGCAGTTGCAATCGCCGCGTAGCGTTGCGCGTCAGCGGGTGCGGGGCGGTCGGATCGACGCGAATGTGCTGGCAGCAGTGCGTCAGGCGATTGGGGAACGGCGTGAACTCGCATTTCGCTATTGGGGGTTGAACGATGGCGAAGCGCCGCGACGACATCGTGTTGCACCCTATGGTATCTTCTTCCGCAATAGCGGGCATACGTATCTCGATGCCACGCTGCTCGAGGTGCAACCGCCCGGTTCTGAGCAACTGTTTGCTGCGCTCGACTACCGTCTCGACCGGATTGTCCCTGGTACAGCGCAGGTGCTTCCGGCTTCGCTGCCGCCGGAGCGTCCAAAAGCGCGCACATGGACGTTGCGCTACCGGTTGCATCCCGATGTTGCCCGTGGAGAGGATGTTGCTGCTCTGTTCCCCGATACGCGGATCGAGTATGGCGATGATGGCAGCGCGCTAGTAACCGCGACCATCTCCAACCTGTCGATTGCGCGCGATGTGCTGCTGCGCTACGGCGATCGCTGCCGTGTCATCGAACCATCTGAGTTGATCGACATGATCCGTGAGACGGTCGATGCCATGGGATCGCTCTATGGCGGCCTGATCTCGTCGCGGTGAGCGCGGGTTGACGCCCGATGGTGTACCGCTCATCACCAAAAGTACGGTGGAACGAATATTGCAGGGCAGGCGTGCATCCTGCTGATCCCGCTGCCAGCATGAGCTGGTGCTGCTGCAGCTGTTGCGCCATCGGGTCCGAAATGAGAGGGATGGGTTGTGCCCATCCCTCCGCTATTGTATGGTCGTGCTATGCCTGTGGCGGGGCAGCCACACCGGTCGATGGAATGTTGTCCGGGTGCGGTTCCACTTGGGTGACAGAAGCGAACAGGTTGCTGATCGTTGCTGCCGGATGCGGGAGCAATGCTGCGGCGAACACTTCGTCGAGCGTATCGACCAGCACGAAGGTCAGTGCTTCGCGCACATCGCGCGGCAGATCGTCGAGATCGACTTCGTTGCGACGCGGCAGGATAATGGCGCCAATCCCGGCGCGATGTGCTCCCAGCACCTTCTCCTTCACCCCGCCGACCGGCAGTACTCGCCCGCGCAATGTGATCTCGCCGGTCATCGCCACGTCGTCGCGTACCAGGCGCCCGGTAGCCGCTGAAGCGAGCGCCGTCGCCATCGTGATGCCCGCCGACGGACCATCCTTGGGCACTGCTCCGCCGGGAACGTGAATGTGCACCGCATGCGTATCGAAGAATCGCGGATCGATGCCCAGTGAATGCGCCCGCGCGCGAACACAGGTCAGCGCTGCTTCTGCGCTTTCGCGCATGACATCGCCCAACTGCCCGGTGAGACGCAGTTCACGATTCCCCTCGATGACCGTCGCCTCGACGAAGACAATATCGCCGCCGGCAGGCGTCCAGACCAGACCGGTCGCTACGCCGGGCTGGTCGATCCGCTCTCTGGCTTCGTTGAAGAACCGCGGACGTCCGAGTGCACTGCGCACAAATTCGACGGTAATGGCGACCGGCGGCGTCGTTGGTGCCGCTTCGTGCTCGACCAGCCGTCGCGTCACTTTGCGCAGCACCGCACCGATCTGGCGCTCCAGGTTGCGCACCCCTGCTTCACGGGTGTAATCGTGAATGATGACGCGCAACGCTTCTTCCTCGAACACGACTTCATCGGGACGCAACCCGTTGGCGCGCAGTTGCTTCGGGATGAGATGGCGCTGTGCGATGTGCACTTTTTCATCGACGGTATAGCCGCTCAGTTCGATGACTTCCATCCGGTCGCGTAATGCGGGCGGCACCGTGTCCATCGTGTTCGCGGTAGCGATGAACAACACCTTACTGAGATCGAACGGTACATTTAGATAGTGATCGGTAAAGGTGTCGTTCTGTTCTGGATCGAGCACTTCCAGCAGTGCAGCCGCCGGATCGCCACGATAGTCGTGCCCCAGTTTATCGATCTCATCGAGCAGAATCACCGGGTCGGACGCGCCGGCACGTCGCAGCTCCTGAATCAGACGTCCCGGCTGCGAGCCGATGTAGGTGCGACGAAAACCGCGCAGCTCGGCTTCATCACGCACGCCACCGAGGCTCATTCGTGCGAACTGGCGTCCAAGCGCGCGCGCTATGCTCTGTCCCAGGCTGGTTTTCCCCACACCCGGCGGACCGGCGAACGCCAGGATTGGCTCGCGTGCGCGTTCGTGACCTTCGGCGAGCGCCTGGCGACGCTGCCTGACCGCCAGATACTCAAGGATGCGCTCTTTGATCTTCTGCAACCCGTAGTGGTCTTCATCGAGCACCTGCCGGGTATGCGCAATATCGATCGGCGCTCCGGTGAATTTGTTCCACGGCAGTTCCGCCATCCACTCCAGGTAGGTGCGCACCATCTGATACTCTGGCGACGCACTGTTCATCTTGCTCAAGCGGTTGAGTTCGCGGTCGGCTTCTTTGCGCGCCGCTGGCGACAGGTTTGCCGCTTCGAGTTTCTCACGCAGTTCGGCAAGTTCGTCCGCCTCCGGGTTGTCCTCACCCAGCTCCTTCTGGATCGCACGCAGTTGCTGCCGCAGGTAGAACTCACGCTGTTGCTGGGCTGCGGCATCCTGCACTTCCTGGCGTATGCGCGCCTGAACATCCATCAGCGCGAGTTGTTTGCGGTAGAATGCCAGGACCTTGCGCAGACGCTCGACCACATCGAAGGTTTCGAGCAGGTCTTGTCGTTCTTCAAAGGTGTAGTCCGGCGAATAGCCGGTATTATCCGCCAGATGACCGGGATCGTTGATGCTGCGCACAAAGTTACGGATCTCCTGGGGAATACCGGGACGCAACTCCAGCACAGCATCGATTGTGGCATGCACTTCGGTCATCAACTGTTCGAGTTCTTCGGTGCGCTCGACATGATCGTGCCGCTCGACATAACTGAAACGTGGGTACGGTTCCTCCTGAGTCTGCTCGATCAATTCTGCCCGTACCAGACCGCGCACAACCATACCACTCGTGCCGTTTGGCAGACGTCCGATCTGCTCGATGCGCGCAACCACGCCAACCCGATGGAGCCGCAGTGCGAGCGGAGCGTCCTCCGGCGCATCGCGCCGATACGCGACTAGGAGCACCAGTTGGTTCTCTTTCATCGCGGCGTGCGCTACCGCCTCGATGCCGTCGTTGAGTGGTACGGTCACGACGGTATAAGGAAAAATGACCACGCCGTCGAGCGGGATCAACAGCAACGTTTGCGTCTGGTGTGTCGTCTCGGACACATGCTCGTCTTCCATAATGCTTCCCTCGGTTGTAAACTGGCGAAGACATGCTCCTCGTATGAGGTCTGGCGAAGACATGCTCCTCGTATGAGGTATTATGATGCGCTGCGTGGTCATCGTCAAGGGTTGTAAAACGCACCAGAGCAAACTCTAACGAAACGTTATTACAATGCCTGCGCTTCCCGACGACCCTTTCCCTGTCTTTTCACGGGCAGCAGAATATATGAGCGTGTACGGAGATAGGGCGAGGTTGGAAGAACATATGTACGACACATGTTTTGGGCAGCATCAGGCACAATAGTAGGCGGGTATGCGCCTATCCCTCCCGGTAGGTTATGCGTGACCCATCACATGATGTCATCGCTCATCTGGTGGAAGTAGGAGGCGCACGGCTGTGCACCCCTACTCCTCGTGCCACGCCGCGACTTGGGTACGGCGCTGGCACCGGCGGCGACCCCCTGATCCCGCTGGTCGTCACATCAGGCTAGTCCGGCGTATAATATCAACTCTTGCTCAACGATGGGCATCGTTCAGGCGTCGTCCGCGTGCTGCGTGCGACCAGGCATTCCACCGGCGCACCGCTGGCGGGTCGTCGCCGTGCGGGAGGTCCCCACCCTCGCCTGCCCCCGCTGGGGACAGGAGGTCTCCACGCCGGCCTGCCCCCGCCGGGGGCAGGAGTCCTCAAGGCTGCGTGGGGCGGTACGCGCTCCCAGGGGGTGTGCCCGTTCTTGCGCACAGCGGTGCGGCGCCAAGGTGATGATGCGAGAGCGTGCCATAACGTCTATGAGACCAGATTTGATATGAGCAGAGCCGGACGGGTGTGGCGACCCTATGAATGCAGCAAGCACTGCCGACGTATCGGCATGGAAGGGTGTACCTGCTCTCTGGATTGTGCAATGCAATGCCAGCAAACGCTTCGTTACCCGAACATTCTGTCCATTCTCAAATCTGCGCGTGGGAGAAGGGGAATTGGGCTGCCTGATGTCCCACCTGGAGAGTACAAGTCCAGGAAACGTTAGGAAAACTCTCGACGTGTGAGGGGCAGGGAAGCCATGTCGCGACGAGTGATCCTAGGGCGTATTTCGCTCCGCATTGCGGTTACCTCGTGCTTACGGGTTGCAACCCGCCCTGGCTGTGGATCAGTGCGCCGATACCCGGGATTGCCAGCAGGTACAGGACCGGCAATGCCGCGGGTATCGAGATGAACGTCATTATCGCGGCAGGGAGTGCCAGTATTGCCGCTGCCACAATCAGATGCCGATCGAGATCGTATGTCGGATGACTGTGGCGTGCCAGGCGAAAACTGAGCGCACGCGCGCTTACGGTGTTCCCCAGCACAACCGGCAGGTGCGCCAGGACGAAGACAATCGCAGCGATTGGCAGACCGGCGAGCGTTGCGGTCAGCAATGTCAGTAGCGCGGCAACACCGGCAGTCAGCAGTCCAATTGCCAGCAGTCCGGTTCCAAAAGCGCGGAGAGGCATCGCCAGCAGAGTCATTCCTGCGGCTGCACTGCGCCGGGGCCAGAAACCCAGCGTGAGCACGACCGCCGTGACCTGGATCAACCACATAAGCGAACCTGTCACGATGCGAACCAGGGGCATATCGAGACGTTGCCCTATCGCTGCGAGGATCACAGCTCGCATATGTGATTGACCGGCTGTACTTGCAAATGCTCCTAGTGGCGTCTCGACACCGCGTATCAGGTTGAATGCGCCGGCAGCGGCGGGGATGACCAGCAATGCCACTGTTGCAATAGTTGCGGCGCGCCTGAGCGTCTGTCGCATTGCGGCGCGACGTGCCGCAACCCGTGGCGATGTATGCGGCAGGCGACGCAGCGCACCCGCGACCAGATCGGTGGTTGGCTCGCGGGGATCGAGTGCGCCGCTGCGCGCCAGCGCCTCACGGAGGGCAGCATCGTGTTCATCATTGGTCGAAGGGATATTCATAAAACCTGTCGAACTCCTGTCAGGAGGGTATTTCTTCCTGGATAACTCCCTCGGCGCGCAACGCCTCGGCAAGCATACGCCGTGCGCGGTGCAATCGGGTTTTGATTGTGCTCTCCGGTAACCCGGTAACCTGTATGATCTCTTCATACGAGAGATCGTTCCAGTAACGCAGCACTGCAACTTCACGGTACGTGGGCGGCAGGCGCAGCAGTGCGCGCTGTACCGCGTCGCGTTCTTCCTGCTCGATGGCGCTACGCTCCGGACCTTTCGCCGATGCCGGTACGCTCAGCACCACATCGTCGAGCATCAACCAGGCAAATCGCCGCCGCCGTAGACGGTCGATGCAATAGTTCGACCCAATCGACAGAAGCCAGGTCGAAAACCGGCGTTCCTGGTCGAAGCGCGCTAGATTGGTGTACGCCCGCAGAAAGATCTCCTGACTGGCATCTTCCGCCTCTTGAGCATTTCCGAGCATGCGATATGCCAGATTGAATACCGATCCAGCATAGCGCTCCATCAGTTGCGCGAAAGCGTCGTGATCACCATCAATGGAGCGTTTGATAAGCGCGTGTTCGTCGGACTGCTCCACCATGCGCCTTTACCATTCTACAAAGATTACGCGCATGCGCTGCGAAAGGTTTCGTCTGACGATACGCTGTCGCCAGAGCGATACACGTGCTTGCATAACGAGCCTCTATCGTATACCATGGGGCAGCGCCGCCTATCGGGAATCGCCTGGTCGACACTGTTGTGCGATGCCTGGGATGCGAGCGACCATGCGGCGCTGCAAGGGAGGATAAAGCGTGGCAGGAACATACAATCGTGATCAGATTCGTGCAGCATTAGCGCTCACCGATCCGGCTGTCAGTTCGTTTCTCGATCTGCAGACCGGCAATGTTGTTTCGATCACCGAGGGCGATCAGAGTCCGGCGAACCAGGAACTCAGTGCGCTCATTATGGAGAGTTATGGTGATCGCTTCCGCTACATTCCAGGCGGGAATCCCGCTGCCGATGATGCAGCAGTAAGTGCCTGGCTCGAGAATGAAGGGTTGACATAACCATCTTTCTGGCTGCGGCGGGATCACTGTGCGCTTCTGATCCCGCCGCTGCTTTCGTCTGCCTATGCGTCGTCGAGCGCCGCGACGCCCGGCAGAATACGTCCTTCCAGCAGTTCCAGCGATGCACCGCCACCCGTCGAAATGTGACGGATCTTGTCGGCAAGTCCCATCTGTTCCACTGCGGCAACCGAGTCGCCGCCACCGACAATCGTCATTCCCGGACAGTTCGCCATTGCCTGCGCAATTGCGCGAGTTCCCTCGGCAAATGGCGCCAGTTCGAACACCCCCATTGGTCCGTTCCATATCACGGTTTGCGCAGAGGTGATGATGTCGGTATAGGCGCGGATCGTTTCAGGACCAATGTCCAGCACACGCCAGCCGGGTGGGATTTCGCCGACCGACACGACCCGACGGTTGGCATCTGCACTGAAGGCATCGGCGATGACGACATCGGTTGGGAGCATGAGGCGCACCCCACGACCTGCTGCTTTCTCAAGCAGAGCTTGGGCGACCGGAACCGAATCCGGTTCAATCAGCGAGTCACCCATCTCGTACCCCTGTGCTAGCAGGAAGGTATTTGCCATGCCGCCGCCGATAAGGAGTGCATCAACTTTGCCGAGCAGATTTTCGATAACGCCGATTTTATCGCTGATCTTGGCGCCGCCGATGATGGTCACGAAGGGACGGGTAGGATTCTCCAGCGCACCCTGAAGTGCAGCAAGTTCGGCTTCCATCAGAAAACCGGCGACGGCGGGAAGGAAGCGGGCTACCCCTTCGGTCGAAGCGTGGGCGCGGTGTGCCGAACCGAAAGCGTCATTGACGTAGACATCACCGAGTTTTGCCAGTTCGCGCGCCATGCTCTCATCGTTGGCTTCCTCACGTGGATCAAAGCGCGTATTTTCGAGCACCAGCACCTCGCCGGGCTTGAGATCCTGCACTGCCGCCTCAGCCGCAGGACCGGTGGTTGCCTGTGTGCCTTTGATCGCTTTCGCTTCGGGCAACAGTTCCGCTAGTCGTGCGACAACCGGCGCCAGTCGCATACTTTCGACCACCTTGTTTTTGGGGCGACCCAGGTGCGACATTAGAATGACCGCCGCACCATGCTCAAGCAGGTAGCGGATAGTGGGTAGTGCAGCGCGAATGCGAGTATCATCGGTAATCTGCCCGTTCTCCAGCGGCACGTTGAAATCGACCCGAACCAGAGCGCGTTTGCCGCTCCAATCGATGTCACGGATCGTCTTTTTTGCCATTGTTCTTCTCCTTCTCGTCAATACGACGCTTCGGGACGCCCTTATTGTAGCATAGTGCTCAGCAGTTGCCGCTTTGCGTACCGGCGAGTATAATCCCTGTAACGGTATCGTGCGCCAATGCGGGAGTAAAATATGCGTCTTCAGGGACGGGTAGCGATTATCATTGGGGCTTCGAGCGGTGTCGGGTATGAGACGGCACGGTGTCTGGCGCGTGAAGGTGCGACTGTAGTGGCTGCGGCGCGCCGCCGTGATCGGCTTGAGGCACTGGTGGCTGAGATTGCCGGCGAAGGTGGGCGGGCGGTTGCTATTCCAACCGATGTGACCGTTGCGGAGCAGGTGGATCGGTTGGTTGAAAGCGCGGTCAATCTGTTCAGGCGGGTTGATATTCTGGTCAACTCAGCGGGGGTGACGCACAAAATTGCGCCGCTCGAGCAGTTCAGCGATGATGATTTTCGTCTGGTGATCGAGACCAATCTCCACGGAACATTCTACGCGGTGCGTGCGGTTATTCCCCATATGAAGCGTCAGCGCTCCGGTACAATTGTCAATATCGCCTCGCGGGTGGGGAAGATCGGTATTGCCAATATCGCTCCATTCTGCGCAGCCAAATTTGCGCTCGACGGTCTCAGTCAGGCGCTGGGCGCAGAGTTGCGTCCGTACAATGTTTTTGTGACTACCATCTTTCCCGGGCTGATCAATACCGAACTGGAACCGCTCAATCCCGGCGAAGAGTTTCGTCGTCGCCTGATGACGGCTGCCGATGTGGCTGAGGTCATTCTGTGGACATGTACGCTTCCGCCGACGGTGCGGGTTGATGAATTGCCGATCATGCCGCGTCAGATCGATATGTGATCGTCTGCGCGGCGCTGGCGTTGCGGATCGCGGTCGATGAAAGATCGACGCGAAACAGGCGTTCGGGCAGTTCGCGGAAGAGGGGGCGCAGTGCAGGCGGCATCTCGATATCCGCCAGGGTGCGGAAGGTGCCGTCCCTAACACGCCCGGCGACCAGGAAGGTGCAGTGTTGCGCGGCGATCCTGGCGAATGCCGCATCACGACCGGCTTCACCGTCGTAGTAGCGCGGATCGATGATCCGAAGCGCGGTATCGTATCCGATAACGAATGTGCATCCAGGAAAGAGGTCTGCTTTCTGGACGAAGAGCGGTGCGCGTGTCAGCACCACGGGGTAGCGCCTGCGGAACTGGTCGAGGCGGCGCTCCAGTTCGATGTACCGCAACGGCGGTTTGTCAGCATTCAGTATCGGTAGTTCGAATGTAACCGGCGTACCGAGCAACACGGCTGCCGCCTGTGCCAGATACTCGTGCCCGGCATGGAGCGGGTTGAACGAACCGGACAGCAGTGCGGTTGGTGGTGCGCCTTCGCGATATGCTCGACCATCTCTGTCAACGAAGACCGCTGCTATGTCGCCGTTCAGCAGGAGCATCAGTGGATCGGGATGCGCTTCTTCCTCCACTGCTACAGTTTCAGAGGGTTCCAGCGCCAGCGCAGGCGGTGCGACGCCACACGCCCCAGCGATTGCGCGTATAATCAGCAGGCTTATCAGCGCCTCCTCGCCGGCGCGATCACGTGCACCTTTGGCAAGGGTCAGATTGAAGACCCGCAACGTCGCGCCGTCATAGACAGCAATCGAGCAACCATGATCCCCACGTTTGGCACGGTCGGTTGCGATAGTGGCGGTGCAGGCGACACCTAGACATGGCGCGTCGCCATTGGTCAGGTGCAGAGCACGGCGATATGCGGCTTCAGCCATAGCGCGCGCCGTGGTGGTAGAGACGAACTTTTCCGGCGTCGTGCCAATCAGATCGGCGAGAGACGCAGCGGCGTAACGGTCGGTCGCCTCCAGTACGGTGCGTGACGAACCGGGGACGCTGTGCAACCAGCAGAGCGCCAGGCTGCCAGCACCGGCAAACTCGAAGACCAGGCGATGGGGTGTTTGATGGATGGACGTGATCGTTTCCTGAGGTATTGGCACCATAAACAGTAGTGTACCACGATTTATCTGCGGTTGCCTGAAAGCGACCAGAAGCGATGAATGGACGCGCAACACTTGCCGGTTTCGCATGGCTGTCGATCATGGCGGCGATGATAACGATTACGCTGAAAGCCGGGGCATATCTGGTCACCGGTTCGGTTGGTCTGTTGTCCGATGCACTGGAGTCGCTGGTCAACCTGGTAGCAGCGATTATTGCGCTGATTGCGTTGACGATTGCGGCGCAACCGCCGGACGAGGATCATTCCTATGGGCACGAGAAAGCGGAGTACTTTTCGAGCGGCGTTGAAGGGGCGCTGATCCTGATCGCTGCCCTGAGCATTGCGTTCGCAGCAATTGGGCGCATCCTCAATCCCCAGCCGATCGAGCAACCGGGATTGGGTCTGACGATTGCCGTGATCGCGTCGCTGGTGAACCTGGTCGTGGCGCAGATATTGCTCCGCGCCGGTCGGCGTTATGAATCTATCACGCTGGAAGCCGATGCACACCATCTGATGACCGATGTCTACACGTCGGCAGGCGTCATCGTTGGCGTAGCGCTGGTCAGTCTCACCGGCTGGTATCTGCTCGACCCGCTGATCGCGCTGGCGGTCGCCGGGCATATTGTCTGGACAGGCGTGCAGTTGTTGCGGCGGTCGGTGGCGGGGTTGATGGATACAGCGCTGCCGGCAGCCGAGCGCAAGGTGCTGGACGCAACGCTGGCGCCGTTTCGTGATGAAGGGATCATTTTCCATGCACTCCGTACCCGCCAGTCGGGTGCGCGACGTTTTGTGTCGTTCCACGTCCTGGTGCCGGGAACGTGGAGTGTTCGTCGTGGGCATATGCTGCTAGAACAGGTCGAGCGTGATGTGCGTAGAGCGCTGCCGAATACCACGGTCTTCACCCACCTCGAGCCGATCGAAGATCCGACGTCGTTCCAGGATACGACGCTCGACCGTGTCGAAGAGACGAAGGATCAGCCCTGATACGCTACGCACCTGCAAGCGGGGACGCCTGCGCTTCCGGATGTGCGTCTTCGGTGGGCGATGATGATTGCCGTTACCGTGGCGGGGCGAGGTGTAGCCCGACATGCATTTCGGGCGCCGTGTGGTGTGTTTACTCCGCTTGTCGAAAGGATGCAGTTGATCCGGATGATGCGATCCATGGGCAACGGATGGAGCACCCTGATGTATGGTTGCCTGTCTTTCTCCTTCGCTCCAGCTCTCTCTGACCAGCCCGCCTGATCCAGCAGATGGTGGTTCAGGCGGGTGGTCGTTCAGCGTAATGAGAAGACTCGTAGCGCGTTGGATGGAGAGCAACAGTCAAGGCAGCAACAGGAGTTTGCCGCTGGTGGCGCGGCTTGCCAGGGCGTGGTGCGCTTCGGCTGCCTGTTCCAGTGGATAAGTCGCGTCAATACGCACCTTCAATTCGCCGGCTGCCATCCACGCGAACAGATCTCCTGCGCGCCACAGGAGTTCGTCGCGCGTGAGCAGGTAGTGACCGAGCGATGGACGCGTGAGGAAGAGCGATCCTTTAGCATTCAACACCTGCGGATCGAACGGCGGTACGGCGCCACTCGATTGACCGAACAGCACCATATACCCGCGCGGACGCAGACAGTCCAGGCTTCCCTCGAAGGTGGTCTTCCCGACCGAATCGTACACCACATGCACACCGGTGCTGTCAGTCAGGCGGCGCACTGCCGCGCTGAAGTCTTCCCGGGTGTAGAGAATGATGTCATCGGCGCCAGCTTCATGCGCAAGCGTTGCCTTTTCTTCGGTCGAAACGGTGCCGATCACCCGCGCACCGCAGCGTTTTGCGATCTGTACCAGCAATAACCCAACGCCGCCGGCAGCAGCATGGATCAGCGCAATATCCCCCTGGCGCAGTGGGTAGGTGCTGTGTGTCAGATAGTGCGCCGTCATACCCTGGAGCATGACCGCTGCCGCCTGGTGCAGGTCGATGCCCGCGGGAACCGGCGCCAGCATCGTCGCCGGCACGATGGCATACTCTGCATAGGCGCCCTGTCGCATAGCATACACCACCCGGTCACCCACCTGCACGTCGCTGACGTCAGGACCGACCGCATCCACAATCCCGGCCGCTTCCATGCCGGGTATCATGGGCAGTGTGCCTTTGTACTGTCCGCTCCGCTGATAGATGTCGATGAAATTGACCCCAGCCGCTGCAATTTTGACACGCGCCTCGCCCGGTCCAGGTTCGGGCACGGGGAGGTCTTCCAGCCGCAGCACCTCTGGTCCGCCATAGTCGTGAACACGGATGGCACGCATTACTCCGCTCCTGTGTCTATCAATGCATCTCTGCCTGGCGATACTGCCAGCAACTGCTCGATCCGGTAGCCGCTCCGTTCAGCCGCCGCGATCAGGCGTTCGATGGTTCGGGCGCAGTCGGCGCGGATCGCTTCGGCGTCGGGCGTTGATTCCGCCTGTAACGCTACAGTGGCGATCAAGTCCAGCCAGTGCAGGAGACGCTCGAATCGCTCCTTGTTGAACCACAGTACGCCCTGGAAGCGGTTGACCCGGGTGAACGATTGCACATCGCCGTCTGACATCAGTACTGCCGCGAGGGTGTGGTACTCACCAACAAACGTCGTGTGCCAGCGCTGCTGTGTGGTCAGAATCTTGACCAGCAGCGTTGCATCGGCGGCTATCTCGTCGCTATAACCGAACTCGACCAGCGCCGTCTGGAGGGTGCGCCCCAGCAGGTATTCGTCGATCAGGCTCCGGCTCTGACCGGCAATATCATCGGCGGCAACCATGAGCCCCAGTCGATGGAGCGTTGCCCAGGCAATGGCGGTTCCCCAGCGTCCAGGATCGTCTGCCAGCGGTGCGCCGGTGCGCTTCACCTGCTGCTCATCGGCGCAGACCAGGAGATCGATTACCGTTTCTAGACGATGAACCACATCGGTAACGATAAGGCTGGTATCGACCGTACTCCCGGTGAAGGCAGCAAACTCGGTGAGGAAGGTTCGCAGAAGCTGCGCAAAGCGTTCGATGGCAACAGTTTCGCTCTGATCCGGCGTGGCTGGCACAGGAGACGCCGGCGCAACTGTACCTTCGGCGGTTGACCGGCGTTGCGCGATCGCCTCCAGTTCTTCGGGTGTTGGTTCGTCGAACGCATCGGGACCTTCGAGCATGCTATCGATCCCGTCGTTGTCCGCAGTGTCGAACTCTGACAGGACTCCGCGCCGTACCGCGCGGCGATCCGCCCAGACCGCCAGTTCGCGGAGCATTGCAGCGCCGACCAGCTCGCGTAAGGGGGTTAGCACCGGTTGGAGGAACATCTCGCGGAGAGCGATGTCGATGCTAGGTACGCCGCGTCCGCCCAGGTATGCCGTCATCTGACCGTACCGTCCGTCTGGATACTCGGTGACTTCGCGGAAGTCGAGGAATACGTGACAGCCATACGGACCGAGCTCGACATACAACCCGCGTTCTGCCAGGTCGCGGCTATGGCGAATATATTCCAGTCCGTTGCGGTGATCGCGGAAGATGGTGTAGTTGTTGTCACTGGCGCGGAGCGCCAGCCCTTCGGCGAGGGTGCGTTGCGTCAGGGTGCGTTCATCGCCTTTGCCGGTGCGCGCCATGAACGATGCCGAGATGCGCACCCAGCCGCTGGTGTGGGCATAGCGATTGTGGTAGACCACCAGCGCGCGTTCGTTGCCGTAGCGGTTCGAGTATGCAAACACATCTTCGTTCACACGACCGTCGGGCATGTAGAAATCGTAGAGCAGGAAATGATCGGTGCCGGCAAACAGATGACGACGGTGGAGCAGCGGGAAGATTTCGCGCTCGTGGCGCACAATCAGCCACTCATCCAGCTTCTCGTCCCAGTAGGCGCGGTAGTACTCCATGCCATACTTTTCGGCAAACCCCTCGATCTGCCCGTGCCCGAACATGGGCAATCCCGGCATGGTGACCAGCAGCGTGCAGACGCCAAAGTATTTATCGCCCTTGCCGAACTGATCGACCGCTGTGCGCTCGTCGGGGTTATTCATAAAGTTGACGAAGCGACGCAGCACTTCCGGGTCGAACTCGAGCACATTCTTCATGATCTGGCGATACTTGGCGTTCTCCTCGTCGCGCAGGCAGACCATGAACGCACTGTTGTACACGCGATGCATACCGAGGGTGCGCACGAAGTACCCTTCCATCAACCAGAAGGCTTCTGCCAGCAGCAGGGTATCGGGCGCTTCGACAGCACAGCGATCGACCACCTCGCGCCAGAACTCCTCCGGCATGGCCGCATCGAATTGAGCGCGCGTCATGCCAAAGCCAGCGCGCGACGGAATATCGCCGCCGGTTCCCGGTTCGGGGAACCAGAGGCGGTGATAGTGGCGTTTGGTCAGCGTCATTGCCGCGTCGAAGCGAATGATCGGGAATTGCCGCGCCACGTGCAGGATCGTCTGAATAACCGCCTCACGCACTTCGGGCTTGAGGTAGTTGAGCTGCGCCGTATCGTTCCACGGCATGCTGGTGCCGTCGTTACCGTGGTAAATGTAGCGCGCCTGGCCCGTCCAGCGGTCGAGACGCTTGAAGACTACCGCCGCATCGCTGCGGTCGTAGTAGTGATCTTCGATGAAAATGCCCACCCGCTCATCGCTCGACAGATCGGGACCGTTGAAGGTATAGGTCGGGAAGGGTGGATAATCGAGTTGAATGAACCAGTCGGGATGCTCGATCACCCAGCGCCCGTCGATACCGACGTGGTTCGGCACCATATCGGCGGAGAGACGAATGCCGCGCTGCCAGGCGCGCGAGCGTAGATTGTCGAGCGCTGCCTGACCGCCGAGCGCCGCAGCAATCTGGTAGTCGTAGAGCGAATAGGCTGATGCAACGGCGTCGGGGTTGCCCATGATCTGCTTGATGCGTCGTGACGCCTGGCTGCGCTCCCACAGTCCGATCAGCCACAGACCGGTGAACCCACGGCGCGCCATCGTATCGAGTTCCTCGTCCGGCACCTGGTCGAGCGTCTTGATCGGACGACCGTACCATTTGCTCAACTGATCGAGCCAGACGAAGGTGTTCTTCGCCAGCAGCACCAGGCGCGGCATCCACTCACGGTCGGGGGTATAGCGCTCCGGTTCCGCTTCCAGATAGCGATAGTCGGCAACCGGTACATATGCGCCGGTTAGATCGCCGCCACCGACGCCAAAGCGCGCCCGTTCTTCTTCTTTGATGACATCCAGGCTGCTGAGCAGACGGTAGAGGAAAGCGCGATCCAGGAAGCCCGCCCAGTGTTCGAGCACATAGTTGAGTTGCCCTTCGATCGAGTAGGGTGATGCCAGCGCAGGCGCGCGCAGGAGTTCGATCAGGGTACGACTGGAGACGCCGGGAAAGATGGCAGCCGGCGGCGGTTGCGTGGCGAGGAATCGGTCGAGTTCATCGATGATCGCAGCATAGACAGTATCGTGCCTCAGTCGAGAGTCATCGAATAGTTCGAGGAAAGGATTGAAGGCAGGATTGACGTTTTCCAGCCAGAGCATCAGCATTTCTTCGAGCGCCGTCTCGCGGTGCGGCGTGCCGGCGGTCGATCCTTCGAGATACGTCCCGATTGTCTGTTCACGACGATACACGGCAACCGGCGGGAACTCATCGCTGAAGACGCGCAGCGCCGTCTCGACCTTCTCTGCGCTCAGGCGTTCGTTGAGCCAGGCGATCGCATCGGCGAGGAGACGCTCCTTCACACGCTGGCGGTAGAGCTGCGTGACATAATGCAGAATTTCGTCGAGCAACCCCATCGCGCTGATCTGCCCGGCGCGCACTGCCTGCTCAGGGAAACGCGCCAGGTCGCGCTTCTGGTTCATCTTCTGGGCGAAGACACGCGCGGCGTGGAAGTTGGCAAAGATGACGTTGCCGCTGAACTGGAACAACGACTCATCGAAGTGGTAGCGGTCACGCGCGCTGCGGGCAACATGAAACTCCATCACCGGCGTGCCAGTTATGCGGCTCAGGTCCACACTCTACTCCCGTCGAATTGCAATGGGTGCAGCCTGTTTTGCAGGTGCACGCCGATAAGGTCGATTGCCACAAACCCGGAAATGACGCCAGAACGAAACGCGCTCTGTAGTATACCACGCAGATGACAGTTCGCTGACAGGCGCAACAGTGTGTGTGGGTGTAGACGGCAGGAAGCGTTGTTTAATGACGAGGACGGGGCGCCGGGCGTCGATGCAGATACGCGGGGATGCAGACAATCCACGGAAGTCTGGCGGGGGACACGGGATCGCTCTGCTCATTCGGTCAGATTTCGATGCGCTCTGGATACTTTATAAGGATGGCGATATGGACCCAATTATCACCATAACTGCCACGATTACATCGCTTTTGGTGATCGCCGGAGTGATTGTTGCACTGGCGGCGGTACATCCGCGCAGGCGTATGGCGGCATCAGGCAGACGCGCATTGCAGGGTGCGTCGGGCGAACCAGAGTTTCTGACCCGCCTCCCCTATACGCGCGCTCCGCATATGCTTGCAGGCGACCACCGCGCCCTGTTTGCAGCACTCAATGCTGCTGCGCCCGACGATCTCGCCGTACTCCCGCACGTGCGCCTGAGTAACATCCTGCACGTCGAAGCGCATACAACCCAACCGGAGCGATATCAGGAGCGCATTCGTGATAGCATGCTCGATTTTGTGCTGTGCGATGCACAGACAACCAGTCCGCGCCTGGCGGTGCTTTTTGTACAACCCGGCGCAGCCCGCCGCACAGCATTCATCGACGCTGCGCTGGTCGGCGCCGGTGTACCGGTATTGCGCCTGAACCGCAGCGATTTGCCATCTGTCGAGGCGCTGGCGACGCAGATAGCCGCACTGCTGGGATTGCCGGTCAGACCTGCGGTGGCGCCGCTCGAGCATGCTGTGCTACACTGCGGTGCCGCACCACTGCTGCGGCAGGATGGCTTCGTCGTTGCGCGCACACCGGTGCGCTATGCGTGTGGACGTTGCCACCGCGACATTTCTGCGCATGCGCGCCGTTGCCCGCACTGTGGCGCAACGCTGGCGGGGTAATGTTCTCCGGGTTGCCACACATACGTCCGTTATCTCTGCAAAAGTAGTTTTTCGTGTACGCCTTCACGGTTCATTCTCCGTTTCGGGCATCAGAATGAAACATTTCCTTTCTACGTGTGTGGAAAGGAGGTGGGGAGGTGAGTAATGAGTGCATATCAGTTTATTGACTAAGTAGATTGACAAATACAGAAATGTCGGGTATACTGCGCCTGCACCGGTGCATGCAGAGAACGTTGTCTACCGAAAGCGAGGACCTTGTGGACAGAACGCTGTTGCGAACTGCTGGCGCCGCCGTTGCCGGCGCACTTGTCACGCTGGCCGTCGTTGCACTCGTCTTCTTCGTTCGCCAACCCGCGGGTATCTCGTCGACCACTGCCCCGTCTGCTGCTGACGCCCCATCTGCGCCTCTGGCAGTCAATCCACCGCGCGAGCCGCGTAAATTCGAGGACGTGGTTGTCAGCACCGAATGGCTGGCGCAGAATCTCGATAACCCAAAGGTGCGCGTGATTGAGGTCAGTGTCGTTCCAGGCGTGTACGAACGTGGTCACATCCCTGGTGCGGTCAACTTTGTCTGGACGACCGACTTCGTTGATACGGTTTCGCGTAACATTATCGCTCCGGAGCGCTTCCAGGAACTGGCGCGCGCCGCAGGTATCGATAACGATACGACGATTGTGCTCTACGGCGATAACAACAACTGGTTCGCCGCCTGGGGTGCGTGGGTTTTCCGGCAGTACGGTGCTGAGGATGTGCGACTGCTGGACGGCAGTCGTAGCAAGTGGGAAGCCGAGAACCGCGAACTTTCGACACGCGCGCCGACCTATCCGCCGGGCAATTTTACCGTCCGGCAGCGCAGCGACCTGCGGGTATTCCTGCCCGATGTGCTGAAAGTCGTGCGTGGTGAGGAGCAGAAGGTGCTGGTTGATATTCGCTCGCCGGATGAGTTCAGCGGCAAGATTTTCGCCCCGGAAGGCTTCCAGGAACTCGCAGTGCGAGCCGGTCATATCCCTGGCGCTGTGAATGTGCCGTGGAAGAAGGCGCTCAACGAAGATGGGACGTTCAAGAGCGTCGAGGAACTGCGCAAACTGTATGCAGAGGCCGGGGTCGATGGGAGCAAGCCGATCATCACCTATTGCCGGATCGGTGAGCGCGCCAGCCATACCTGGTTTGTCCTCAGCGAAATCATGGGGTACGAGGTGGCGCTCTACGACGGTTCCTGGACCGAGTACGGCAACAGTGTCGGTGTGCCGATCGCCAACCCGGCCGGTACAATCTGGGGCGTGAAGTAGACGACGATGTCGAACACATTGCCTGGGAGCAGCCCGACCGATCGGGTTGCTCCCGCCAAACTAGTTCTGACACCGGCGTTGTTCCTGCGAAATGGCGGGGCGGTGCTGATCTTTATTATGGTGCTGATCGGGGCGCACGTGCTTCAGACAACGCCGGGGCACGGTGCGTCGGCGGCGCTTTCGCTGCTGATCGGCGCTGCGCTTGGGGTTGCCTTCGAACGCGGTCGGTTCTGCTTTTTCTGCATCTTCCGCGATTTCATCGAGCAGCGTAACGCCGGACCGCTCTACGCAATCCTGATGGCGCTGGCTGTAAGCGGGGTGGGATATGCCATCGTGTTTGGCGCATTTCTGCCCAATCCATTCAGTGGTCGGCTTGCCCCTGATGCCCATATCGGTCCGGTAAGTCTGGCGCTGGTGGTCGCCGGTTTGTTGTTCGGCGTGGGAATGGCGCTCTCTGGCGCCTGTATCAGTGGACATCTCTATCGTCTGGGAGAAGGATCAGGATATGCGCCGCTGGCGCTCATCGGCGCGCTGATCGGCTTTGGGCTGGGATTCCGAACGTGGAACTGGCTCTATGTGACGGTCATCGCTGACGCACCGGTGATCTGGCTGCCGCACTGGATCGGGTATGGCAGGTCGCTCCTCCTTCACCTGGCAGTTCTCGGCGTCCTGGGGCTCGTGCTGCTGCGCCGCGTGTCGCCGCTGTCGCCGCGTCCTGCACAGCAACTCGACTTGCCATATCTCTCCAGGGCGATCTTCCGCGACCGCTGGAATCCCCTGGTCACCGGCGCGATCGTTGGAATCATCAGTGTTGTGGCATACCTGCGGGTCGAACCGCTCGGCGTGACGGCACAACTCGGCAGCTTTGCCCGCACGGTAATGCACATGAATGGCATGTTGCCGGCGCGCATCAACGGGCTGGACAGTTTCGCCGGCTGCGCCACGCAGGTGGTGCAGACGATTACTGCAAATGGATGGTTGATCGGCGGATTGGCGCTCGGTGCTTTTGGCGCTGTCCTGCTCGCCGGTCGCTTTCACCCAACGCTACCGCGCGCCGGTGGCGCTCTCGCTGCACTGGTCGGCGGGGTGCTGATGGGCTGGGGGGCGTTGACGGCGCTGGGTTGCACCGTCGGAACGCTCCTCTCCGGAATTTCTGCATTTGCGCTTTCGGGATGGGTGTTCGGTGCAGCGGTCTTTGCAGGCGTCTGGGGCGGTATTGTGCTGCGCCTCCATCGCTGGACGTAGTGTGGGTGGGTATCTGCACTCACTGCCGATCGTGTGGTTGTCTGCGACGTCGCCACAGAAATCCGATCACCATTGCGCCGCTTATCGACCAGCCGAACCAGTCGCCAAGACGGGTGTAGAGCGTTCGCTCCGGTACGGTGAATGCCTCACCCGTCACCACTCCCCGCTGATTGACAGCGCTTTCGGCAGTTATCCGCCCATATGGGTCGATCACCATGGCAATGCCGCTGGTCGCTCCCAGACCAAAGGCGACCCGGTTCTCCGCCGCCCGCAGCACCGAATCGGCGGCGTGTAGTGGCGGGAACCGGCGATTGCCGGAAAAATCGTCATCCACCGGCATCAGCACAATCTGCGCTCCAGCGCGCGCTAGTTCGCGGGTGATCCAGGGGATGTGACGATCCCAGCACACCCCCAGTCCAACGTTGCCATACGGTGTCGTGAAGACCTGAAAGTCGTGCGGTCCGGGAACGAAGCCAAACGTCTGCTCGTCGCCGGTGAGATTGATTTTGGCGCGTCGACCAGCCTCTTCACCGTCCGGTCCGAACAGAACCGCTGCGTCGTGCGTGCCTGCCGGGGTTCGCCAGATCATATCTACAACCAGGTAAGCGTTCAGTTCACGCGCCAGCGCCCCGACCTGCGCGGCAAACGCCGGGTCATCCGCATCGGCGAATTCATTTTCGGGCCACACAACGAAAGCCGGGCGCAGCGCAGCCGCCTGACGGGTCAGGGTTGCATTCACGTCGAAGATCGCCTGTGACATCTCCGGCGTATCCGCATAGTACCCTTCCCGACCGACAGGCAGGCGACTCAACTCCTGGACGGTGCGGTCCTGGTTGGTCAGATCGACCGTTGCAGCAATGCGGAACCGCGCATCCGGCGCCGGTGGGATGCTCAGGGCGCCCCAGCCGAGGATGAGAGCGGACCCTGCCAGCGCCAGAACAGCGGGCAGATACACGCGCTGCTGACGCCGTGCTTCGAGTATGAGCAAAGCAAGGGCAACGTTGACCAGCATCAGCAGGAAACTGAGACCGGGAACGCCGGTGATCGCCAGGAGTTGGAGCGCAGCGGGGAAGCGCCACTGGCTTTTTGCCAGCAACTCGATCCACCAGTCGCCAACGATGGGCGCAACTGATCGAACGAATTCGAGCGCTGCCCAGGCGACCGGCATCCCCAGAATGCGCAGCGGCTCTGGCAGTCGTTCCTGGAGCGCCATACCCGCTTGAAGCACTCCGGCATAGAAGGCGCCGACCGCCACTATGAGAAAAATCCCCATCCCGACGCCAAACAGCGCCGGATACCACAGATGCGTCATCGCCGACCAGAGGATGCCGGCGGGGAGTGCGACCAGGAAGCGGTAGTGGGGCGGTTGAGCGTTCAGCGCGATCAGCAATGGTATCAATCCCACCCATCCGAGGAAACTCCAGTCGAACAATGTTGGCATCGAAGCGCCGATCAGCACACCCGATAGAACCGAAAGCGCGAGGCTGCTACCCCAGGGCATCACGGTTGCAAAACCCTCTGGCACGGTCTTCGTTCGTGCGGTCAGCATGCACCTTCTCCAGAATCTTGGCGGGGTAGGCGAAGGTAGTGCCTCCGCCTGCGACCCTCTATGAGTTATTCGGATAGGCTCTGAGCATAGCAACGGGTATGCGCCTGGTAGCCCCGAACCCGCTGTGTCAGACGTTCTGGCTACAGGGTGGACGAAGATTGAGAATAGACCAGTGCTCGCCCTCCTGGCATCGGGCTGATGCCGATTGGAAAATCCGCTATGTCGGACTGACGGTGGGGCTGAAGCCATCGGCTATACGGTACGAAGCCTGCCTGCGTGAGCCAGACCTGATGTACAGCACCTCTTAGCGCCATTGTCCCTCGTCTATGTGTGCCTGTCGCACGCGGCGTCCGCTTTCGGCGGCGTGCGCAACTATTTTACCTTCGTGGATATGTCGTCCGTGACATATCTGGCGTCCCAAACGCTGTTAACCTCCCCTACCATGCCGGTCGTTCTTTCGCCTCTGCCTTGCGCGACGACGTTGCGGGAAGTTCGGCGCGTTGCAGGGTCTGTTCGACCATTCGCTCAAAGGCGCGTCGGTCGGCTGCACGTACCACTGCCTGTTCGTGGGCGCGTGCCAGTGCCACAGGGTACCCCTGTCCCTTGAGACACTGATCGTACACCAGGGCCTGCACCCGGTTGCACAGACTGGCGTCTTCCGCGACCCAACGTGGGATTTCGACGCGCGCGATCTCCCGCCCGACGCGCATATAGAAGAAATGGATCAGATGATCGCCGTAGGATTCGATGTTGATCCGCGACATCGAAACAAACAGTGGTCCACGTTGCCCATCGTCCAGCATATCCGCCAGAATATCGGCGTCGCTCAACCCTTCACACACAAAGCAGGACGGCGTGCGCCCGGCGGCGACATCGCTACAGACGTTGCACGTTGCGCCGCGCCCCTGCGCCACATGCACATCGGGGCAGAACATCAGGCGGATCACGCCGGTGACTTCGGGGGAGCGTGGACGACTGATGTATGAGGCAACCGGAATTCCACGTTTGCGCATATCTTCCAGGTAGCCCAGGTACGGACGCAAAAATCGTTCCCGCACGAATGACTCGGCGCCTGCCAGCGTCCAGCGCACCAGGGTGCCATCCTGCAACGCCAGCGATGGCAGCGCCTCCGTATCCTTCGTTAGAAACTCATCGGCAAGCGCAACGAGTTCAATGCCCTCAGCGACGTCTCGTTGGGCGCTGAGGTAGTTCCCCTCGATCAAGACGCGGCGCATACCATCGATCAGGTACAGATCCTCATCGCGAAAGCGAAGCATCGGGCGCGACGACAGTTTCGCCGCTGGATGGGTGCCATACCGCAGATAGACCCGTCCGATGTTGAGAACGTAGCAAAGCGCAGCGCCATGCCGGTCAATATCGATATGCGACCCATCGGTTGCAATCACTGCGTAGTCTGGCGGATGCGGCGGCGCGTTGTGCACCGTGTTGAGCAGTTCGATTGGGCGTGCCAGCAACCAGGCGCTCCCCTCACGACTGAGATCGGCTGCCTGCGCCCATGTCGCATAGGCGGACGCCTCGCGCAGGTAGCGCTCGAGCGTCTGTGCGCGCCGTTGTGCCAGATCGGGCGCGTTACGCTGGAGTGCGCTGCTCATGGCACGCACCTGACGACTCAGTTCGGTCAGATCGAGTGGCATCGGCGCTCTGCTCCTTTCTTCTGTCGAAGCGGTATGAGTATAGGACATGCGAGCGGGTATGTCTATACGGTTCGTGCATTGAAGAGGGCAAACTGGACGGAGGTGGCTTCCTTTCACTGGAAAGCGCAGAGCAATCATCGTACAGCGAACAGGCCTCTGCTGGATTGCAGATGATGAAGCGTATTGATTTTTCAGAGAATGGCGACTATAATAAGGCATTGTCGCTGTTACGAACAGGTGTTCTTGTTGCTGGTTGCCTGGTACAATGCTGGTACGTTCCACAGACACTCCGGATTTGGAATGCGACAGGCTCTTGATTCGAAGCCTTGCTCACAGTAACATACAGGAACGTTGAGAATCATGGAGAAACGTTCAATGTCAAAGTAGCATTTATCGCTGACAAACGAGGAAAAGAGGTTGATTCAACATTATGGCAATCATATTCCTACTCGACCTCACGAAGTGGCCCGGAGACGCCATTAGAGCACCTTAACTTGAACTGGAACGAGAAAGGCTATTAAGGGATACCTTGAAGGATTTATTCAGGGACTGATTGAAGAACATAGATCCGATATCAGGATAAAAAAGATTCAGGATGAACATGTTGGATACACCTCATCACAAAGTATTCTTATGCCGTTCCACGAAGCGATTATTTCGCTGTAAGCGCTCCGAATAAGCGCATTTGAGCGATCTTTTCTGCGAAACTGGGTTCCACTTTTGAAGGGTGTGCTGCTCTTATTGCATCTCAACAATGTAAAAATGTCAAAAGGAACTACGCGGTCGAGAAAAAAGTATCCCTATCTGCTCTGCAAAAGATTGAGCAAATGATAGGTCAAGCAAGCCAGGGACATGGAGTAGATTTCTTAGGAATGGTCAATAATCTTCTAGCGGAATCTGATTCCCAGAGTAGCGATGAGCAGAGCAGACTTATTATTGCAGATCTCTATTTTGAGGATAATAGTGGAAGAGAGTACTTCTTTGAGATAAAGTCTCCTAAGCCGAACAAAGGGCAGTGCCTCGAAGTTACTGAGCGATTGTTGAGGACCCATGCAGCAAACAAAAAAGGTAGACCAGAAATATGTGCCTATTTTGTAATGCCCTATAACCCATATGGCAGCAGGAAGGAAGATTATAAGCATGGCTTTAGCATCAAATATCTGGATATGAAAAACCAGGTTCTTTTGGATTCAGAGTTTTGGGAGTTAATTGGTGGAAGTGATACCCACAATCAATTACTCGATATCTATGCCGAAGCAGGACGGGAAAACAGAAAGAAAATTATTGATGCTCTGGCTTTTGGTTTTAGTTGGGATGAATCTGAGAGTATGTCGGGTATATGAACGGTGATTGTTTTTATAGATTACTCTAGCTATATGTCTATGAGCATTCCTCTCTCCCCATCGCAGCCCGGTCGCATACGAGCCTGGATACTCGCCGCACGTCCGCAGACCCTGCCGGCAGCCATCACACCGGTGGTTGTCGGATCGGCGGCGGCGCTATCGACCGGCAGTTTTCGCTGGGGACCTTTCATCGCTGCGCTGGTTGCGGCGCTTCTGATCCAGATTGGGACGAACCTGGCGAACGATTACTTCGATTTCCGCAAGGGTGCAGATACAGCAGAACGTCTGGGTCCGACGCGGGTGACACAGGCGGGACTCCTCGCGCCGGAAGCGGTGCGTAATGGCATGATCGCAACGTTTGGCGCGGCGGCGCTCATCGGCATGTACCTGATCGCCGTCGGCGGGTGGCCCATCCTGGTGATCGGCGTCCTCTCGATTGCAGCAGGGGTGCTCTACACCGGGGGACCATGGCCCCTTGGCTATCATGGGCTGGGCGATCTGTTCACCTTCATCTTCTTTGGGATTATCGCGGTGACTGCCACTGCCTATCTGCACGTCGGCACAGTTCCGCCCCTGGCATGGGCAGCGTCGGTACCAGTGGCCATGCTGGTGACGGCAATTATCGTGGTGAACAATCTGCGCGATATTGCCACCGATCGTCGGGCAGGCAAACGTACCCTGGCAGTTATCATCGGGGCGCGGGCGACGCGCATGGAGTATGCCGCGCTGGTTGTGGGGGCTTTCCTGGCGCCGCCGCTTTTCTGGCTTGGCGGTCTGACCGGACCGTGGGTGTTGCTGGCATGGCTCGCAGCGCCGCTGGCAGCTGGGCCGCTGCGCACCATGCTCACATCCGAAGGGCGGGCATTGAATCCGGCGCTCAAAGGAACTGCCCGCCTGCACCTGGCGTTCGGTCTGCTGCTGGCGCTGGGGATGGTCGTGTGACTTCCGTTGAACGTTCAACGTTGCAACGTTCAACGTTCAACCATCACCCTTTCTTCTCACCACCTATCAACCCGCCGAGTCCTTTGATGACCGACTCGGCCGTTCCTGCCACGCCGCTCACGTCAGCAGAAAGCACTGCATCGACCTGCCCGGCAACCGGCGCCGGTAGTTTTTCTTTCAGAAAGTCAGCCACTGCCCTGACCGCCGTCTGCGCTTGCGCCTCGGTGATACCCGCCTTCTCCGCAACGATTTGCGCCAGTGTTGCCATATCTGTGCTCCTCTCTTTTCATTGTAGGGGATGGCAGGGATTATGGTACCATAGTTTTATTCAGAGTGTCGTCGCATGCGCAGCAGGAACTGCGTGCGCCGTCTGATGGGCAATCAAAGGAGAGTCGCAGTAGAACACATACACATTCTCACCGACGCTGCTCCGGTACCGCATGGCGCCTACGATCAGGCGATCCGCATCGGTAATATGGTGATCACTTCCAGTTATATAGGGTTGCATCCCAGTCACGCTGGCATTATCGGCTTCGAAGCCGAATTTCGTCAGGCGATGCACAATATCATCGCAGTACTGACGGCTGCGTGATGTGGTGCGTGTGAATATGTCGTTGATCGACTTTCAGAGGTATACCGAGATGGATCGCCTCTACCAGGAATACTTTCACCCACCCTACCCGACGCGCCGCACGATAGGGGTCAAAGAACTGATCGGCGGCGCGCAGGTGGAGATCGACGTGATCGCCATAGTGCGCAAGGATCGCGATCACTCCCAGTAGTCATACTCGATGCCGAGCGCCGTTGCGCGCGCCACGTCGGCGCCGTACAACCGGCGCACCACATGCAACGCAACGTCGATACCGGCGCTGACCCCGGCAGCAGTGATGATCTCACCGGTATCGACCCAGCGCTCATCTTCGACAATTTCGATATCGGGGAAACGCTCCCGCATCTCGCTGATGCGTTCCCAGTGCGTCGTCGCCGGGCGACCGTTGAGCAAGCCGGCCTGCGCCAGCAGAAAACTACCGGTGCAGACACTCACCGTCAGTTCCGCTTCCTGCGCGCGGGTACGCACCCATTCGACAAGGTTGCTCCGCTCCAGTGCCGGCCGCACCCCTGCTCCGCCTGGAATGACCAGCACATCGACCGGCGGACATTCGTCAATCGACCGTTCCGGTTGAACGACCAGCCCATTTCGACAGCGCACTGGCGCAGGCGACTCGGCGACGGCAAACACTTCCATCAACCGCTCGTGTTCACCGGTCAGATTGCGCACCGAACTGAATACCTCGAACGGACCGGCAAAATCGAGCAACTCAACGTCGTCGAAGATCAAGATGGCAACTGTACGTTTTCGTGGCGTCATCGACATCTCCTTTCTTCTGGACGAACGAATGAGCACGTCTATTGTACCCGATTTTCCGGTCGTCCGGTTGTCCGGTGGTTCACTGAGAGCGATAGGACGCTGGTTGGAGATAATGCGCCCCGATGATCCGCCACCCGCGTTGCTTGCCAAAGCGCAGTGTCAGGATCAGTTCATGCGTCTCGCCAGGGCGCGAGAGTGCGATAGGAACATCACGCACACTCCCTTCGGGGATCGATGTAAGCCAGGACTCGTGCTGATATGGTCCGATACATCCCCAGACTCCCGGTTGACCCAGAACAGCAGGGGGCCAGCGATGCAGCGCCTCACTGACCTGCTGATGTGCTGAAGGCGCACTATGATCAACAAATCGCATAATTCCGATCAGATCGTGGCGGTCGAGTGCCGCGAGCGCCTGCTGTGCGACATACTCCGGCGGTTGATGGATCACGCCAGCACTACGCAGCACGAGGGGTAGGTCGCGTTCCCAGAGACGACGCACCTGGACGGGAAGACGGGAATACAGCGTTCCTGTTTCGCCCGGTACGGCAGCGGGCCAGAGTACGACCAGCCCCATTAGCAGACTGATGCCCAACCGCCGCATGCAGAACGATTGCAGGCGCATTGATCGTATCAGTGCACACAGTTCCTGTGTCATCGCACAACTCTTTCCGACGGTAACGTAGTGAGAACTGCGTCGAACGGCGTGTTGATCGAAAAACCTGTCACTGAACCGGATGTGCCACTTCGACGGCACTGCACATCCACCTGAAGTACCTGTATCGTGCGCCGTAGATTTAATAAGGTCATCCTGCAAACCGGCGCTCCGGCAAGCGCCAGCTACCGACGTCAATCGGGCAACGCAGGCGCAGCAATCCCCTGAAAATCCCTCTGAAACATCTCACAGGGGATATGAGCGGAGTGTTCGTCTCAGGTGTGCGGGAAACGACAGGCGCTATACATCCTGCCGAAGCAGGAAAGCATGCGCCACCCCCCTTCGAGCCATGCTGCGCGTCGCTGCTGATGACCCCTGGTGACCGACGTGTGGGACGCGGAGATCTCACACGCCGTTCCTCCTCGCGTCAGGTGTGCATGATCCCTACGGTCGCTGCAACGTGTGCAGGTATGCCAGCAGATTAGCCATGTCTTCGTCGCTCATTTCGTGGGGCGACATCACGCCGATCTGCCCCTGGCCGCCACTGCGGATCCACGCAGCGATATTTTCCTCGGTGCGTGGCTGACCATTCGGCAGATTCCCCCGGTAATTGACCCCTTCAGGATAAACCGGACCTGCGGTTGTCATCACACCGGCAAGCCCCGGTCCCACCAGTTTATCGATGCCGGTCGAGTGGCATGCCAGGCATCCCCCCTTGTTCTCGTAGTAGAGTTTGCCCTTCTCAGGGTCGCCATTGGCTGAGATTGTGCGTGCCAGCGGTTCTACTGCCGCGCTCTGGGCGGGTTCGCTCTGCCCGCCGCCGCACGCGGCCAGTACCAGCACCAGTGCCATCAGGCAGGCGAATGTTATCATATATGTGCGCTTCATGACATCCTCCAGATGGGGTGTATTGATAGATACAGGCAACGATGAGGTCGATCCTGAACTCGTAACAGTATGCGGCGCTATCACGCTTTTCACGCCTTTGGGTTCGGTTGCCGGCACATCATGCACCGCGAGGAGGAGGATCTGGAGGGGGCGCCGGGAGGTGGGTGTGGGTATGATGAAGGGGTATCAGCCAGCCGACCGCTACTAGAAGCACAACCAGCAAAACCGGAAGCGTCACGATTGCTGCGTGTACGACCGGCGGAAGTGTCGAGATCGGCGGGAGCGATGGTTGAGTATCGGTAACGTGCTCGAATGTGCAGGTAAAGAGTGGTGTCTGCCGTAACGGCGCGCGCATGACGATCAGGGGAGCGATGTGGCAATGAATGATGCAACAGATGGGAGCGTGCAGCGCAATACTCCAGAGCAGTAGCAGGACTGGAAGGTGGCACACCGCGCTGTATGTGGTATGCGTTACTGCGTGAACGATAGACCGTGCCTGTTCAGGCAAACTCTTCATCTGTGCACGGGTAACTATCATGTGCGATTTATCACAAATACCAACGACTGGATTATAGCATTTCTCTGCTGCGTGTGCAACTCCTCCGGCGTTGATGCATCTTCACCCCGCGTAAATCCTCCATCGTGATCGTTGCGCAATGCGCACCTGTTTCGTGGCGTCTATCCGTCGATCAACAGCCGGAAATCGGCGGTGACATCGTCGGCGTCGATGCGCCGCACCTGCACCTGCACCTGCCAGATGCCTACAATGCCGAGCACCTGATTGCGAATGACATATATCCCCTGACCGTCAGGTTTAGCGATGACCGACGTCTCACCAGTATCCCGATCGCGCATCCAGAGTGTCACGCGCACGCCCTGCACGTCACGTGGCCGGTTCTGTGCGTCGGTGATGGGGATACGCAACTGGTTATGACCGGCAACAGCGGGAGTAACCTCAAGGGTGACACGTAGATCACTGGCCGTTTGAGTATCGATGAAAGACCGAAGCGTTAGCGGCGTCTGCGATATCGGTGTTGCGATCAGGGTCGGAGTGGTGGCGCATATAGAGGTGCAGATGGACGAACTGCGTCGAAGCGCCGTTCAGAGTACGAGTCCGGCGTGTCACGCCCACCATAGGGCGGCGAGCGCGGAACGCCAGTATCTGGCGCGCGAACTACACGATGCCGTTGGGCAGCGCCTCTTTGGGTTGCATCTGATCCTCAGTTTGGCACAAATGCTTGTCCTGAGTAAACCGGCTCTCGCGCTCGAGCGTCTGGAGCGTGGGATCATTCAGGTGCGCGAAATTCAGGATGAACTACAAGGCATTGTCGCCGCGCAATATTCACCGGTTTTTCGAGAGCAGCGATTGGAACAAGCGTTGCGGATGATGCTTGCAGACATCCCGGAAATTGTCGAGCTGCAGATGCACGTCTACGCTGACAGAGAGCAAGACTTGCCTCTGGAAGTCACAGAATCAGTGGCATCAAACGCTGCCGGATCGTCAAAAACACCAGCCGGCTGTGGACAGAGGGTGTTCGCGATGTGGTGATGGCAATCTGTTGCGCGTTGCATCATCTTCGCGTTCGTTCACGGGCGTAACCGGCGATATGATATTGCAAATCGATAGAAGGTCTAGAGAGTGCCAGTGTGTTCAAGCATTTGCGAGACATGCAATGCGATGTGAGCAGCTTCTCTGCTACCTGTCTCTGTATTGGAGAAGTTCTTCGCCAGCGGTTTTGCGTGAGAGAAGATTTTTTGCTGCCGTGTCGTTGTCCGGTATCGAGGGACGACAGGTAATGGGGGACCGACATACATTACGGTCAACGGTGGACAGGGAACCGACATACATTGCGGTCAACGGTAGGGGGAGTGAAAGACAAGGCGGCGGAGGATCGTCGCTACTTACTCGCCTTATCCTCCTTTCGATTGCTGTGTCTCTTGGACAGTGGAGTACCTGTTGTGCGCCGGTCGTCGCTGCGATATAACCGTATGACGCCATGTTTCGACGCGGCGGCGCAACGGCGGGAAGCGCAATATCAGCAGGAGCACAACCGCCGCTCCCAGCAGCAGGGGTTGGCGGATGTCGCTCTTCTGCGCCCAGGCATAGTGGACAAGCGCCAGCGGCGTTGCCAGGTACGCCAGGCGGTGCAGCCGCTTCCAGTTTCGACCGAGCCGCCGCTGCCACCCCTTCGTTGAAGTAAGCGCCAGTGGGAGTAGGATCAGCAGCGCCAGCAATCCGACCAGGATGTACCGTTTTTCGGCGATCTCCTGGATGATCAGCGTCAGATTGAGACCAAAATCGAGCGCTGCGAAGACGAGCATGTGCAGCGTTGCATAGAGAAACCCATACAGACCCAGTGGGCGGCGCAGGGCGATGATGCGTTTCCAACCGCTCACTATGCTCAACGGCGTGCAACTAAGCGACAGGATCAGCAGGATGACCGCTGTGTAGCCGGTACGTTGAGTCAGGTCCTGGATCGGGTTGACCGTCAGCCCTCCGGTGAGCGCGTCCCATACCAGCAGCGCCAGTGGCGCCAGTGCTACCGGATGCACCAGATCGATCCAGTGAGTTCGCAGCCACGCACGTCTCTGCTCAGGATGATGCGAGAACACGCGATCAGTATCTCCTCGGTTTGATGCTGATCTCCGGTTGATGGAGCGCTATCGATCAATAGTTTGCCTGCAGATCCATCCCGGTGTAGAGGCTCGCCACCTGTTCGGCGTACCCGTTGAACATCAGTGTTGGGCGGCGCTCGATCTCGCCGATGCGTCGCTCCGTTGCCTGCGACCAGCGCGGATGCGGGACGTTGGGATTGACATTTGCGTAGAAACCGTACTCGTGCGGGGCGGCTGCCATCCAGAGCGATGTTGGTTGTTTGGCAACCAGGTCGATCTTTACAATCGATTTGATGCTCTTGAACCCATATTTCCACGGAACAACCAGTCGCAGTGGTGCGCCATTCTGCGGCAGGAGCGGTTTGCCGTACAGCCCAGTGCTCAGGATCGTCAAATCGTGCATTGCCTCATCGAGGCGCAACCCTTCGACATAGGGCCAGGTGTACCAGCGATCGCGCTGCCCCGGCATCTGTTCCGGGTCGTAGAGCGTCTCGAAGCGAACATAGCGTGCATCCGCCATCGGTTCGACATCCGCCAGCAATCGGTGCAGCGGCAATCCCAGCCACGGGATGACCATCGACCATCCCTCGACGCAGCGCAGACGGTAAATGCGCTCTTCCGCGGGGTAGCGTTTCAGAATATCCTCGATTGCAATCGTTTGCGGTTTGTGAACCAGCCCGCCAATGCTGACCGTCCACGGTGAGGTGCGGAAGTTGCGCGCCAGCCGGGCGACTCCTTCTTTGTCGGTGGTAAACTCGTAGAAATTGTTGTAGGTGGTGATCTGCTCGTAGGTGTTGAGCGGATCGCCCAGCTCATCGGTCGGTTGCGACACCGGTCCTGGTGTGAGAGCAGGGGTCTGGAGCGACGCATCACCACATGCAGCGATACCCAGACCTGCAAGCGCCACTGCGCCGATCCCACGCAGGAACCGGCGCCGTGAGCGATAGATATGTTCTGGTGTGATCTCGGACGAAGGGATGCGGTTCATGTCTGGCTCCTGTCGTGCCATACAGTATGTTTCTCAGTTTCCGGTTCTCGACTCCTGGTTCTCGATTCTCAACTCTCAGTATACTACGCGCCGAAGCCAGAAACGGTTGGGTCGAACCATCATTTACACATCGTCGCCGTACAGTGGCGTGCTCAGGTAGCGTTCGCCATTCGATGCAGAGATAAACACGATCAATTTACCGGCATTCTCCGGGCGCCGTGCGATTTCCAGCGCCGCATACGCCGCTGCGCCGGAACTGATGCCGATCATCAACCCTTCTTCACGCGCCAGGCGACGCGCCATTGCGAAAGCGTGTTCATTTGCCACACGGAAGACTTCATCATACGCCTGTGTGTTGAGCACATCGGGAATAAAACCGGCGCCGATTCCTTGAATCTTATGCGGACCTGGCTTCCCGCCCGAAAGCACCGGCGACGCTTCCGGCTCGACCGCCACAACATAGAACGAAGGCTTGCGCGGCTTGATCACCTCCGAAACGCCGGTCAACGTTCCACCGGTGCCGACGCCGGCGACTAGAATATCGATCTGACCATCGGTATCGCGCCACAGTTCTTCGGCAGTCGTGCGGCGGTGAATCTCGGGGTTAGCAGGATTCTTGAACTGCTGCGGAATCCAGGCGTTTGGCAGTTCGGCGGCAATCGTCTCTGCCTGTGCGATGGCGCCGCGCATCCCTTCTGCGCCGGGCGTCAGCACCAGTTCGGCGCCGAAACCGCGCAGCAGTTTGCGCCGCTCGATGCTCATCGTCTCCGGCATCGTCAGGATAACTTTATATCCTTTTGCCGCCGCCACGAACGCCAGCCCGATCCCGGTGTTGCCACTCGTTGGCTCGACGATCACCGTTTCGCCGGGGCGGATGATGCCGTCGCGCTCGGCGGCTTCGATCATTGCCAGCCCGATGCGGTCCTTGACGCTGCCTGCGGGGTTGAACCATTCGAGTTTGGCAACGACGGTGGCGTGGGTGTCGTTCACCCGGTTCAGGCGTACCAGTGGCGTGTTGCCCACAAGTTCGGTAATGCTTCCGTAAATGCGCATGGGTTCCTCTTTGATTTGTTGTTTTTGTTACGTAACATTAGAAGTATACGTTCCATAATCGTGCCCGTCAAGCCGGTGGATTATGCCGGAATTGCAGGCGCGCGATCCGTGATATAATACACATGACTGGTTATCCGTCCGCGCCGGTGTTTCCGGCGCGTGCGATTCTGAAAGGGTATCGTGTGACCACGAGTCCATCAGCGCAGGTTATTCAGCTGACCTGTCCATCCTGTCGTACACCGTTTCGTGCGTCGATTGCCACGATTGTCGATGCAGCGCAGCATCCCGAATTGAAGGCGCGTCTGGTCGCCGGGCAGTTGAACCTTGCAATCTGTCCGGCTTGCGGCATGGCGATCATGATCAGTGCGCCGTTGTTCTACCACGATGCAGCCAAACAACTGGCACTCGTGCATATTCCGCAACAACTCAATGCCCGTCAGGAGGAACAGGAGCGTTTTATCGGCGATGCTGCGGCGTTGGTGATGCGCTCACTGCCGCCGAATGCGCCACGCGCATATCTGCTTGCTCCACGCCGTTTTCTAACGATCAACTCGCTGATCGATGCCATTCTCGAAGCCGATGGTGTGTCGCGCGAGAAGATCGAAGCTCAGCGTCAGCGTGTCGATCTGATCGCACGGCTGGCAGAGGCTGCCGAACGTGGCGACGAGGCGTTCAACGCGCTTGTCGAACAACAGCGCGATCAACTGGACGAAACATTCTTTGCGACTCTCGATGCGTTTATTGTCGCCAGCAGCCAGGTAGGGCGCGATGACTCGGCGCAGGTGCTGCTGGCGCTGCGTCAGCGACTGGCGGACATGGTCGGTTTTACCGGTGCGGGCGAGGAGGCAACGCTCGATACCCCCGACATCGCAACCACAGAAGCGGTCGAACGCCTGATTGCGGCGAATGACGATGAACTGGAAGGGTTGATCGCCGAACTGCGCCCTGCAATTGACTACAGTTTCTTCGAGGAGTGGACAGCGCGGATCGATCAGGCGGAGCAGGCAGGTGACCGGGTAACGGCGGAGCGTCTGACGGCGCGGCGGAGCGTTATTCTCGCAACCGTCGAGCGTATGGACCGCGAGGCGCAGGCTCTGTTCGACGCTGGCGCAAACCTGCTGCGCGCGGCGCTCGATGCGGCAGACCCGGCGCCTGTCTTGCGTGAGCGCAGCGTCGAGATCAACGACGCATTCATGCTGGTGCTGCACTCCAACCTGGCAGCGGCTGAGCGCAGTGGTCAAGATCAACTAGCGGAACGGTTGCGGACAATTGAGCAACTGGCAACCCGGATCGTCGAAGAATCCCTTTCGCCCGAAGATCGCTTCATCAGTCAGTTACTCCAGGCGGAGACGCCGCAGGAGGCGACGAAACTGCTGCGCCAGAATCCGGCAATGATTACGTCCGACTTCGTCAGGCATCTGAACGAACTGGCGGATCAGATGGAGAAGAACGGGCGTAAGCCTGTCGGTGAGCGGTTGCGTCAACTGGCGCGGGAAGCGGGTGTGATGCTATTTTGATTGCGGCACCGGCACGCCGGACTCGATCTGCTGGTGCGCCTGACGCATCAACTGCTCAAGCCGGGCGTTGATGATCTCCTGCCACTCGGCAGCCTCGTGGTCTTCGAGCGCCCCCCCGCCGTACTTCAACTCCATTGCCATATCCCACCCTTTGCGCTGCGCAAAGCGTTCGATCTGCTCACGTCGCTCGGGCGACCAGCGCTCGATGTAGCGCTGGAAGGCGCGTACCAGTTTGCCCGACCCGTCAGGGTTGAGCGCCGGCAGGGAAAATGTGTCGTGCCCTTCGTGAGCGGTATCGGGGTTCTTTGCCGATGTGAAGTAGATCACCATGCACGTGCGACAGCAACGGTATTCGCCGGCGCCGTGAAAATCGGCGGGGTTGCTCGCAATCGCTCCAATGAGCATCCGATCGGTTATTGCCATAGTACTGTTCCTGAACGAAGCAATGTCATACCTGTCTAGTAGCATAGCATAAAAGAAGTGTGTTGTACATAGTCGCGATTGTGGGCTGCCTGTGCTATACTGTGCCCGGTTCGATCCTGCCACGGAGGTTCGCTGTGAAAATCCTTGTTACTGGCGGCGCCGGTTATATCGGAAGTATTTGCGCCGCAGAACTCCTTGCAGCCGGTCACGATGTCGTGGTGTTCGACAATCTCTATCAGGGTCATCGCGCAGCCGTACCGTCCGGGGCAGCCTTTGTCGAAGGCGACCTGTGCGACCTAGATGCGGTGGCGCGCCTGTTTCGTGATCATCGCGGGTTCGACGGCATCATGCACTTTGCGTCGTTTACGCTGGTGGGCGAAAGCATGCAGCTCCCGCTCAAGTATCTGCGCGACAATCTGGTCGCTGCAGCGAACCTACTTGAACAGGCGGTTGCGCATGATGTCGGGCGCTTCATTCTCTCGTCCACTGCCAATCTGTTCGATGACCCGGAGACCATCCCGATCGACGCCGATGAACGCATCGTGCCAGGTTCGCCGTATGGCGAGTCGAAGTATTTCATCGAACGGACACTCCACTGGTTCGAGCGCATCTACGGATTGAAGTACGCCTGTCTGCGCTATTTCAACGCCGCTGGCGGCACCCCCGACCGCGGCGAGCATCATGAGCCGGAACTGCATCTGATTCCGATTGTACTCCAGGTGGCGCTTGGTCAGCGCGAGAAGGTGATCATTTTCGGCAATGATTACCCGACGAAGGATGGCACATGTGTGCGCGACTATATCCATGTACTCGATCTGGCGCAGGCACACATTCTAGCACTCGAAGCCCTCGATCGCCTGGGTAGTCGCAAGTACAACCTGGGCAACGGCAACGGTTTCACCAACCTGGAAGTCGTCGAGACGGCGCGGACCGTGACAGGTCACCCCATTCCGTATGAGTTCGGTCCGCGGCGCCCCGGCGATCCGGCGATCCTGATTGCCTCCTCAGAGAAGATTCGCAGTGAACTCGGCTGGTCGCCGCGCTTTCCGCATCTGGAACAGATCATCGGGAGCGCCTGGGAATGGCATCGCCGCCATCCGCATGGGTATCAGTGACATATATGCGCTTATATTGGCTGGTAGCGGGCGACCATTTGCTGGAACGACTGCGCCAGTGTGTTCAAGTTCTGCGCAGCGCGCTCCGCCTGACGGGTACTGGTGAGGGTTTCTGAAGCCGTTTTCTGAATTGAGAGCAGCGCCTGCCCGATCTGATCCAGCCCGACGGTTGCCTAGCGCGCACTGGCTGCCATTTGCACATTGACCTGTGCGCCGTTCTCGACTTCACCAGCGATGCAGTGGATGACGTTGCCCGCCTGAGTCACCAGTTGACTGCCGGCGTCAACCCGTCGGGCGCCCTCTTCAGTCACCACAACGGCTGCCTGAGTTGACTTCTGGATGTCCCCCAGGATCGAGCGGACCTGAGCTGTCGCCTGCTTGCTGCGCTCCGCCAGGTCGCGCACCTGCTGGGCTACGACGGAGAAGTTTCTCCCCTGCTCACCGGCGCGCGCGGCTTCGATAGCGGCATTGAGTGCAAGCAGGTTCGACTGATCGGCAAGTTCGGAAACCGTGCCGGTAATTGTGTTGATCGCCTGAGCCTGCCCGGCAAGCGACAGGATGGTTTGGGCGATTCCCTCAACGCGCTGGCGGATGTCGGTCATACTCAGCACCGTCTCTTCCACGCTCGCGCCTGCCGTCTCCATCAGCTGAGTCAGCGGTCGACGCAGTGATCGCTGGACAAACCAGAGCATGACCATGATGGCAATACCTGCAGCAACGAGGGTCACCAGGACGGCATAGCTGGTCTGGGCGCGTACCACGCTGTAGAACTGCTCGATCGGCACCCGATGGATGTAGCACCAGTCTACCGAGCGCAACCTGCGAATGACCGATTCGCCTTCTTGGCCGGAGTTGAGCGCTCCTTCGAAGAAGAGGCGTTCTTCGACGCGCTGATTGAGGAGATTGATGCTCTCGATAACTTCAGGCATCAGGGATGGCTGGCGGATGAGCATTGCAGTATTGCTGCCAAAGCGACGCGCGTCGATCATCTCCTGCGCTACGGTCGGCGCCAGTGGTGCAACCGGTTGGAACAGGAGTTGCGGGAAATCCGGGATAGAGATGCGGATGCCATGGCGATCAACAATGACGCTGTAGCTGCCTGTCCCGCTGCGATTTTTGTCCATCGCCACCAATCGGTGCATCTCGTCGAGTAAGACCCGCCCGTCCACTATGCCGATGATCGGCTGATTGGTCAATCCGTAGACCGGAGCAGTGAAATGGAGAAATACCTGCTCTTCATCCGGATCGGCGCCCATGTCGGACATAGCCGGTATGCCACGTTGTGCATCGATCACCTCTGGTTGCCAGCTGCGTCCTGTCCGACCATGTTCGGATTGGTGCTCAATACCGTTTTCCTGAAATATCCAGCAACGATAGAGTGTCGTAGTTGAAGGTGTTCTGCACCGCATTTATGACGAATTGCCCCCACTCGCGCGCTTCGGGGCTGTCCTGGTTTTCGAGCATTGCACGAACCAGCGGCAACTGCGCGGTCAATGCGACACCGGAGCGCCGGTCTTGGAGATACATCTCTACGCGCTCGATCCCGTTGAGCGCCTGTGTATCGATCTGGTGACGCGCTGTGGCAAGAACGTTCTCCGTTGCTGCTGCATTGGTGAGCAGGGTAAGCGCCAGCATTGCTGTCATCATGGTGGCAATGGTGAACAGCACCAGACGGGTGCTCAGTGAGCGAGAGGGAGAGAGCGTTTTCAGCATAGCGAGTCTCCTTGTCATGCAGGTGTTGACTATCCGAAAGTTCACGTATGAGCAATGCAGTAAGCCAGACTGCGTTGCTTACCACAACGTCGGTACTGCCGCAGACGGGCGTGGTGCTCGAAGACCGCAACACATTTAGGTACGCAATTGTAACACTTAACCGCGATTTTGATATTGGTGATGCTGTGCATAGATATGCACACTGCGATTGACATACCATGTCGGTGTTCTGATGACAAGGAGCAACATGTGAACGAAATGATAACAGTTTTGTTATGGAGTCGCGTTTATTTGCCTGTTTTCGTGCTTGCTTTTTCCTGTCGATCGCTTGTGTTTCATCGCTCACGCTCCATATCCCACGTTCTCTTCCTCATCTCTAACCAGACCTAAACGTTGATTCTGTACGAGCGTGCGTTATACTACATGCAGAAGGTCGCTGCGCCCACTCTCTCGCTGTACTACCTGCATAAAACCTCTGCATTGTGATTCTAGCAACCGGGTGCATAGTGGACCGGAGGCGTCTCTGGTTTTATCCTTTCTGTCCGATCCCCGGCGCCGTTCTGCACCTGCCCTGCAGGCGAGCGGGGGATGGCGTTACTGCACAATCTGATGGCGGTGAGTGTTATCCGCTTTCGGGCGTTGTGAAAAGAGCACGTATGACGCATCCTAACCATTCGAGCGCTCATCGCACGAAGTCCCGCAAAGGGGACAAACCCGGATGGCATGCGTACCGTCAGGCGCTTGACCTGTTGCGGCAACAGGAATGGGATGGAGCGCTGCGTCAACTGGCTGAGGCAGAGGTTGTCTTTCGCACGACGAACGACATCGATGGGCAGTGGCGTGCACTGGCGGCTCAGGCTGAAATTCACATGCACGCGGGGATGGCGCCACAGGCAATGGCGCGTGCGCTGGCGGCGATGGCGATTGTCGAGCATCTCGACGACCCGCAGACGTGCGGTTTACTGGCATGGCGCATTGCGCTGATAGCGCTCCATCAGGGTGACTACCGTCTTGGGAGCGCCTATCTCCAGCGTGCGCAGTTCTGCCTCGATATGGCAGACGCCGCGCCGCCGGGCGGGATACTTGCTTCTGCGGCGCAGATCTGCGCTGAGATTGCGCGCTGGCAGCAGGTGATTCTTCAGGGTCGGATGACGCTGGACGAAGGTGAGGCGATCATCAACGAAGCCCGCGCTGAGTTGATGCGCTGTTTGATCGATATTCATCGCGTGCTGACGGCACACGATCGTGCGTCGCCCGAAACCTGGGCGTGGGCGCCTGGCGCAATCCTTCCCCCGCCGCCACTGCTGTTGACCGCTGCACCGCCGCGATCGCTGGTGCAGCGCTTCCTGGCGTGGTGGCAGGCGCTCTTCTCTTCGCACGCTACGCCCAAACACCCGGTGGTGGTTGAGCCGGTCAGCGTGGAAGAAGAGATGTATGCTGGCGATGAAGTGACTGATCGGGTGGAGTCCGTTGTGCAGGATGAGGACACGGCAAACGAGCGTGGCGCAACGGCGGTGGATTATATTCCCGAGGTGCAGGGACAGGATCGGGCAACTGCCGACACAGCAACCGCTGCGGGCACTGCCGGGTTGACCGTCTACACCTTTGGCAATTTGCGCGTCTACTTCAACGACGTGCTGATCGACCAGTGGGAAGGGGCGCGTTCGCGTTCACTGTTCCGCTTTCTCATCGCCCACCGTCGCACGCCGGTCGCGAAAGAACGCCTGGCAGCTCTGTTCTGGCCCGACTCGGAGCCGGACCTGGCGCGGCGCAGCCTGCATCAGGCGGTCTACTGCCTGCGACAGACGTTCAAGCGTGTGATGGGCGATACGCCGGTGGTGTTGTTTGTCAATGACTGTTATGCGCTTTCGTCGGATCTGTCGCTGTGGGTCGATGCCAATGCGTTCGAGGAATCGATCACTGCGGCGCGGAGTGCGTGGAGCCGGGGAGACATGGAGAGCGCGTTGCAGGCGTATGGTCGCGCAATTGATCTCTACCAGGGCGACTATATGGCCGAGGAGCCGTATGAAGACTGGGCGGAGGAACGCCGGAGAACGTTTCAGGCTGCCTATCTCGAAGCGTTGCATCAACTGGCGCGCGTCTATCAGGAACGCGGCGATTACCCGACTGCGATTATGCTCAGCCAGCGTGCGCTGGCGGTTGATAGTTGCGATGAAGATGCGCACCGGGTATTGATCGGTTGCTATGCAGCGCAGGGATTACGCCATCTTGCGGTGCGCCAGTACCAGATCTGTGTGGCGACGCTCAAGAGTCGGTTTGGTTTGAGTCCATCCGATGAAATCGAAGCGTTTGTGCGGAAGGTAGTCGAGGGTATGAACTGACCTGCATCGCCGGTCGCTGCGCTTGCTGTTGCAATGATGCCCGGCGATCGGCTGGCGCGTAGGGGCGCGGAAGTGTCGTTTGTGCGCGCCTGACGCCACCTGGCAACGCCTCATCACCTCATCGTGTGCACCTGTTCCGTAGTTCAGGTTGCTGATCCTGTGCTCAACGTGAGAACCCCGGTCGCATGGCGGCGTCACACAACCGGGGCGTAGAGCAGAGCGTCAGGTGTTACCGTACCCGGTTCGCACGCGCCTCATTGCCGACGTGCAGAGCAATTTGCTGCTACGCGACCGATGGGTCGGCTCTGTCTGCCGTCCACCTGAAGCACTCGTCCCGGCACTAGAGGCTGGTATGTACTGTGGCACCTGACCGGATCGTCCTGACCGTTTCGCCTCTCCACGCGGGTCGCGCACATTTGGCATGCACGGGTCGCATCCACTGACGTGCGGACGCCGTGCTGACCCGCGCTGCCAATCACGCGCGCATCGGTTTGTCCTGGCACGTACCGGCAAGGGGCGACCCATGCGTCGCCCCTCCCGGTTTTCCCGACACCCTCTGGCGCCGCGATTCGCGGCAGTACAGCGCACTGTGGTGGATGCTAGCGCCAGACGCCGGCGTGCCTGGGACGCACGGTGCGGTGTGACTGTGATCAGCCGATGCCGCTTCCATCAGAAAGGAACGTGCATAACAGGCGCTAGATGCACCTCACAACCCTCTCCAGCTCGGCAGCAATCGTCCATTTTCCTGGTAACAATCTTTTAATCTTTACGCAGGCTGAGGCCTGTTTTCCTCTTTCTGAAGCCCTGTGAAGCCGATCCTCATCGTCTGCGGAAGCACGTGCCCCCGGACTTGTCGGTTTGACCGGTATCGGCTACCATAAGAGAACCCGTAGCGAGTAGAACATCGAGCAAAGCAGAGCCACGCCTATGACGTGCTGATCATGCTGCAGGCGCGGGTATGACCGGGCACCCAGCGAAAGGAGGTGGGCGCGGCGCTTCGCGCATGCCGTTGTATTGGGTAGTTCCCGTTGTTGAAGTATGCGAAAAAGGATCATTATATGCGACACCTTGCACGCTATGCCCGAATCACGGCGTTCATGCTTGTGTTTGTGATCGTGCTGGCGTCCATGGCACCGATGCGCAACGTTGCAGCCCAAAGCCGACCAAACCGCCCCGCGCCTGGCACGCCGCTGACGATCGAACCGGTAACCGTCGCCAACCGTGAAGACCTTGCCGTCAACAAGAACCTTGCCGTGTCGCGTGATGGCACCTTGGCGAGTGTTTTTATCAAGATCGACTCGCCATCGCTGGCATCATACATGGCGCAGAATGGTATCACCGACATCAAAGCACCGGCTGCTCAGAGTTACCTGCAACAGTTGAATGCGGAACTCGATGCACTGGTTGCGCAGGCGAAGCAGCGCGTTCCCGGCTTGCGCGTCACCCATCGCTTCGATCTGATCATCGGCGGCGTCTCTGTTGTGGCGCCGGTCGGCGAGATCGACAAACTGCGACGCCTGCCGAATGTCGTCGAGATTATCAACGACCGCATCGAGCAGATCGAAACCTACCGTACACCGGCGTTCATCGGCGCAACAACTGCCTGGGGGCGAGGTGGCGGGTCTGCGTTCGCTGGTGAAGGCGTGATCTTTGGCGTCCTCGACAGTGGCGTCTGGCCCGAACATCCGTCATTCTCCGACCCCGATCCGCTCGGCAAACCCTACGCTCCCCCACCACCCGCGCCGCTTAATCCTGGCGGTCTCCGCGCCTGTGATTTCGGCAGTGCGACACCCGGTGATGCGCCGTTCACCTGCAATAACAAGCTGATCGGTTCGTACCGCTTCATGACAGCCTACGACTTTTTTGTCGGTACTGAACCATATGAGTTCCTCTCTGGTCGCGATGATGATGGACACGGTACCCACACTGCTTCAACGGCAGCCGGTAACCGTGGCGTTTCGGCCAACGATGGCAGCCGGGCGTTCGGGACCATCTCTGGCATCGCGCCACGGGCATACATCGTGAACTACAAAGTGTGTGGTGAGCAGGGATGCTTTACGACCGACTCGGCAGCCGCCGTGCAGCAGGCGATCCGCGATGGCGTGCACGTGATCAACTTCTCGATCAGCGGTGGTACCAATCCGTACAGCGATATCGCCTCACTCGCGTTTCTAGACGCCTACAATGCCGGGATTCTGGTGTCGGCATCGGCAGGGAACTCCGGACCGGCAGCCGATACGGTCAACCACCGCGAACCGTGGGTAGCGACGGTTGGCGCCAGCACCTCGGACCGGTCGTACCTCAGTACATTGACGGTGCAGGGCAGCAGTGGAACCTTCACTGCGGTTGGCGCTTCGAGCGGCGCCGGCATTTCGACACCTGCGCCGGTTGTGGTCAACACCGCCGACCCACTGTGTCTCAACCCGGCAGCAGCCGGCACATTCACCGGACAGATAGTTGTGTGCCAGCGAGGAATTATTGCTCGCGTTGCAAAGAGCGCGAATGTGGCAGCCGGTGGCGCTATCGGCATGATCCTCTACAATCCATCACCGAGCAGCCTTGACGCCGACTTCCATTCAATTCCGACAGTACACATCCAGAACACCGATGGCAGCGCATTGCTGGCGTTCCTGACTGCCAACCCTGGTGCGACGGCGACCTTCACCCCTGGCGCACCCGGTACGATCCAGGGTGATGTGATGGCCGGCTTCAGTTCACGCGGTGGTCCTGGTCAAACCCTCGGTATCAGCAAGCCTGACGTGACTGCACCCGGTGTCAATATTCTGGCCGGCTATACGGCAATCGAATACGGGCAGCCGGTGCCACAGTTCGCCTTCCTGAGTGGTACGTCGATGTCAAGCCCGCACAATGCCGGCGCTGCAATCCTGCTCAAGTGGCTCAACCCAACCTGGACGCCTGGTCAGATCAAATCAGCGCTAATGACCAGTGCGAAAGCTGCTGGCATCTACAAGGAGGACGGTGTTACCCGCTTTACGCCATTCGATGCCGGTTCGGGGCGCATCGATCTGCGCAAAGCCTGGGACCCAGGGCTGACGTTCGATGAGAGCGGCGACAATTATCTGGCATTGCAGAATGAGTTGTGGAAGGCCAACTATCCCAGCCTGTATGTGCCGAAGATGCCGGGATTGATCACCGTCAGCCGCACGGTACGGGAGGTTTCCGGGTACGATAGTTTCTACAAGAGTTCTATCTCGTTCCAGGCCGGGCAACCGCGCGACTTCAAGGTCATCGTGCCGAAGGAATTCTTCGTACCGGCAAACGGTACCTACACCTTCGACATCACCGTCGATGCCCGTGATGTGCCGGTGGGTCAGGTGCGCCACGCAGTGGTGGTCTTCATCGAACGGAACGGGTGTCGCGTGCGCTTCCCGATCACTATCGTGCGTGGCGAACCTAATGTCCGGATGGAGAAACAATGCGATCCGGCGACCCTAGCCTTGCAGGGAACAACCGACTGTACCATCTCCATCACCAATGCCACCTTCAACGATGTCACAGTGACGCTCAACGACACCATGCCGAAACAGTTGAAACTAGTGAGCGGGAGTGTCACTGGTGGCGCCACCGAAACGAGCAATGGCCTGACCTTCAGTGGAACCCTCACCGGCGCATCGCCACCCAATGTGAGCGCGGGTCGCTTGACCTTCAACGGCTATCTGTCCCTCGCCAGCCTCGGTGCGGCCCCGAATGTGAGCCTTGGTGACGAGACGATTGCCAACTTCACCCTGAGTCGCCCATTTGTCTTCGGTGGGCAAACGTACAACACCATCGGTATGGTCAGCAACGGGTATGCTGTGATCGGTGGCGGTACGGCAGCGGATGTGCAATTTATCAATCGTACCTTCCCCAACCCTGCCCGCCCGAACAATACGCTGGGTGCGTTCTGGACCGATCTCGATGGGAGCGCTGGAGGTAACTACTACGCTTACACTGTTGGATTTGGACCGTGCAGCAATCCGGCAAATGCCTGCTGGCTGATCCTGGAGTGGGAAAACGCACCGAACTGGGGTGATGGTGAATTGAACACCTTCCAGATCTGGATCGGGCTGAACGGCGTCGAGGACATTACCTACTCCTACGGTCCGACACTCTCTGATGGCGATGGCAGCTATGTCACTGTCGGCGCCGAGAATGTGTTCGGTAATCGCGGGGCGAATATCTACAGCAACGACGGCTTCGGCCCGGTTGTGGGTACTATTCCAACCGCGAACTCGAACGATGTCTACATCGCGACCACCCCCGGCACACCGGGACAGACCATCACCATTGGCTTCCGCGCCCAGGGTGTGCGCCTTGGACGCTGGAC
>DAOUBK010000019.1:0-15334 GCA_034432635.1 Roseiflexus sp.
CGTCGGTTGCTGATCCGCTGGGCGAAAAAGGTCGAAAACGATCTGGCGATGCTTCATGTTGCCTGTGCGTGGATCTCCTTTCGTGCTGCCAAAGTTTTCGGATAGGCTCTAAGTGTCGCGATCGCTGGCATAACATACCAGCGACGCTGAATACTCGTGAACACTCGTTCTGCACGTTGGGCATGCGGTAGTATTCCCATACAACATTGCTTCCGATGATCTCGAACCCTGCTGGTGATCCTCTGCAAGGAGGTGGCGGAAGTCTCAGAAATCTATCCAGTATCCGAGGATCTTGCCCGCATCCGATACTCAAACCGATACTCCGAAGCCAGGAGACGATACGGTTCAAGCGTATCAGGTCCACAACTCAACGTTCCCAAGCCGCGGTGCGCTACATCGAGATTGAGAAAGACCTCAGCACGCAGTGTCAGGTCGATAGTATGCAGGGCGCGAAACAGGTCATCATCGCTGTGGTGCAGTGCCGAAAACTCGAAAGCTGGCTGCCCGCCGACGAACAATCCATATCCACTATGATCGGTCAGCGTCAGGAGGCGAACATCTGTTTTGTGCCCGTGCTCCTGCGGCATAATGTACGGTACGTACTGGTCGGTCACCGTCGAACGCCAGCGCCCCATCAAGGCGCTGGCTTTGCGATCACTGTAGTTGTCCCACGGACCGCGTCCATACCATTCGAGATGCTCCAAACCAGGCGCCAGTACCATACTTACCCCAACGCGCGGCAGATCGCTGATGGCATTGCCAACGATAATGGTGTTCTCAACCGACAGTTCGCCGTCGGCGTGCAGGGTGTACCGGTGAAGATGAATAAAATCGTCCCACCGGTCGCGACCAGAGGCAGCGTGTTCGATTTCGACCGACACCGATCGGCTGTCAGCCGCTACTACCCGTATGTGGCGCAGACGATGGCGCAACCGGTGCAAACCCAGCGCCTTCCAGCGTGCCAGCGGCTTCTCCGGTTCGTCCCGTAGTTTTAAGCCGTCATTATCGGTTGCCGCCCGCCAGACGTTGAGCAATGGTCCACGAACGATCAGGTTCTGCTCATCGCGCCCAAACGCAGCCAGCGTTCCGCTCCTGATGTCGAACACGGCGTGCGTGGCGCCGGCGCGCAGCGTGATGCGCTCCGGACACTGCTCCACCACCACAGTTTCACCCGCGATGATCGGTTCGGGCATTGTGGCAACTGTCGGAAGCGGCAGTTGCTGCCAGGCGACCTCATGCCCCGCAGATGCCCAGAGGGTTGCATCACGCTGGTAGAAGCGTACTGTAAGGTAACGTTCGCCCGGTACATGGGCTGCGCTGAGGTCCAGTTTCACCACCTGCGACTCGCCCGGCGCAGCGTGAAGTTCGGGCAACCTGCCAGATGCCACCGGCACCCCATCAGCAATCACCTCCCACACCCCGTACAACCAATCGATGCCGGCAAAATCCTGGCGATTGACGATCCGCAGCATTGTTCCCGATGGATCGACCAGTTCGACGCGCACCGGCTGGATCAGGTACTTGTACTCATACAACGCCGGATGCGGTGTGCGATCGGGCCAGACCAGACCATCACACACAAAATTGGCATCATTGGGAACATCGCCAAAATCACCGCCGTAAGCCCAGTAGACGCGCCCCTGAGCATCGGTCACACAGATGCCGTGATCGACCCATTCCCAGATGAAGCCGCCTTGCAGTGCCGGGTAGCGCTCGAACGCTGCCCAGTAATCCGCCAGGCTGCCATTACTGTTGCCCATCGCATGGGAATACTCACAGAGGATCAGGGGGCGCGGATCATCGGTCTCCTGCTCGGCCCATGCAACAATCTCGTCAATAGAGGCATACATCGGGCAGATCACATCGGTCGCAGCACGCCCACCCTGCCATGACTCACCCATCCAGCGTGAGATGGCGCCCTCGTAGTGGAGCGGTCGTGATGGATCGAGACGACGCGCAAGACCGGCTGCGGCATCGTGATTGGAACCATAGCCGCTCTCATTCCCCAACGACCAGAAGATGACCGAGGGATGGTTCTTGTCACGCTCGATCATATTCCGCACCCGTTCGACGAACGCCCGTGTGTAGCGTGCATCACGGCAGAGGTCGAAGTAGAATGCGTGCGACTCGATATTTGCCTCATCGATTACATACAAACCATAACGGTCACACAGATCGAGCCAGTATGGGTCATTCGGGTAGTGCGACGCACGCACGGCGTTGATATTGAACTGCTTCATGCGTTGAATGTCGAGTTCTATCAACTCCCGACTGACCGCTTTGCCGGTCGTATCGGAATGATCGTGACGATTCACCCCCTTAATGATAATCGCCCGGCCATTCACCAGTAGTTGACGGTTGCGAATGGCTATGGAACGGAAACCAACCCGGCACGCGCTCCTTTCTGGACCAGCCGGTCCGTACACAGTCACAACTAGCGTGTACAGGTATGGCATTTCCGCCGACCACAGGTGCGGTGACGGCAGCCGTCCCTCCAGGTGCAGTTCCGGGCGCACAAAGCGACGCACCCCAAAGCGCGGATGGGTTTGCGTATACGTGGCGCTGAGCGGCTCAGCAAACATTTGCGTCCCATGCGCATCATAGAGTTGTGCTTCAACGCGGGTGTGCTCTTCGGCCTCGCCGATAGCATCAAGGGTACAGCGCACCCGAAGGATTCCTTCCTGCAGATCATCGCTCACATCCCCACGTACCGACAGATCCGCTAGATAGACAGTATCGGTGGCATAGAGAAACACATCACGGTGAATACCCGATTGCCACCAGTGATCCTGATCTTCGACAAAACTGGCGTCGGACCAGCGCAACACGACGGCAATCAGTTCATTCGGCGCATCGAAGCGTACCATGCCTGTCACATCGTACTCTGCCGGGGTGCGTGAATCCTTATGAAAACCAACCGGTCGATCGTTGAGATACACATAACACGCACCCTCGCACCCGGCGATATGCAGCACGATCCGCCGTCCACGCCAGTCGGGCGCAAGTGTAAACCGACGACGGTAGACGCCGGCTGGATTATCGTTCGGAACTGAAGGCGGCATCTGCGGAAAGGGCATCTGCACATTGGTGTAGTGCGGCGTGCCGAAACCCTGCATCGTCCAGTTACCGGGAACCTGGATCGGCTTCCAGTCGCCACCTGCCAGCGCCGCACCTGTCACATCGTCGGGACGCGGCAAGAGCAGGAACTCCCAGGCGCCATTCAGACTCTGGCGCCATGGCGATGCCAGCGGATCGACGTCAACCAGACTGTGAGCCGGAAAGGGAATAGTTAGCGCATGCGGCGGCAGCGTATTGAGTGCCGTTAATTCGGGCATTTCCCAACTCTTCCTGCCGGCAATGAAGAGCATAGGAAGCGCGTCATTGTTCGTTGATTGCATTAGAAGAAGTTCCATAAATGCTGATTGGTTACTTCGTGGTGAAACTGAATCTCAGCACGTTTGATGATCGTCCCAAGCAGGCGTGGGCAGCGATCGGCGGACGCCTGTTTAGCGGCTGCGAAGCGCAGTGCCACATCCTCGCCCAGGATTTCTTTGACCCACGCGCTGGCACGGAAGGACTCGAGCGCATCATAGATGTTATCGGGCAGGATGCCGAGCGGCTGGTAGGGATCGGTCGTCGGACCTTCCGCGCCTTCGAGCCCAGTTCTCAGGAGCGAGTAAATCGCAAGGTACGGATTGGCATCCGGTGCAATCGAGCGCACCTCGATCCGCGCCGAGCGCGCATTCCCGATCGGAATGCGAACCATGGCGCCACGGTCGATCGGTGACGCCTTGATCTCATTCGGCGCTTCGTAGTGCGGATCGAGACGTCGATACGCATTGACGCTCGAATTGAGGATCAGGCAGAGATCTCTGGCATGATGCAGGATACGGTTGATGAAACTCCAGCCAAAAGCGGAAATGTTATCGCGCCCGGCGGGGTCGTAAAACAGGTTGGTATCACCGCGCGCAATCGACAGGTTGGTATGCATCCCACTGCCGTTGACGCCGGTGACCGGTTTGGGCAGGAAACTCGCCGTCATTCCCATCTTATGCGCCACCTGGCGACAGACCAGTTTGTAGAGCAGCACCTGATCGGCGGCAACCGGCGCTTCGGTGTACGAATAGTTCATCTCGAACTGTGATGGAGCGACTTCCGGGTGATCTTTTTCATTAGCAAAGCCCATCGCGCGCTGCACCTCGGCTGAAGCATCGATAAACAGACGCAGTGCATCGCTCGGCAGCGAGTGGTAGTAGCCACTGGTTGTAATAAACTCAAAGCGGTCGGTTTCGCGGTACAGTTGCTCGGCGCGTTGCCCCTGGAACAGAAAGCCTTCGATTTCCGTCGCTACATGACACACCAGACCCTCGCGGCGATACAGATCGTCCACATACCGCTTCAACCGTGAACGGATGTCGGCGCTGTACGGCGTCCCGTCCGGCTCCAATACATCACCGAACACCAGCACCTTGCCCGGACCGAACACATCTGCCGGTAACCAGTAAAATGCCGCCCAATCGATCGCCAGACGCAGATCGGACTCCGCCTGACGCGAAAAACCGCGAATCGATGAACCGTCGAACGTCAAATTATCGGCGGATTTGAGCAAAAACTTTTTGTCGTAATCCAGCATGTGCAACCGACCTTCGAGATCGGCGAAGCACACGGTCACTGCTTTGATGCGCTTTTCATCGGCGAGGTACCGGTAGCGCTCTTCGCGTAGGATGTCCAAAGGCGTGCGGGCAAGACGCAACGCCTTCATCTGAAGGTTCAGTTCCTCGAGCTCGTCGTAGGGAATTTCCAGAAAATCACGCAGCGGACCTGTCATGCGAGCATCCTTTTGTTTGTCCAATTCTACCGACGGGCGTGCAGCCGCCGGGAAAAACGAACCGTGCGCCTATTGTACACGATCCCGCACCGCAGGCTTCACGACAATCGCACGACCGGAAAACGCTGACGACCTGCGAATGTACCTCGTATTGTAAGCAAATTGATCGCATTTCGTTAACCTTGCTATAACGTCCAGCCTCAATCCATACGGTATCCATACGGTATAATAGATTTCATAAAAGAAGCATCAACATGCAGCATGATCGCATATGGCCTCGTCTGACCGTCCAACCACACCTCTTACTTTCGGACGCGCCCTGTCGCTTCGTTCGCGTCTTATCTTGGGGTATAGCATCGTTGTATCCCTGACGCTGATCTTTGGTCTCTTCATGTTCGTTCACCTGAACACGATCAGTGACCGGCTGAACCGGCTCAGTGTCGAGGTTACTGCCGACACACGCTACAGTGTCGAGGTCGTTACTGCTGTTGCCGATGTCCAGCGCCAGGTTGACCGGTACCTTCTGCAACCGGATGAAGGCCGATACCGGGATGCAGTGCGTCAGTTCGATATGCTTCAACGTCTGCTCGAACGTCTGGAAACGGAGGTCCACAATCCGGCGATGCGCGATCACCTGAAGCGCATTATGGCGATCACTGCAACATATCGCCAGGCATTCGCTGATACCAGCAGAAACATTATCGACCGGCAACGCACACGTGACGAACTCTATACGACCTTTCAGCAACAGTATCAGACAATTGAAGAGGCGATCAGCAATGCCAGGCCCGTAACGCCTGCCGATTATCTCGCTCTGATGGACCTGAGCCGTGCAAGCACCCGATTACAGTTGACGCACCTCTGGATCGGTCAGATAGCGAGTGAAAGTACGATGACCGCAGCAGACAACGCCTTCGCGGAACTCCGCCAGGCGCGAACTTTCCTGCGACGTTACCTGGTTTTGAATGCCAACCCGAATATCGTCCGACCCGATGACCTCGAACGGCTACAGAGCGTCTCTGAAAGTTTCAACCAATCATTTGATTACATCACCAGGCTTTCAGCAAATTACATTCGTACCGATGCGGTTATCAGCACCCGTCTCAAGCCACAGGCAGATCAGATGTCACGTGAAGCAGTTTCGTTATCGGATACGGCATTACTGCAACTGATCACTGCCACAAAGGAGATCGATCAGGCGACTAATCGCACGCTGGTCGTCGGCGCCGGCGTGCTCGCTGCCCTCCTGGTTGCCGGGATTATGCTCAGTATCCTGCTGGCGTCGCTCATTACCCGTCCATTGAGTGAACTGGTTGCCGCGACTGCCCGCCTCGCACGCAGTGAGGGAGAAGCGCGCGTTCAACCGCGCGGAGGGCGCGAACTGGTGCTGCTGGCGCACGCCTTCAACGATATGGCAGCCGAACTCGAGCACGAGCGCGCCGAGGTGCGTCATCAAAATGCGCTGCTGGCAGAACGCGCAACTGAACTCGAAGCCGCACTGGCGCGACTGCGCGCCGAAACTGCAGCACGTGAGCAACTTAGCGCAACGGTACGCCAGTTGAGCGTTCCGATCATTCCGATCATGGAAGGAGTGCTGGTTGTGCCACTGGTTGGAGAGATTGATGCGGAACGCGCCAGTCTGTTGCAGCGCAGTCTCCTCGAACGGATCGTCGCCGAACGGGCACAGGCGGCGATCCTCGACATTACCGGCGTGCCTGTGGTGGATGCCCAGGTAAGCATCTGGCTGATCCAGGCGACAACCGCAGCGCGATTGCTGGGAGCGCGTTGCATTCTGGTGGGTATCAACCCCGAAGTGTCGCAGGCGCTCGTTGCCAGTGGCGTTGACCTCGGCGATCTGGTGACCAGAGCCACACTGCGCGAGGGATTGGAGTATGCGGTCAAGATGCTGCGTCGCTCATCGCTCGCAGCGGTCAACGGTGATCGCGGATCGGGCGTTATGCGTCTCTGATGGCGCCTGGTCTTTTCTCCGTCGCGCCCCGCTTCCTTCGCCAGCGATAAAAACAGGGCACAGGCGTCTGGGCTTTGTTCCGTTCCGTCGGTGATGCGACCGACGACACCTTTTGCCCGTCATGCCGCCCGGAGCAGCGGTTCATCGCGGAACTGGCGACGATGCAGTTCGGCATACAACCCGCCGCGCGCGAGCAGTTCCTCATGGGTGCCACGCTCGACGATCCGCCCCTGATCGAGCACCAGCACTAGATCGGCATCGTGCACGGTCGAGAGACGGTGGGCAATGACGAAACTGGTGCGCCCATGCAGCAGACGACGCAGCGCCTGCTGGATCAACTGCTCGGTGCGCGTATCGACACTGCTGGTCGCCTCGTCGAGAATGAGGATACGTGGGTCTGCCAGGATTGCACGTGCGATTCCGATCAACTGACGTTGCCCCTGACTGAGGTTGTTCCCCCGTTCACTCAGCTGCGTCTGGTATCCATCCGGCAGGCGCATGATGAAATCGTGTGCATTGGCAGTCTTTGCGGCTGTCTCCACCTCTTCATCGGTTGCGTCGAGGCGCCCATAACGAATGTTATCGGCGATTGTACCGGAGAAGAGAAAACTATCCTGGAGCACAATCCCCATCTGAGAGCGCAGACTGGCGCGCGTTACCTGGCGCACATCAACACCGTCGATCATGACAGATCCGGTGCTGACATCATAGAAACGTCCGATCAGGTTCACCAGTGTCGTTTTGCCGGCGCCGGTCGGACCAACCAGCGCAATCGTCTGACCTGGTTCGGCAGTCAGGCAGATATCCTTGAGCACATAGTGCTCTTCCTCCGCCGGTTGCTCTCCGGGTCGAGCGCCATAACTGAACCATACATGATCGAACTCGACCCGTCCCTCGATCCGTGGCAGTTCCTGCGCATCGGGAGCATCAACCAGATCGGGCGGCGTATCGAGCAGGGCAAAGATACGCTCCGCCGCTGCCAGCGCCGACTGAGCAGTCGTGTAGAATGCCGAGAGCGCCTGCACCGGGCGGAAGAACTGCTGGACATAGGTCAGAAATGCCACAACCACGCCAATAGTGACGGCTTCTTGCAGAACCAGCCAGCCGCCGAATCCTGCCACGATAGTGACAGCAACAGTCGAGAGCACATCCACAGCCGGCATAAACGCCGACGTGATCGCGGTCGCGTTCACGTTCGCATCACGGTTGGCGGCGTTGCGTTCGGCAAAGCGCTGCTGATTCAGTGCGGTGCGCGTAAACGCCTGCGCGACTTTGACACCGGCAATTTCTTCCTGAATATCTGCCGACACATCGCCAATCGTAGCACGGGTACGGCGGAACGCCCGGCGCGACAACTGCGAGAAGAAACCGGTCATCCAAAGCATCACCGGGATAACAACGAAACTCGCCAGCGCCAGCCGCCAGTCGAGCGCGAGCATTGCCACCAGAATGCCGATCAGACCGAACAGGCTGCCGAGCACCTGCACCAGACCCTGACCCATCAACTGAGTGATCACTTCGGTATCATTCACTACCCGCGACATCAACTCACCAGCCGGACGACGGTCGAAGAAGCGCAACGACATTCGCTGCAACGCAGCAAAGATTTCGCTACGCAGATACGCCAGCACCTGTTGCCCCACTTCACCCATCAGCATGAACTGATACCGTCCGGCGATCAGACCGGCGATATACACTACCAGGAGGAACAGCATGAGGCGATTCAATTCGTTCCCATCACGCTGTGCGATGGCGCCATCAATCGCCACGCCGATCAGCAACGGACCGAGCGCCTGAGATGTCGCTGCGATCACAACCAGCACAAGGATCGCCAGCAACCGCCGCCAGTAGGGGCGCAGATAGCCAAGCAATCGTCGCGCAACCGCGCCACGCTGTTCTGCCTGCTCTTGCGGCAACTCGGCAACCCGCTGCAACATATGCATCATATGCGTTGCTCCCTGATCGTTTTCAACGTTCCGACCGGACTCAACCGGAGAACTGGAAGGCGTCGCGTTGTGCGTCGCCGGTATTCCTCATAGGCAGGATAGATGGCCACCAATCGCCGCCATAGTCGTTCATATTCCTCCGGCTCATCGACTTCGATAGCGACGGCAGAAGTCACATGCCCGTGATCCTCGACCACTACGCGCGGATTGGCGCGCACATTGAGATACCAGTGCGGTGGCGTATCACTGCCGCCCCACGAGCCAACCACGACATAGTCGCCGCCGTCGCGTACGAACAGCAGGGGAGTGATACGCTTTTTTCCGCTGCGTCGACCGGTCGTGACGAGGAGAATGCAGTGCTTCCCCAGAAATGGGTGCGGCAGTGCACCGCGCGTCAACCGATAGAGCGCCACATGCACCGCAGTCGCAACCTTGACCAACCGGACGAATAACGGATGATGCTTTGCCATAGGTCAGTTTCGGTCATTGTTCCGATGGTGTCGGGATACCGGGTGCTCTGCAGAGCGTCCGGCACACATCCCGGACAGCGTCGGCATGTTCAGCCTGCCACGGTGACGGGTTCAACGTCCATTGCCGCGCGCACGCCACCAAACTGCGAGTCGATGATCTCGCCGTAGAGGGCGCTGGTTGCCAGCAACTCCTCGTGCGTCCCTTGCGCGACGATGCAACCATTATCGAGCACCAGGATCAGATCAGCACGGCGCACCGTGCTGATCCGTTGTGCAATGACAAACGAAGTACGCCCCTCCATCAATCGTTCGAGCGCCAGTTGAATCTGATACTCAGTTTCCGCATCAACCGATGAGGTGCTGTCGTCGAGGATCAGGATGCGCGGATCGCGCAGCAGGGCGCGCGCGACAGCAATCCGCTGCTTCTGACCGCCCGACAATCCGACGCCGCGCTCACCGATGATAGTGTTGTACCCGTTGGGAAGAGCGGTTATAAACTCATGCGCCTGTGCCGCGCGCGCAGCCGCTTCGACTTCGGCATCGGTCGCATCAGGGCGCCCATAGGCGATATTGTCGCGCACACTGCCGCTGAACAGCGTGGTATCCTGCAACACGATCCCGATCTGCGCCCGCAGACTTTCGAGCGTCACATCACGCACATCGAGCCCATCGATGGTGACTCGACCGTGGGTCACATCGTAGAAACGCGGGATAAGATTGATAATTGTACTCTTGCCGGCGCCGGTCTTCCCCAGGATTGCCACCGTCTGGCCTGGTTCGGCAACAAATGAGACATCTTTGAGAATGTACTTCTCTTCACGCAACGGGCGCCGTGCAGCAGACGCCGGATGATCGTCCGCCCTGACGCCGTAACCAAACCAGACATGATCGAACACAACCCGCCCCCTGATCGGCGGAAGCGGACGGGCGCCAGGACGATCATGCACTTCACATTCGACATCGAGCACTTCGAAGATACGCTCGGCGCTCACTGCTGCACGAGCCAGCTGCGCCATGATCATGCCCAGCATCATCAGCGGCATAATCAGCAACGTCAAGTAGGTGTTGAACGCCACAAGTTCGCCAATGCTCAACACTCCGCCGATCACCTGATATCCGCCAAACCAGATCACCGCCAGCGTACCGAGGTTGCCGATGAAGAAGATCAGCGGGAATGCCAGCGACATGGCGCGGATCGATTGCAGGTTGGCGTCGAGCAGGTGCTGATTCAGGCGACTGTAGCGCTGCCACTCATACGGTTCACGCGCGAATGCCTGCACCACCCGCACCCCGGCAAGATTCTCCTGCAATACTGTGTTGAGCGCACCCAACCGCTGCTGGATCTGATCGAACAGCGGTCGCACCACATTCATAAAGAAGCCGATGACTCCTGCCATCAATGGCACGGTCAGCAGCACAAGCAGCGCCAGTTGCCAGTTCATCATTAGCATCGCCGTGATACATCCGATGATCAGTGCTACGGCATTCAATAACTGCAACAGACCCATGCCGATGAAGGTGCGCACCTGTTCAACATCGCTAGTGATCCGGGTCATGAGCTGCCCGGTCTGCGCCCGATCGTGATAGGAAAAACTCAGCCCCTGAATTTTAGCGAAGAGTGCGTTGCGCAGATCGTAGGCAACCACCTGTGACACCTTTTCGGACCAGAAACCGGACGTAAAACTGAACACGCCGCGAATAATCGCGATCCCCATCAACGCAACTGAAAGCCATGCCAGCGCACCCAGATTCCGTCCTGCGATGCCCTGATCGATCAGCAGTCGCAGGGCTTGCGGCGTGACGAGGTTGGCACTGGCTGCCAGAACAAGGCTTACAAATGCGCCAAAAGAGAGCCAGAGATACGGCTTTAGGAATGTCAGCGAGCGGCGAAGCGGACTCATGAAATTTCTCCCGAGACAGAACCTTCCAATACCGGGCAGGATGTATTGAGCAGCGCATGCAGGGCGCTCAGCCCGTCGTGTAGGCGCGTGCGATCATGGGCGTCGAGCTGCGCGATCAGGGCAGCAGCGACATCTCTGGCGGCATGGATCATTGCCGCATGCGCTGCGTGACCGGCAGGCGTCAGGTGCAGTACGACTTTACGGCGGTCATCCGGTGCAGTGGTGCGCGCCACCCATTCGCGCTGCACCAGCACATCCACCGTGCGCGACATTGATGACGGCGTCACCTGATGCGCCGCTGCAAGTTCGCCCAGACTCCACGGACGCGCCGCAAGCATTGCCAGCATGCGCAGTTGTACCATCGTCGGTATATCGTCATCATCGCCGCAACGCTGACGCATGGTGCTGGCAATGGCACGCATCAAGCCCGGCAGAGTATCCAGCAGCAGTGCGGCACATTCGTAGGCAGAGACAGACATAAGAAAACGGTGTACTATACAACATTTAGATGGTACAACTATACCTGAATAATAACAGGGTGTCAAACCTGTCGGAGATGGGAAAGGTTGAGGGTTAGCGACAACCGCTCCGGCAGGACGATGCCGGGGCACGTTAGCAATGACACAAAAGAGCGACAACCACGGTGGCTGCCGCTCAACACACCAGACCCGACCACATCAGGGAAGACAGCGGTCGTCAGTTTCCTGTGTGTGATTCGTCGCCGAGCGACGACGCTCGGCGCAGGTGATCGACGGTGAGCGTATAGGCGCGGGCGAAGCCGCCGACATACCGCGCACTCTGAGCGGTAAAGCGGTAGAGATTGAAATCGGCGAAATCAAAGAGCATCGCTGCTGCCGGATGACGCGCAAGGTAACACTCGCGCCCGGTGGCGTATTCCGGAGTGTCCTTCGCCACCAGATCGATGACGCCGCTCAGTGTGATGCGTGCCAGCGTTTGCACATCCGCTATTGTAGGGGTCTCCGGATCGGCGATCAGCAACGCTACACGTCGATCGGCACGCAGGTGACGGGTGTGTGGTGAGAGATCGCTCAGATGGAGCAGATACCCGCACAGATCATCCTCGACAGCATACGCCACCAGCGATACAAACGGCGCACCTTCAGCCAGCGTCCCCAGTGAGGCAACACGCTGACCGCGTATGAGCTGTGCCACGTATGGAAGTTCTTCTTGAAGCATAGCGACTCCCCGAGCAATTTTCAGGTATGATACAGCCGATTGCCCAAACGGTCATCACCGTCATTCAGGAGATAATCATGACCCTACCGCTCAGTGAGTCTATCATATCCGCCGAGGCAGCATACACCCCCGGCGTCTACCCCAAACGTCAGGTTGCAATTGTCCGTGGTGAAGGCGCTCTGCTCTGGGATGCCGACGGACGCATGTACATCGATTGCGTCGGCGGACAGGGATCGGCGAACCTGGGGCATGCCCATCCTGCAATTGTGGCAGCCATTCGTGACCAGGCGGAGCGCCTGATCAGTTGCCCGGAGATTTTCTATAACGACCAGCGTGCTGCGTATCTGACGGAACTGGCAGCCGCGCTGCCTTTTGCCGCACGGATTTTTCTGTGCAACTCGGGGGCGGAGGCGATCGAGGGCGCGATCAAAATCGCGCGCCTGAAGACCGGACGAACCGGGATTGTTGCAGCCGTGCGCGGGTTCCATGGTCGCACGATGGGAGCGCTTTCGGCAACGTTCGAGTCGAAGTACCGTGAGCCGTTCATGCCGCTGGTGCCCGGTTTCTCACACGTACCGTACAACACCGTGGCGGCGATTGATTCGGCCGTCACTGATGAAACTGCAGCGGTGCTGCTGGAACCAGTGCAGGGCGAAGGTGGGGTTTACCCGGCGCTGCCGGGGTACCTACAAGAGGTCGAGCGTATCTGCTGTGAACGCGGCGCGCTACTGATTATCGATGAGGTACAGACCGGATTCGGGCGCACGGGTGCGTTGTTCGCTATCGAGCACCATGGAATTGCGCCGGCTATTCTCTGCCTGGCAAAATCGATCGCCGGCGGGTTGCCGATGGGCGCCATCGCCATCAATGCCGTCCTTGGTCCATTGCCGCCAGCCAGTCATGGAACCACATTCGGCGGATCACCGCTCGTCTGTGCTGCCGCTCGCGCTGCGTTGCGCACCTTGCGTGACGAGGATTTGCCGCGCCAGGCTGCAGAGAAGGGCGCATACGTCCTCGAACGTCTCAGCGCGCTGCGTCTGCCGCGTGTACGCGCTGTACGCGGTCAGGGGTTGCTGATCGGCATTGAACTCAAAGAGCGTGTACAGCCTTTCCTGATTGCGCTGATGGAACGTGGCGTGCTGGCGTTGCCCGCCGGACCGAACGTACTGCGGTTGCTTCCGCCGCTGGTCATTACGCGCGAGCAGATCGATGCCGTGATCGCCGCCATCGCCGAGGTGCTGGCATGACACTCGATCCCGTCACCCTGCTCACCCGTATGCTGGAAATCCCGTCTGTTTCCACCCAGGAAACGGAACTGGCGCACGTTCTGACGGCAGAGATGGCGCGTCTGGGGTTCGATAGTTTCGTCGACGAAGCCGGGAATGCGGTTGGTATCGCTGGCGCCGGTCCCGATCTGGTTCTGCTTGGTCATATCGATACCGTGCCGGGGCAGATACCGGTGCGTATCGAGAACGGCAGGCTCTACGGTCGCGGTGCGGTTGACGCCAAAGGACCATTCGCCACATTCATCTGTGCCGCTGCCCGTCTGCTGACATCGGGCATCCTTCTGCCGTTCCGCCTGATCCTCATCGGTGCTGTGGAAGAAGAAGCCGCTTCGTCCAGGGGTGCGTACCATGCTGCCGGACAGTATCGCCCTTTTGCCTGCATTATCGGCGAACCGAGCGGCTGGGACCGGATCACCCTCGGGTACAAAGGGCGTCTGCTGGTGGATGGCTCCTGGGAGCAACCGATGAGTCACAGCGCCGGGCGCGAGTCGTCCGCCGCTGAACGCGCCGTTGCCTGCTGGAACGATGTTGCTGCCTATTGCGCGACGTATAACCAGAGGCGTGAGCGACTCTTCGACCAGTTACTCCCCTCGTTGCGCGCGATCTGTAGCCGGAGCGATGGATTGATCGATCGGGCGGAACTGACCATTGGTGTGCGCCTGCCGCCTGATGTCCCACCCGAAACGCTGGCATCCGTCATCGCCGGGCACGCTCACGGCGGCAAATTACACTTCCGCGACCTTTGCGCGGCATACCGGGCAGACAAGAACAATCCGCTGGTGCGCGCATTTCTCCGCAGCATCCGGGCAGCCGGCGGAACACCTGGATTTCTGCACAAAACCGGTACGTCCGATATGAACGTCGTCGGTCCGATCTGGCGCTGCCCGATCCTGGCTTACGGTCCGGGAGACTCGAACCTCGACCATACGCCAGACGAGCACATCCTCATCGACGAGTACCTGCGCGCAATCAGGGTGCTCGCAGACGCTTTACGACACCTGGCAGAAGCAGGGGCGACAGGGTTTTCCCCCGCCTCAGGAGATAGCGCTGCCGTCTGACTCCAGACGTTACCACTGCACCTTATCTCTCGAGGGTCCTGGGAGAGATGCGCGTTTTTTTGCGTTCCCGTGTGCCGTGGTTCCTTATCCCTTTCTTCGCAAAGTTCAGGGGCGGACAGAACATGCGAGCGTGTGCGGGAGATAGGGCCTGGAGATACCCGGAGACCCTCACCCCTGGTCCCTCTCCCGTACGCGGGAAAGGGAAGACCAGAACCACGCGCCAGGGCGTTCCAATGCAGCTGAAGCTGTTTTCGCTCATATGTTCTGTCCGTCCCTGAATGCACGCGGGAAAGGGGAGACAAGCGACCGGCGCTGGGGTGTCCCGATGCGGCAGAAGTTGCATTGGCTCATATGTTCTGTCTGCCCTTAAACTAACACGACAAAGGGGACGTCCATTCCAAATCGAAACATTTCGAAAGTACTTGACAATTCCCGAAAATCATATTACACTCTGGCGTAACTGCTTCCGCACAACGCAGACCCGGCTGACGAGCATATGACCGATACCGGCAACGACGCACTTCCGCCAGAGGTACGTCGTGATCAGATCATGGCGCTGCTGCAGCGTTATGGGCAGATAACCGTCAAACGGTGCGCCGAGCAACTCGGTGTTTCTGAGGTGACGATTCGGAGCGATTTCGCCATTCTCGAACGAGAGGGCATGCTGCGCCGTGTGTGG
>DAOUBK010000020.1:0-3647 GCA_034432635.1 Roseiflexus sp.
CCATGTCAGAGCATATGGTATCCGAGACGCATCGACAGCACCGTGCGCCTGCGGCTCAGGCCGACACCGCAACAAGTCGCCATCTTGGCCGATACACTCAGCCAATTGACCGCCGTCTTCGACGCGATCTGCGCCTACGGCTGGCAGCACCGCCAGAAGAATGGTGTCCGTCTCCACCACGCGACCTACGACCCTCGCAAAGCCCAGGATCCCAATCTGGTCTCCGATCGGCACGGGCAGGCACGGGTCAAGGCCACTGCGGCGGTTAAGTCGGCTCTGACGCGACTGCGCCAGGGGTAAACGGGGCAATCTCCGCCAAGCACTAGGTGTCCTGCGCGACTCAATCACCACACGCTGACAGTCAAATGGGCGGAGCCGATCACCGTCCTGTCCACAACGCACGGACGCCAGCGGCTTGCGTTCCACGTCCCCGCCTTCGCCCAGAAGTCCATCGGGCACACGATCCGCACCGCCGATCTAATCCACCGCGACGGCAAGTTCTGGCTGCACGTCGTGGTCGACGGGCCTGCCCCGCGCGGCACACCGTCGGGGCAGGTCATTGGCGTGAACCTCGGCCTGGCGCGTCCCGCCGTGACGTCACATCACCTGTTCTTCGGGCAGCGCCGGTGACGCGCGCACGAAGCCCGGTTCTTCCGGCTCCGTCGCGCCCTGCACGCCAAAGGCACCCGCGCGGCTCGTCGGCACCTCCGACGGCTGCAGGGCAAACAGCTGCGGCTGCGGCGCGACCTGGACCACCAGCTTAGTCGGCAGATCGTCCATTCCGTCGCAGCTGGTAGCATCATCGAGGTCGAGAACCTGACGGCCATCCGCAAACGGGTCAGACCACGCAACGGCAGACAGAACCGCCGGCTCCACGGCTGGAGCTTCGGCCAGGTGCGGGCGTTCCTGACCTCCACGGCCGAGGAGAACGGCTGCATGGTAGTCGGGGTGGACCCCCGGCACACACGTCAGACCTGCCCGCGCTGCGGATGCATTGATCGCCACAATCGTGGCTCCCAGTCGGTGTTCTGCTGCCGGGGCTGCGGCTTCCAACTGCACGCCGGCCTGGTTGGTGCCAGAAACATCGCCGCGACGTAGCGTGCTAGCGTTGGTATATCCGATGCTGGCGGGCCGCTTCTTCTCTATTGGGCAACTTCACTTTACAGCGGTCGCTGGCATCGTTTTAGTGAGTGCAGTGCATAATCTATCAAGTGTCACAGCACGGCGCCAGGCACAGTGCGAGGTTGCGTTCGTTTCGCTATGTTCACTGTGTTCGCAGATGGTGCAGTTGTTGTATGGCAGGATGCACTGGTGTCTCAAGAGATCTAATCCTCTGTCAGAGATACACGCGATGAAGGTGCTGGCCAGATTGGAAAAGGGCAGATCTGAACTCCATGCCATTATATGCGTTCCCCGGCATTGACAGATCATCGCAAAAGACCGACAATAATGAAGAGAAAGACGCTGGTGACGGCGTTTCATATTGATTTCTATAATGCAATGCGCCAAAACTATAGAGGAACAGAATGGCTACAACCACTGCGCGTCGATGGCCCGGTCGGCGCGCTATCGTTACCGCTGTTGGACTGGTGCTCATCGTGGCAGCGTGCGCCGCAGGTGTGTTTTTCCTCCGTGGCGGGCAACAAACACCGGTGCGCTCCTATGGATTGGTCAATCCACAATATGACAAACTGATCGCAACGGTGAATGCCACCGGGCAGATCGACCCCGTTCAGACGGTCAATCTCAGTTTTGCGGTTACCGGGCGGGTCGCTGAGGTGCTGGTGCGCCCCGGCGATAGCGTAGAAAAGGGGCAACCGCTCGCCCGGCTCGATACCCGCGAACTGGAACTGCGCCTTGCGCAGGCGGAAGCGCAACTCGCCCAGGCGCAGGCGAACCTCGACCGGTTGCTCGCCGGTCCGTCGCCGGCGGAAATTGCCGCTGCCGAAGCGCAACTCGCCCAGGCTGCCGGGCAACTGCGGCAGGTTGAAGGAAGTGTGACGGTAGCGGATATGCGCGCTGCCGAAGAACAACTGCGGCAGGCAGAGGCGCGTCTCAACCAGCTCCTCGCCGGTCCGCGTGAGTCGGACGTGCAGACCGCCGAAGCGCGCATCCGCGAAGCGGAATTGAACCTCGAACGCCAGCGCGCCCAACTGTCCACTGCGAAAACCAATGCCCAGATTCAACTCGAACAGGCGGTCAATCAGTTGACACAGGCTCAATCACGCTATTCGACGGCAAAGCAGAACTGGGAGTATGTGCGTGAAACCGGCGCCGATCCGATTGTGCGCACTGTCGCCGATCCAAACCGACCGGGGCAGACGCGCCCCAACATCCTGAACGACGCGCAGCGCCAGCAGTACTACGATGCCTTTGTTCAGGCGGAAGCAGCGTTGCGCAGCGCCGAAAACGCAGTCGCGCAGGCGCAGGTAAACTACGACAATGCGCGTCAGGCAGAGGCAAATGGCGTCGAACTGGCAGAAGGGCAACTCGCGGTTGCGCGCGCCAACCGTGATCTCCTCTTTGCCACTCCTGAACCGGATGTGCTGGCTGCGGCACGTGCGCAGGTCGCCAGCGCGCGGGCTGCAATCGACCGGATGCGTGGTGACCAGCGTGGCGGTCAGCTCGAAGCTGCGCGCGCCGCCTTCGAAGCGGCAAAGGCGAATCTGGAACGGTTGCGCGCCGATCCACGTCCGGTAGACCTGGCGGCTGCCCGCGCTCAGGTGGACGGTGCGCGCGCTGCGCGCGATCTGGCGCGACTGACACTCGATGAAGCCGTACTCAAAGCGCCGTTCAATGGCGTCGTCGCCGAGGTGAACCTGAAAGTCGGCGAAGCGCCATCGCCAGGACGCCCCGCTATCGTCCTGGCAAACCTGGAACGCTTCTACGTGGATGTGACAGTGGACGAGATCGATATTACACGGGTGAGGGTCGGTCAACCCGTGACGCTGACACTCGACGCGCTGCCGGAGGTGACGTTGGCGGCGACTGTCGAGACGATCGGACCGCTGGCGTTGCCCCAGGCTGCGGTTACATCATATCAGGTGCGGATCGGGATTCCCAATACCGACCCGCGCGTGCGCGCCAGCATGTCGGTTGGGGCGGATATTGTCGTTGCAGAGCGCGACAATGTGCTGCTTGTGCCGCGCCGCGCCGTGCGCAGCGACCGCGGGCGTCTGCTGGTCGATGTGGTGCGTGATCCCGGATTATGTGCGTTACCGCCAGAGCAACGTCCGGTGCGCCCGGATCTCGAGACGCGTGACGTGACGGTGGGTCTGAGCAACGACCAGGTCATCGAAATCGTCAGTGGCCTCGATCCGCAAGCCTGCGTCTACATCGAAGGAGTGGATCAGCGCTTCACGTTCTTTACCGGTCCGCCACGCACACGCTGACGATCCTTCGTCGGTGACCGGTGTGCAACGTCATTGCCCGTCTTGACGTACCTCCGGTTGCTGGCATACACTATGACAGGCAGGCATCGGCGGTCGTCGATGTCAAATCACGAAAGGAGCGTTTCCTTCATGACCACGTATGAGAGTAACCGTCTGGATCTTCCCGATCCGGTCGTAACGGCGCGGGGGCGCGGCGTTACGGGGATGGAGTATCAGATCATTGGCACGACGATGCAGGCGGTCATCCTCGAACTC
>DAOUBK010000021.1:0-1806 GCA_034432635.1 Roseiflexus sp.
TGCATTAGTGCTTTAACAGCCGCACGCGCATCACGCGGTTTCAGTGCTCTTCAACGAGCCGAAATTGCCGAAATACAAGACAGCCGCGCGATGCGGTATCCCGATCTCGAGTTTCAGTGCTCTTCAACGAGCCGAAATTGCCGAAATATTAGCTCGCCGTCACGCGTCTTTGCAGAGCAGGTGTTTCAGTGCTCTTCAACGAGCCGAAATTGCCGAAATTCGTAGTCTGCAAAGACTGCAAAAGTCCAGATCGGCGTTTCAGTGCTCTTCAACGAGCCGAAATTGCCGAAATCGTGCCCACGCGCTCCCGGATCGCCAGGCGGCGGCCGTTTCAGTGCTCTTCAACGAGCCGAAATTGCCGAAATTCATGTTGAATAACGCGTGCGCTGCGATTTATGATGTTTCAGTGCTCTTCAACGAGCCGAAATTGCCGAAATAGATTCAGACCGCATGCGACGTCTCCGCGATCCGTGTTTCAGTGCTCTTCAACGAGCCGAAATTGCCGAAATCAGACGCAGACAGACCGCGCGCAGACCGCAGACAGACGTTTCAGTGCTCTTCAACGAGCCGAAATTGCCGAAATATCGTCTTCTGCAAGCTCAGATTGCATCAGGACTTTAAGTTTCAGTGCTCTTCAACGAGCCGAAATTGCCGAAATTACTGAATACCAGCCACACCCGCCTGCAATTCGCCTGCGTTTCAGTGCTCTTCAACGAGCCGAAATTGCCGAAATGATGGGCTACACAAAGTTTGTCGAGTGCTCAGTGAAGTTTCAGTGCTCTTCAACGAGCCGAAATTGCCGAAATATCTTTCGCTCGCAGAACGCGAGCATGTGTTTCTGGGTTTCAGTGCTCTTCAACGAGCCGAAATTGCCGAAATACAAGTCAAAGTAAGCAAGGAGGAGCACAATGCGCACGTTTCAGTGCTCTTCAACGAGCCGAAATTGCCGAAATATCGCTCTATGTCGGCAACGACTTGTTGCGATGGGGTTTCAGTGCTCTTCAACGAGCCGAAATTGCCGAAATGCGTGCTGTCACCGCAGGACAGTCGCGCCATGCGCTATCGTTTCAGTGCTCTTCAACGAGCCGAAATTGCCGAAATCAGTGATTGCCGCCAGCGCCTGCCCTGTGCCCGAGAGGTTTCAGTGCTCTTCAACGAGCCGAAATTGCCGAAATCTGGAGCATTTTTGTGGAGGTGTTGTTGTTTACCCCGTTTCAGTGCTCTTCAACGAGCCGAAATTGCCGAAATTTGTCAGCCCGCGCCGGCGCAGCGCGTTGCCGATCCGTTTCAGTGCTCTTCAACGAGCCGAAATTGCCGAAATTGTGACGGGATTAGCACAAACACTCGAAGGGCGAGTTTCAGTGCTCTTCAACGAGCCGAAATTGCCGAAATGGTCTTGAGCGCATCATCGATGCGCTCAAGACAGAGGGTTTCAGTGCTCTTCAACGAGCCGAAATTGCCGAAATTCTCAACGCAACGCGTGTGCGTTATGTGCTATTATGTTTCAGTGCTCTTCAACGAGCCGAAATTGCCGAAATTAAGAAAAATTACTTTAATAGAAAATAGGTTGTGACGTTTCAGTGCTCTTCAACGAGCCGAAATTGCCGAAATTCTATGCAAAAGCGAATGTCGCAGTCTGGCGTGAAAGCGTTTCAGTGCTCTTCAACGAGCCGAAATTGCCGAAATAAGTTCCCGCGGGTGTGGGGGATTTGGAAACTTGAGGTTTCAGTGCTCTTCAACGAGCCGAAATTGCCGAAATTATGGAGACCACTGAAATTCTGTTCGATATTGGAAGTTTCAGTGCTC
>DAOUBK010000022.1:0-3114 GCA_034432635.1 Roseiflexus sp.
GGCGCCCTGGATGTACAGCACGTCGGTGTCGTGCAGGCGCGGCGTCCAGGCGGCAGGCGCAATCGCTGCGAATGGTGGCGCGCCAAACGCCCGATGGAGTAACCCTCCCATCCGGATCAACGTCGGACCGGCAGGACCGAGGACGTCGCGCGCGGCATTTGGTGCAAATACTTCTGCGCTCGTCGGTTGCACCGCAACAATGCTGCGGATGGGAGCGCAATCGGGAGCAGCGCGCAGCGCGGCATTCGCTCCCATCGAGTAGCCGATCAGACCGATCCGCGTGCCGTCCACATCCTTTCGCTCACGGAGCATCGTCACTGCGCCGATGACGTCGCGCGCCTCGTTGACGCCGAAGGTCACCGGTGGACTGGCATCGCTGAGACCGTGGTTCCGCAGATCGAACAGCAGGACATGAAACCCGGCGCGGCTGAGAGCGGATGTCGGTTCGAGAAAATCAACCGTGCGATCGGGCAGTACCGTGGCGCCGGCGCGGTTCCCGCAGCGATTCCAGGGCCACCCATGAACGAAGACCACCACCGGCGCAGGTGTGCCATCATCGCTGGCGCGATGAATGAACCATCCGCGCAACGTGACGCCATCCTGCGACGGAAATACAACATCTTCCGCCGTCAACCGGAGATCGGCAGGGTAGCGCCATAACGGTTGACGCATGCCGAACAGCATCAGACGTTGCGCCTGTACTGCGCGGTAGACGGTCGGACCGACCGCCGCTCCCATACCCAGACCAAGAACGAATGGCGCCAGGCGCCGCAGATTCGTCATGGAACGTTCTCCTGTTTTTACTGCCGAACAGGTATAGTATACTGCCTCATACTCATTTTCACACTCATCGGCTGACAAGGAAAGAGACTCCTATGGGAGGAATGATCGTGGCGCCCGAACCTGTGGCTGTCGAAGCGGGAGCGCGGGTACTCATGGCGGGTGGCAATGCTATCGATGCTGCCGTGACCTGTGCCTTCGTTCAAATGGTTGTTAATCCTCAAATGTGCGGTATAGGTGGCTATGCGCTGGCTGTTGTGCGGCTGGCAGGCGAACCAGCAACGCACACAATCCTGCTGGATGCTCCGGCACTGGCCGGCTCACGAGTTCGCCCTGATATGTGGGTAGATCGTTTCATCGGCATGAATCCGGATGGATGGGGCTATTTTCTCATCGGCAAGGTCAACGATGCCGGATACCAGGCAATCTGCACACCCGGTACGGTCAGGGGGTTAGCGATACTTCTCGAACGATGGGGAAGCGTCAGTTGGGCGCAGGCGCTCGAACCGGCAATCCAGGTTGCGGAAGAAGGCTTTCTGGTGGACAGTGTGCTGGCAAACCGCTGGAAGATGCGCTCCCCCTACCCGGAAGCGTGCGCGTTAATCGACTATATTCTGGCGAGTCCCGAAGCACGGCGCATCTACCTGACAGCCGATGGACAACCCTACGACGAAGGCATGATCCTACGCAATCCAGATTATGCCCGTACCCTGCGCCGCCTGGCGGACGCCGGTCCTGACGATTTCTACCACGGCGAACTGGCACGCCGTATGAGCGCGGATATTGCCGCCAACGATGGGTTTGTCACGGCTGAAGACCTGGCTGAGTACAGGCTGCGCGAAGCAGCGCCGACCATTGGAACGTACCGCGGGTATACCATTGTATCGTCGCAGGCGCCGCATGGCGGTCCGACCCTGATCGAAGCGTTGAACATTCTTGAGGGGTATGATCTGCCGTCGCTGGGGCACAACAGCGCCGATTATATGCTCACCGTCGCAATGGCGATGAAAGCCGCTTTTGCCGATCGCAATTGCTACATCGGCGATCCGGCGTTCGATGATGTGCCCGTGGCATGGTTGACCGGCAAGGAACGCGCAGCACAGTGGCGCACACAGATTGATGCCGGACGCCCCATCACGGTCGAGGCGCTGCCGGGCGGTCCTCCTGACACCACCCATGTCAGTGTTGTGGACGATGCTGGCAACTGCGTGGCGCTGACCCATTCGCTCGGAATGTCGTCAGGGGTGATCACGCCGGGGCTCGGTTTTATGTACAACAACTCGATGATCAACTTCAACCCGATCCCCGGTCACCGCAACTCGATAGCACCGCGCAAAGGACGCACTACCGGAATGTCGCCGACGATCGTGTATGCTGGCAATCGTCCGGTGCTGGTTATCGGAGCGCCGGGGGCGAACCGCATCATTACCGGCGTGCTCCAGGTACTGGTGAATATCATCGATTTTGGGATGAGTCCAGAGGAAGCCGTGCAGGCGCCACGTTTCGATTGTCAAGGTGATCGCATTGTGGTGCAGAATCGTATTCCTGAGTATGTCTGCGCCGATGTGCGTGCGCGTCACCCGGTTATTCGTGCGCCTCAAAGTTACGGAGCGTTTGGATTGGTGCAGGTGATCAGCAGCGATCCCGAACATGGCAGGCTGCGCGGCGCCTCCGATCCCGGCGGTGCGGGTATGGCGTTGAAGGTGGAAGGCAGGCGTTGAAGCGTCAACTCCCTTCTCCCCGTGCAGGAGTGCGCATCGACGGGCTAAAACTCTGCCGGGAGGAATCTTCTAGACGACGATGGACCGGAACGTCCTGTGTTCCACTCCCCTTGCAGGTATCAGGACGCTTCGCGGTTCCCTGCTCACTGAAGATCAGAAAGGCAGGAAAAGCAGGTGGCTCATGTTCAAAAGTCGTGCAGCCGAACCAACTGAGCGATAACCCTGGGCGTGATTTGTTTCTCGTTGATACAAACCTCGCATAGCGTTCCATACGCAGCCAGATACGGTTTATGCACGCCACGAAACGGGCGGAGGAACGTGCGGACTATTGTCTCTCGTCCCTCGCAGGTGTGCACGTGCACCGCGCGTTTCGCATCACCATCGGCATCGCCTGCCCAGACCCGGTGGCCGTGGGCGACGGTATGATCTACCCGCGCAAGCGGCGCATCGCCGCGCCATTCAGCGGTACAGACCACCGCCGGCATACTGGTAAAGCGCGTGACGGGGTCTCCCAGGATGGCGCGACTGGTGCGCGGCTCCACCCGCAGCCAGATGTGCCCGCTCGCCCGGCCCACCGTGCCCACCATCGGCGGGCGGTCGTTCGCGTATGTCC
>DAOUBK010000023.1:0-2091 GCA_034432635.1 Roseiflexus sp.
AGGCGCACGGTGCTGTCGATGCGTCTCGGATACCATATGCTCTGACATGGCGCAATGAAAGGAGGTTCCGCCGGCGGGCGGGCGCCGTTTCGGCTGTCGCCTGAAGGCGACAGTCCCCCACGGCGCGAATGTTTATGGAGCAGCGCAAAGCCTCGAGCCGCCTGCAAACAGGCGCCGGATCGTCGTCCTGCGCTGCGCTTCTGGCGTCACCCGGCACGTCACGAACTCAGGGAGCATGCCATAAGCACGCTTGACTTTCGGCGACGCCCGGATCAGTTCTGAAAAACGGCAGCCGTCTGCGCAACGAGGGTGGCAAGGTCGGCGACGAGCGCTGGCGCAGCGTTGGGGATGGCAGCGCGAACATACCCTAATCCAAGTGCAGCGGCGTGCTCCGCCATCCGCACGTCGAGTTCGTAACACACTTCAACATTGTCATAGACAGTATTGATGGGAACCACCAGCACGTGCCGGAACCCTGCACAGGCAATTTCATCCAGCGCCGACAGCACATCAGGACCGAGCCACTGTCCCGGACCCTCGGCGCTGTAGTACGCCAGATATCCGGCGCCGCAACCGAGCGAAGAAACCATGCGCTGCATCGTTTGCCGCAGCCGCCACTGGTATTCCGCTTCCGGTTTGCGCGCGCTTTCGGCCACACTGTGAGCAATCGCAAGCAGCGCCGTTCGACTGCGATCTCGATCCGGCAGACGTTCCAGTGCAAGGGTCGCATTGATCGTCAGTGTCGAATGATAGGCCGGCAGATCGGGCCAGTCGGGGATCAGGTGCAGGCGCAGCGGTTGGGCGACTTCGGTTTGCGCGCGTTCGAGCGCTTCCTGGTAACTACGCAGGCTCATCTGTGAAGCGACAGGGCTAAGGGGTAACGCAAGAATGCACTGGATGCCGCTGCGCACGAGATGCGCCAGCGCATCAGCCACCGTCGGGCGCCAGTGACGGGCGCCCAGAACGACCTGAAAGCGCGAACCATACCGCTGTTGCAGTTCATCGTCGAGCGCCGCAGCAAGTCGCCTGGCGGCGGAATCGCCGCTTGTACCGCTCCACACCCGCTGGCAGCGTTCGCGCATAAAGGCAATATCTTCCGGCGACGGCGGATGCCCGTGGTAGTGCGCCGTCAGGTAAGGAACGATGTCGGCGAGCGTCGTCGGTTCGCCATACTCCATCGCCAGGACACCGATGGGCGGCACATGTTCTTGCTGCATCGGTTACCTCACTACGCTGACGCTGAATGCCGCTGGCGATCCTCAGCAACTGAGGCGAATGTTTGCTGCATCGGTCACCTGACCGCGTCCACTCGCTATGATACCAGATATACGAGCAAAGATTGCGCTTACTCTTCTGCGCAACATCATTGCGCGTGCCACACAGGCTTGTCTGGCTGGATCACTTCGCGTGTTGGAGGAGCGACGGACGGCTCGGAGTAAAACACTAGACACTGTTGAGTCTATAGTGGTGCACTATTCCCGCACGACCTGACACACGAAAAATGAGACAGCGATGAGTCTACTCAGTGTTGCCACCGACAGCGGGTAATTCTTTTCGATCTGAAGCAACCAGCCAAACTGTTAACGGTTTGAGTTAAGGAGAAAAGGAGATCACGTTCGTGACTCAACCTCTGATCATCACCCTCAAAACCCTCACCCCACTCTGGACCTGCGGCGTAGACAGAACATGTGGCCGCCTGCACGAAACCGTTCTGATCGGCTCGCTGTGCTGGTGGTATGAAGCGCTGGTGCGCGGTTTGGGAGGGTATGCGTGTGATCCGACAGAGCATCGTTGCACCTTCGACGAAGAAAAATATCGTACATCCACGGCCAGTGCACTCACTAGGCGCAGGCAGGCCGCTTCCTTCGGAACGACGCCCACCACGCGGCGGCGCCGGCCGATCTCCTGCTGCAGCCGTTCCTGCGCGGTCACGGTGTGCAGGCGTGTGCGCTGTGCCGCCGGCCGGTTGAACCCGCTCAACCCCTCCGGCAGGGCTGTGTCGCGCCACGGCGCCAGCTTGGATGCAGTTTTGGCGGACTGCTGCACCGTGCGCGCCAGCAGGCGGTCGGCGTCGGCGCGCTTGGGCGCGGT
>DAOUBK010000024.1:0-16651 GCA_034432635.1 Roseiflexus sp.
GCCAGCCGAACGCAGTCCGTAGCGCAACGCCGAATTGCCCCAACCCACCGCTGAGCGGCGCGGCTATGCCAACTGCGACACACCCAAAACCGTGAGACCCGCAGCGGCACGGTGACGGTTGCCGTGCCGCAGGTGCGCGACAGCAGCAGTTCGGGCACTATACGCTCCGCTAGACGCACAATCAGACCCGGACGAATATCAACATGCGCACTTCCATCGGAGTAGTTGATGAAATTGCCATTACCCAGACTGACGGCTGCAGGAAAAGAAGCAATCCGCCGGATGCGTTCACCCGCAAGCAGATCGATCTTCGCATGTGTGTACTCGTAGAGCATTTCTGCGAAGTACACATGGTAACCGAAACCATACTGCCAGTATCCTACACCCTCGGCACATCCGCCATCCTCGCCAAATCCTTCGAGGAAGCACTCCATTGTGCGCACGCACCGATCGATCATTCCAGCAAGTCGTTCACGATCATCTTCCAGCAGCAGTGCAGCCATACCGCACGCGCCAGCGCAGACCACCGCCCAGTTCATCGACGCCGATTCCCACCAGAAATGAGCCGGTTCGTAGAACAGCGGTCGAAAGATACGCCACTCGATCTCGACGCGCATATGGTAGCGCAGCCAGGGGTCGAGGCGCTCGCCGAACAAACAAGCGTCTCGGCAAGTGCATGCGCCGTTTCAGCCGCAAACAGATCAATCGCCTGATCGGGCGGTAATCGCCCTGCGCCAGGCTCACCGCTGATCCGTCCAAGATGCGCCGGAAGATACCACGTATACTCGTTGCAGATCGCCCGGATCGTTTCGTTGAGCGCCGGCAGCAACGCATCATCATCATCGATAGCGGCAATGAGTGCGAGCGCAGTCAGTCGACAGCGACGGGCAAAATGTGACGTTCGTACTCACGTCGCATGCCGGTAACTGCGAAGCGCCGAAATACATCGAAGGTCAGTTCGGCAACCGGCTGACGGCACGCGCTGTACGCCACTTCACGCATCTCGTTCAGAATCTCTTGCAGGTGCGACGCATGCCGGACAGCCTCGCAACGTTCGGGCGGCAACACATTGCTATGCGGAAACCCCGGCTGGTGTTCTTCACGCACGAGGATCGCATCACGAATACGGCGAAATGATCGGCGTCTCTGGAGGCTGTGATGGACATTAGAAGCCGGACCGAACCATCCTGCCGGACAGGGTAGGCGGCAGTGCCGTCGCCTACCCCTGGAGATCGAGCGTGCCGGAGTGCACCGGCTGCATTCGCTGACGTTACGTCCGCGCACTGCCGATCACACAGGAAGAAATGTTCATAACACGCTCTGGTTTGTGTACCGTCGGACAGATTATGTTATGTCAGTAATCCCCCTCCCTGATATACGGTGCGCTCCAGAGCGCTACCTGCATCACGACCGATTTGAACCACGCCTGATGCATCCGATCAACCTCTTCGGGCGTGTGCCCCTTCTTTGCCAGGAACGATTTGATTGTCGCTGTAATTGGATAGATGAATGCGACCATGTAGCGATAGTGAATATGTGGCACAGCCTGCACCCCGTCGACGACGTTCTTTTTGGTGCGGTGATGACGCAGACCAATCTCATATGCATAATTCAGCCAGTCTTCATCATACGGGCGAGTACAGGTGTCGAGAATCCACTGCCCGAAGCGCTTGCGCACAGCCGCCAGATACCCGGCATTCGGATTACCATGCCCATCGGTGAAGTAGTACACCAGGTGCGGATGCGAACCGACAAAACCATACCACAGATCGAGAACATCATCGATCTGGTCTGCCAGTACCTCACCCGCCATCCGCAGATACTGCTCATCCTCCGGTCCAAACAATACCGCCTGTTTAAGGAGATCCAGGTCCTGCATGGTCAGGGGAGCACGCGCCACCTGATCTGTTCCATACGTGTAGCCGGACAGATCGGTCGCCATCATTGCAGCACCTCCTTCTTATCCCTGATCCGAAGATACAAAGTCGGGACACTCGAAATACGTCGCCGGTTCCGCCAGCGGTGCGTCCACGAATGCACAATGGTGGGGTCCACGCGGGTCGTCAGGATGAGCGTCGCGCCGGAAGAATTGACATCCCCAGCACATCTCGTACACGCGCACATAGCCACTCTGCTGCAAGCGCGTGACGATCTGCTGCGTGGCGCGCAGCAGCACACGCCGCTCAGCATCGGGCAGCCCTTCAACCGCCGACTCGATCACATCCAGCACGTCTTCCAGCATCTCCGCCTGCGTCGTGCCTGCCTCAGTCAACCGCAACGTCACCACGCGCTGGTCGCCGGGCAACGTTACACGCTCGATAAACCGCTTGTTCTCCAGCGCATCGGCCACGCCGCTTGCCGTAGCATACGTTACTCCGAGGCGCTGTGCCAGACCGCCAACCGTGCGTACACCAAGACGGGCATACTTGAGAAAGATCAACGTCTGAATCTGCGCTGGCGAAAGATGCATCTTCTTTCCCCGTTCCCGCAACAGGTATTCGATTGCCTGAGCGATCCGGTAGAGCGCAATCGTGATCTGTCCGCTGACGGTCGTTCGATTCCTGGGATCAAAAGATCTCATTACTTAGTACTCCTAAATAATTATAATAGACAAAACACCCTCTGTCAATCCCTCATCATACAGGCTTCGTACATTGTGCAGCACTACTACGATGGAAGCCACGAACGATCAGGAGCAGTGCATCACCACATTCTCTGCCGGGCATACCCGATCCAGGCGCTGCACGTCTCTGGCAGTTATGCCGTAGAAATCTGCGTGCTGCACCACTTTCAGGCAGCACGAGCGACGTAGATGCCATCGCGTCCGCTACAGCACCCTCTTCGTAAACAGGAAGCGGACATCGCCTGCATTCCTGTCCATGAGATGTGCCACGGGTCGGTCCGCCCCTGAACTTCCCCCTGGTTGGAGCAGGCGACAGCGGGGACGAGGGGGTACAGATGTTTCGGAAGTCAGTGGTGCGCCAGTCAGAACCTGCGCCTTCTCCACCTGTAGTTGCACGCCCTCCACAGCACGCTACCGCTGCACCAGCGGCAGTGTGAGGCGCCACGTTAGCAGAACACGCAGTCGAGTCAGTGGGTCGCCGAGCAGAGCATAGGTCAACAGCGTTTCCTGGCAACATACGCTGCCGGTGAAGAGTTTGCGGAAACCCTCAGTAGTCAGCGCGCCGAGAGGAACGGCACGCTCGATGTCATTTCCTTCCGTTGATGACCAGAGAGCACGGAAGAATCCCTCTTGCAGTTTATCGTGCCCATACGACACACCCAACCCTGTTGGTCCCCACACCGCCACTGCACCACCCCTCTCGCTCAGCAGCAATGCTTCGTCGATGGTCATGCCAATGTAGGAGGGCCACTGGAAAGCGCTGCTCAGGCAGGTGAGCGACAGCACCACCGGCAACCGGTCGCCATTCGTCAGCTGCGGCACATCGGAGCGGTGGATCAACCAGTTCTCCGGGGCGCTCAACTCGGTCACTGCCCACTGTTGCTGGTGCGCATGCCCGAAGTATGCAACAACCGCTGCACCACTACCGAAGCGCGCCAGCGTCGCTGCGCGCGCGGCGGCTGCGGTCGGAATCTGCCCCGCGCCGTTGCCGAAAAATACGCGATCAATCTGCATCACAGACGGTTGCAGCGCAATGCTCGCCTCTGCCTGTGCCGCGAAATCGCCACTCCTATCCGCATCGTCTGCAAGGTACAGCATTCGCCCGCGCCATGCGCCACCGGTTGGCGCAGTTTCGTACCCGACGATTCTGGCGACCAGGGTTTGCAGTTCGGCATCGCTCTTTACCGGCAAACGTCCAAGCCAGACATCCGGCAACCGGTCGTCGGTCGGGTTCTCACCGTCGAGCTGCGCGTAGCAGGTTTCGCACGCAGTCTCACCCAGCCATGGATCGACCATCGCCAGGTAGGGCGGGATCAGATTAACGTTCTTCGCGCCGCGATCGGTGTAATCGAATGGATCGGAACTCCCATCACCGACAAGGGTGACCGCTATCGGCGGCGGCGACCAGGTTCGCGCAGCATGTTGCAGAAATGAGCGGATAGCGCGCGGATCGACCTGACCGGAACTCCATCCGTCATAGATGCTCTGGACATCGATCACTGCGACGGTATACCCCTGTGCTCGCCGCAGCTCGATAAGCGGCGTCAGCGCGGAGTGCAGCGGCGCCGGGGCAATATATACCGCATCAGCGCCGGACGGCAACACCGGCGAGGTAAAGGGTTCGACTGTCGGAGTGAAGACAGTTCCGTCGCCAGTCAGCAGATACGCGCGACTGGCAAAATCATCCTCGAAGGCTGCACCGGTGATCTGCACCCACACCGGCGTAGCCGGATCGGTCACATCGTACAGATCAAAGCCAGGCGGCGTTCCGGCGATCTGATAGGCGCGCTGACCGGAAGCACCCTGGAAGATGGCCCCCTTCCCACCAAACTGGAGCAGCACCGGTCTGTACCACTCGACGGTATCAACCGCGACCTGCGCATAGCCGGTGACGGCAGTCAGGCTCAGGTGCGCGGCGGTGACACTGCCAGCGGTTCCCGGCACCACCAGTGTCAGCGTCGCATCCCCGGCGCTGTTCCACTCCACCGGCGCGCTGCTGCTCGACCCGACTGCGGCAGTCAGACGACGTACAGCACTGGTTTGCACATGTACGCTCACCGTAAAGGTCATCGTTCCCGCTGCCGCCGGAAGGGTCGTCGTCACCGGAATGCTCATCCGCGCCTGATCATTCTCTTGTTGTCCTGGTTCGGCGCCTAGCGACGCTGCAAACCAGTGATCGCCATCGCTGCCGGGGCGCCGCGAGTCGTAGAAGGCAGTGCCGCGCAGAACCTTCCGTTCATACGCGGTTGCTGGCGATCCTGCCGCTGGCGCCGAAACCGTGCGGGTCGTTATCCGCAATCGCGCACCGTCTTCCAGCGTGAGCCAGTAGGTGTCGCTCTGGTTCCAGCGATCGCCCGGCGGCGGTGCATAGAAGCGCAGTTCATCCTCCGGATCGCCCCAGACACTGTTTCCGTTGACATCGCGCAATTCGAGCGGGATCTCCGTCCCGGCACGGCTGAGTTTGATGCGCGCCGGTGATCCGGCGATTTCCGGAATCAGATCGCTGACGCGGAGAATCTGCAATCCCTGGTATTCGACGCGCACCCGCAGCGCGGGAGCAGCGGGGAAGTTAGGAGGACGAGACGGGATCGGGGGAGGCGCCGTCGCCTGTACAGACGCGAGTGCTGTTGCACCCGCCGGATCCAGCGGCGCCACTGCTTCGACCAGAACCTCAAGGGTGCGCACAACGCGCACACCGCCATCCTGCCGGTACACCGGACTCAGCGCCAGCGTCACGATCCGTTCACCTCGCTGGCGCGCCTCGCGCAGCACCATCACCGGCGTAACCGGAACATCATCGGGCGCGCCAGACCATGGCGCATCGTCGAGGACGATGACGCGCGACTCAATATCGGCATCACTGAGCGCGCGCAGCGCAACCAGCACCGGCGTCGCCGGCAGCGCGGGATCGGGAACAGTCGGGCGCCAGGTGATGCGAACGCCTGTACCGGTCGGACGTACCACCGGCGCCTCATCCCCGGCGCCGGTTGCTACGGGAGATGCCATCGCGCCACATACACTGCCGATGATCAGAGCAAGAACGAGGGTAAAACGTGTCATCATCACAATTCAGGCAGCACAAGTGGCAACTCTTCTGCTGCATTCCGGGGTTATGCCCTACGACTGCGAGCCAGCAATCCGACGGCAATCACAAGCAGCGCCAGCAATATGAGCATCAGCGGCGCACCACCGGCGACAGACGCACCGGTGCTAGGTAGTGTGACAGGCACAGGCACAGTTGGCGTTGATGTCGGCGTACCAACAGACTCCAGGGTCGCCGTCTGCTGTTGCTCCTGTACCGGCGTCTCCGGCGGGGTCGTCGGTGACGGCGTCTCCGGCGGGGTCGTCGGCGACGGCGTCTCCGGCGGGGTCGTCGGCGTCGACGTCTCCGGCGGGGTCGTCGGCGGCGGCGTAGATGTCGCGGTTGGAAGCGGCGTATCGGTTGGGCGTGCTTCAGCCGTTTCAGTCAATGCCAGCAGCGGCGCCTGTGGTACAGAACGTGGTGCAGCTGCTGCCATTACTCGTGTCAAACCGGTGAGTAATCCGATTGCTACGATGCTGGCGCAGATGATCACAACGAATCGAAGCATGCGCGAGACCCCTTGTCGCTTCAGTACGCGATTACGGCTATAGTACCAGAGGGTGATCGGCTTTTCAAGCGCCACTTTTGCACAGTGCACTCACGCCACTTCTTCAGACTAGACCGCCTCACCCAGTTTCACCGCCTCAAAGATACGCATTCGCCGCAACAAAAGCACGATTACCACAATCGTTGCTGCCAGCAAACTACCCGAAATACCGTACACCAGCACGATCCGCTCCCAGTCGATCTGTACCACAAACGGCGGCGTCTCAGGATAAACCCCTGTACGCACCTGCAAGAATGGAATAAATAACCGACTCGTCAGAATGCCGACCAGTGTGCCAGGCACGGCGCCAGAACCAACCACCAGCGTCTGCTCGAAGATCAGCAACATACTCAACTGTCGCGTACTCAGTCCAATTGCGCGCAGGACTCCCAACTCTACCAGCCGGCGCTGGAACGAGAGCAGCGTATAGGCAACAAATCCGATCACTGTCACCACCGTTGTCGCCAGAAAACCAACCGAGAGTAACCCGAACAATCCCTGCCGCTCTGGACGGCGCAGATCAAGATCGAGCAACGTCCGCGGCGTCGACCGGATCATACGCAGTCCGTACCCGATCCCCGCTGCCGCTACCGTTTGCAGACTGGCATTGGGCGCCAGCGACAGCCAGACTTCGTATGGATACAACCCACCCTGTGAGTCGAAACTATAGTCCAGGTTCCCGATCACAAATGGCGGACCCTGATCGTAGAGCGTTGGAAAATACTTCAGCGTACCGACGACCGTGAATGTAATATTTTGCGTCTGCCCGCGATCATTCATCGCCAGCGTAAACCGATCGCCGATCCGTAGCCCCTGTTGCGTCGCGAATGTTTCAGAAGCCAGCGCTGCATCGGGATAATCCGCCAGACGGTTCATCAACGCACCGAGGGACTCATCGGCATAGTCAGGTCGCCACACATCCGCCAGCACTGCTGCCAGGGTCGTCCGATCGACACCGTAGAAGATGCCGCTGATCGGTCGTGCACTCCCCACGATAATGTCCACCTTGCCGGGTGCAACGCGGGTAGCGCCGGTCACGCCAGGGATCGTCAGATACTCTTCGATCGGCACGAACAGGTACGCTGTACTGGGTGTCGTGTCGGCTTCACCCGTCGTACTCAACGCTCCTCCGCTCAGATCAAGACTGGTTTCTGCCGGGGCAATCTCGCGGTCGCCGGCAATGTTTGCCGATGTTATCGCCGCGCCGGGATACGCAAGGCGCACATCTGCCGCGCCCCGATAGTACGCCCGTTCTTCACTATAACGATCCAGTGTGAGCGCCATCGACGACGTGAATGTTGCCAGCGCCAGCGTCAACGCGACGAGCAGCGCCGGTCCGCCATAGGCGCCAGGTGTGCGCGCCAGGAAGCGCAGTGCCGTCACAATCGCCACTCCCGGTAACAATCCCGCAATCCACGACAGCCCGCGCAGCAACAATGGCAGGAAGCGCATACCAACCAGCGTGCCGGCAAACACCATCAGCGCCGGAGCGAGCAGCAACAGCGGGTTGCGAAAGGGATCATCCGTGCCGACAGTCACACCCGGCACGCCGATCATACCGCTCAAGCGTAACTGTTGATAACCATAGACTGCCGGTATCAACAACAGGATGTCGAGGTAGAGGCGTTGCCAGAGCGGCGGACGAGTCGCGCGTGCGCGTTCGCTCTTGTAAGAAATGATCGTTCGACCGGCGGCGCTCAGCGCCGGAAGTACGACGGCTGGCAGCGCCAGCAGAATCGTCGCCAGTGCGTGCCACGGACTTGCCGGCAACAGTGTCGGCGGCGGCGCATCGAGCGGTGCAAACCGCAAAAAGGAGACCGTCCAGGAGATCATGTGCGCCAGTAACAATCCCAGCGGCAAACCAGCCGCCCACGCCGCTGCTCCGAGCAGTAGCACTTCGCCGAGCGCCAGTCCCAACACCTGCCAGCGCGAACTGCCACGACTGCGCAGTATCGCCATCTCCTGCTGCTGGCGCACAACGGTCATCCCGGCAACCTGGATCACGAAATAGCCAATGACGACCAAGAGCGGCACTGCAAACAATGCAAGTGTAACCGTCAATATGCGCACCTGATCGCGGTGCCGTTCCAGCGCCTCTACAGGTGAGCGCACGAGTTGCGTACCGGGCAGACGCTGCTGAATATCGGCAGTGGCTGTCACAATCCGCTCGCGCAGGCGCTCGACATCACTGCTGCGTACACTGCTGCCATCGATCGCCGTGTACCATGCTGCCAGTGTTACAAACCGCGCATCCGGCACATTCGCAATCATGGCGAAACTTTCCTCTGGCACGAGAAACACATCGCTGTACGCCGACGGCGTTTGAAACCAGTAACTGGCATCGGCATCCGCCGGTCGCCATATGCCGGCAATCCGCACAATCATGTCGATCCGCGGTCCGCGACCGGTCGACTCGACCCGGTAGAGATCATCGATCAGCAGCGTGTTCTTCGCCGCGGTTGTTTCTGACACCAGTACATCGATCGGTCCGTCGCCGGTAAAGGGACGCGGCAGGCTGCCATCGACAATCTGGATGTGCTGTTCGATGCCGCTAAGAAACCCGATGCGGGCAAACAGAACTTCCCGACCGGCGCCATCGGGAAATCCGACGCGCAGTTTTTCGGTAGCAGCGAAGCGTACACCTGGCGGCGCCGGCAGATCGATCCCCGCTGCCGGCAGATTGCCCGCCAGTTGATCCGCCAGCAGGTACTGTTGCCACGAAATCGACGGATCGGACGCACCACCATAGCGATAGACCATCGCGAATGGCGGCAGCGGGTCGGCAATTGCGCGTTCGGTGAGCGCCGCCAGCAAAATGCGGTACCCCGACGCTTCGGCGTAGACCGGAATGCTGACCACCATGCCGGCTGCCAGCGCGATACCAGACCAGACCGCCAGCGCAAGCCCAAGGTGACTCAGCAATCGTCGCCAGATGACCGGGGGAAACGCGAGGACAACCGTGAGTTGACGCAGCATGCTGTTGCCTTTCACTCCTGCACCACATTCACCGTCTGGCGCAGGGCGCGAAAGCGATCGTGGGCGCCAGCGAGAGTCGTCGGAACGAGATCATGCTGCTCGCCAAGCGCCTCGAGATAATCAAGGACGGCTTCCAGCGTCCGACTGTGTTTATCATTGTCATTGTCATACGCCGGACGGTTATCGGAAGTAAAACAGAGTGCGCAGAACGACGGAGCATCTTCAATCATGCGCTCGATAGCGCGCTCGATCACCGGCTGGTGCAGCGCCTCGAATGTTCCGGCGTCGATCCGCAACTCATACGGTTGATTGGTGATCTGTCGCTGATCCGGGTCGGTCGTCACCGGCACATCAAGGAACGGCAGGTTGCCGATACGCTCGTCGTGCTGCGCATCGACGTAGCGCGGATGATGCGCTGCGCGCCTCCAGTCCACCCCAATGCGCGGCAGTGCAAAACCGGGCTGCGCAATCGAACCCTGACGAAAGCCGAGTTCGTAGAGCAGGCGATAGGTAGCGTCGCTTGCTGAATGTTTGCAGGGGCGAAATGAACGCGGACGAACGCCGATGGCATCGGCAAAACGCTCGGCTGCCTCGTCGATCAACCGGCGTTGCACGTCCGGCGCAAGCGTCCCCAGAAAGTTGCGGTACGAACCGCTCTCCGCCTGGAACGGATTGACATACAGCCCAAGCTCAGCGCCGCGCCCTGCCAGTTCTTCGAGCAGCGGCGTGTGTTCGACCGCGCACTGCGGTGCGAGAAACAGTGTCGGCGGATACCCTGCCCGCAGCAGACGATTGCAGTACCCCTCAATTGCGCGTGCGCTCTGCTCCCAGGAGCGCGGTCCTTCCTTCGCCGTGCGGATCGCAATGCTCTCGCAGTCCAGCGTAAAAAGGACATGGATTGTCAGCCGTGTCGCCATCGGCGCAGTCTTTTGCAGCAGTTCCCGGCACTGTACAGTGTCTTAATGCTGATTCCCGATGCATTATAGCACACGCCCTTGCAACGAACATCGCTGCATTAACTTGCCTGCACCCTGAAAACCATGCTGTACCCGGCAAACCCGCGCCAGAAAGAGCATCCGAGCGCGGTGCTCGTCATAAAAGCACATTCTGCTCCTTCGACAACACGGCGGATGGCGCCGAGACTCCGGCGGACAGATCGGCGCCGGACGATGCACCCTCGGAGGAAGCAGGCGTCACCAAGACCGCAACGGTATCGTTACGCGCATCTGCGCCAGGCTGCGCAGCCTCCGACTGCACGACGGGCTGCTGAGCGGCGTTGCCGATAGCCAGCGCACAGATGATGCCCACGCTTCCAGACGCCGCAGTTCGGCATAGGTGCGCACAAAAATAGATCACCGCCGGCAGGACAATGATACCCACCAGTATCACCAGCAACACAGCACCTTCATCACCGCTCGATCTGGCTCCCAACAACTGCATCAACCCTCTCCAAAGCCACAAAAGAGCATTTTGAATGTCATCCTAGTTGGATACCAGCGCAAGAATACCGAAGAACCCCACGGCTGCAATGCCAAACGAAAAATCCTGTATCCGTCCATTGATCCCGTCGAATTTCCAGCGCGCAATCGCTTCGATAAAGCGCCAGTCATCCGATCTGAGGACGGTCATTGCCTGATCATGCTGTACTTTCTCGGCAGCGTGGCGAACAATGTGAACATAGCCGGGAGTCAGATCATCTTTCAAGGGCAACATAATACGTGGACCGGGCTCAAAAAACCAGGAAACAAAAACAACCAGATTGATCAGCAAGAAATGCCATCTGATCGATGTAGCCGGGCGACGAAGTTTGCCACTCGTGGTTCTACACATCTCATCGAAAGATGCCGCCACACAGTCATACACACGGGTGAAGTGATCGAACGCCTGCAACGGCAGCGGCTGCATGTCCACCCTCCTGATCTGCGAAAATGCGCATACTACTCTGAAATTATACGGTGGATCATCACGCCGGTTTCCGCTGCACAGCGGCTGAAAAACAAACAGGGCGCTCACGCGCCCTGAAAGTCACACACCCGACGGTTGGTTCTCCGTTGGGTGTGCAAGACTGGTACCCCCAGCGGGATTCGAACCCGCGATCTTCACCTTGAAAGGGTGACGTCCTGGGCCGCTAGACTATGGGGGCGACCCACTGGAATTATACCAGCATTCGCGCTAACCGGCAACCTGCAGCAGAAAATGGTGCGATGACGCGGGGCGATTGCGTCCCATCACATCATCGCACCCGACGTGTCTACTCTTCCAGTTTCTTCGTCTCACCAGTAGCCGGCGCTTCGAGCGGAACATGCTCAACCGGCAGGTTGGCTTCACCCTCCTGAGCAGACTGCGCTCCGGCGGCGCGCTCGGCTTCGAGTTTCTCAACCAGTTTGTGCAACTGCGCGTTGATCTGCTCCAGACCGTTCACCAACGTCTCCTGGACATCGTGAAACACCTGACTCTCACGCGCCCGTTCGAGCGCCTGACGTCCGCGATCTTCCACCTGCTGAACCCGCGGATCGCTCTGAAGTTTCTCCACCGTCTCACGCATCACTGCCGCAACATTCTGGACGCTCTTTGCGACCGTTGCCTGCATCTGCTTTGCGCGCTCACTCTCGATAAATGCGCGGAACAACGCTTCGATCTGATGCCCCATCTCGCGCAGTTCGGTTGCTAGATCGGGTGTTTCCTTTGGCGGCTCGGGTTGACCGGCGGCGGATGTTTGCTCGCTCATACTCCCCTCCTTACAAAACTCACCGAAACTGACCGGGGTGCCCATGTTGTTCTGGCAGCGCCCCTCATCTTGACACACAGGAAGAACCCTCGCTCCCCAGCGTCTCCAACCGATATGACGAACCGCGACCGCGCGAGGTTGCGCACTGCATCACCGCACAACCGGCACACGCATGAGCAGATAGTCGTATGCGCTGAGCGCCGCTCGTGCTCCGTCGCCAATAGCGATCAGCACCTGCTCGCCAAACGATGTCGTCACGTCGCCGGCAGCAAAAATACCCGGCACGGTCGTCGCCATCCGCTCATCAACCCAGATAAAGCCATCCTGGTCGGTGCGCACGAGATGCCGGACGCACTCACTGCACGGATGCAGCCCCAGATCGGCGAATGCCGCATCGACTGCAATCCGTCGCTGTTGACCTTCACGCGAAACGACGATCTCTTCGACATTCATCGCGCCTGCAACCTCATCAACCGTGTAGCCTGACAGGATTTCAACGTTCGGGCGTTGACCGACCGCGTACATCATGGGCAACGATGCAGCATTCGGATCAGAAATGATCAGGTAGACCTTCTCGGCGGTGCGCGCCAGTTCAGCCACCCCACGCAGCGCCCGATGCGTCGATCCAATGACCGCCGCCGTCTTCCCTGCCAGCAGATGGGCATGGGTCGTCACCGAGTAGCCCAAACCCTGCCCCAGCAACTCCTGCGCACCCGGCGCCTTGAGCTGTACCGGCGTCGCACCGGTCACCACAATCACTGCCATTGCCTCAAATGCACCATGGGTGCGGGTTTCCACGCGAAACCCCGTTCCTGCACGCTGCACCGCCAGCACCGTATCGCGGATGGTACGCTCAGTCTGCATTGCAATTTTGCGCTCGAAGATCCGCACCGCTTCTTCGCCTGCCAGATACTCGACCTCCTCCTGACCGATGATGTTTTGACGCCATCCAGCCTTGCCGCCCAGCGAATCGTAGATCATCAAAAAATCGAGTTGTTTGCCCAGAGCGTACATCCCGGCCGAAAGCGCCGCAGCGCCACCGCCAATGATGATGAGTTCGCGCATGGTCGTTTCCTCTCTGTCACCCAGACGATGCGTGCATCCGCTGGAGCGCGATCGTCGTTGCGCTTCCTGAAGTAGTATACCAGACTGCTATTATCGCACAAAAAGGTTTGACAGGCGAACTTTGCTGTGGTATACTTCCCTACCGCTGTGCGGAAAACGCACGGGTATTTTATTGTCTGCGTTCGGCCCCGAACTAAGGCGTAGCCCTCGCTGCGACCAGTGACGGGCAGGGTTATTTTTTTGTATAGCGACTGATCAGCCGTAGCCGACGCATGTGCGTCGCGCACGATGGAGGATGGAAGCAGCATGCCGACAATCAACCAGCTGGTGCGCAAGCCGCGTAAGCGGGTCACGAAAAAGGTCAAGGCGCCTGCGCTGCGTTTCAGCCTGAATGTGTTGAAAGGGAAACTGACACGCGGCAAGGGTTCGCCGTTCAAACGCGGCGTTTGCACGCAGGTCCGCACGATGACGCCGAAAAAGCCCAACTCGGCGCTGCGCAAGATCGCGCGCGTCCGATTGTCGAACGGCATGGAAGTCACCGCCTATATTCCCGGCGAAGGGCACAACCTGCAGGAACACTCGGTTGTGCTGATCCGAGGCGGGCGTGTGAAGGATCTGCCCGGCGTGCGCTACCACATTGTGCGCGGCACGCTCGATGCGCAGGGGGTTGCCAATCGGAAGCAGGGTCGTTCAAAGTACGGCACGAAGAAAGCCAGCGCGGTTCCGGCGAAGAAGAAGTAGGGTTCATACCGCAGCGCGATAACGACCGTCATCGCCTGCGTCACATGATGATGAGGTAGCCTATGCCCCGTCGAGGCACGATTGAACGGCGTATTCCACCGCCTGACCCACGCTACAACAGCGTGCTGGTGCAGCAGTTCATTAATAAGGTGATGCAGCGCGGCAAGAAGAGCATTGCCGAGAAGATCGTCTATCAGGCGTTCGATCTGGCAGCGGAACGTTTGAAGAAGCCGGCGCTGGAAATCTTCGAAACCGCCGTGCGCAACGCCGGTCCGGTGATTGAGGTGAAGCCGCGGCGCGTCGGCGGCGCCACGTATCAGGTGCCGGTCGAGGTCAAGAGTGATCGCCGACAGTCGCTGGCGATGCGCTGGTTGCTCATGTCGGCGCGCGCTCGTTCGGGCAAGCCGATGTACGAGCGCCTGGCTGCTGAATTGATCGATGCCTACAACAATACGGGTGCAACGATCAAGCGGAAAGAGGATGTGCAGCGCATGGCGGAAGCCAACCGTGCATTCTCGCACTACGGGCGCTTCTGAGACGGCAGGACGGTGATCGGATTGCATCGCGACGGCAGGGTGCGCCAGATGGTCTCCGATGACCAGATGCGGATGAGACGATACGGCTACAGGTTTAGCGCAGAAGAGGGGAGAGAATCTCATGCCTCGTGAAGTGCCATTAGAGCGCATTCGAAATATCGGCATTATTGCGCATATCGATGCAGGAAAAACGACAACCACCGAGCGCATCCTGTTCTACACCGGTCGCACGTATAAGCTCGGCGAGGTGCATGAGGGCACCGCAGTGATGGACTGGATGGAGCAGGAGCGCGAACGCGGTATTACAATCACCGCAGCGGCGACCACTGCCGAGTGGACAGTCGAGGGTGTTCCCTACCGTATCAATATCATCGATACGCCCGGTCACGTCGACTTTACGGCGGAGGTGGAGCGTTCACTGCGCGTGCTCGACGGCGGCGTGGTGGTCTTCGATGCCGTCGCCGGCGTTGAGCCGCAGTCGGAGACGGTGTGGCGGCAGGCGGATAAGTACCACGTGCCACGGATCTGCTTCGTGAACAAGATGGACCGGATCGGCGCCAATTTTGAGCGGACAGTGGAGATGATCCGCGAGCGCCTCGGCGCGAAACCAGTGCCCATTCAGTTCCCGATCGGTTCGGAAGATCGCTTTCGCGGTATTGTCGACCTGATTACGAATAAGGCGGTCCTTTATGTCGATGATCAGGGGAAGCGCGAAGAGCTGGACGCGATACCGCCGGAGATCGCCGACGAAGTTGAGCGCCTGCGCAATGAGATGATCGAGGCGATTGCCGAAACCGACGATGAGTTGATGCTCCTCTATCTGGAAGGGGAAGAACTCAGCGTCGAAGAACTGCGCCGTGCACTGCGCAAGGCGACCATCAAGGGTCAACTGGTGCCGGTGCTGTGCGGTGCGGCTCTGCGGAACAAAGGCGTACAGCGCCTGCTCGACGCGATTGTGCATTACCTGCCGTCGCCGGTCGATATTCCGCCGGTACGCGGTACGCGCCCGGGTCAGGTCGCCGGCGATGACGGCGTGGAAATGATCACCCGCCCGACATCCGAAGATGCTCCGTTCACCGGGCTGGTGTTCAAGATCGTCTCAGACCCGTTCGTTGGAAAGCTGGCGTATTTCCGCGTGTACTCTGGAAAACTGGAAACTGGCTCCTATGTGCTCAATTCGACACGCAACCAGCGTGAGCGCATCGGTCGCCTGTTGCAGATGCACGCCAACCACCGCGAAGAGATCAAGGAAGTCTACGCCGGCGACATTGCAGCCATGGTCGGTCCGAAACAAAGCTACACCGGCGATACGATCTGCGATCCGAACGATCCGATCGTCCTGGAAAGCATTCGCTTCCCTGAGCCGGTGATTCAACTGGCGATCGAGCCGAAGACCAAGGCCGACCAGGATAAGATGGCGGTCGCGCTGAGCAAACTGGCGGAGGAAGACCCGACATTCCGCGTCTTTACCGATCAGGAAACCGGTCAGACGATCATTGCCGGTATGGGTGAACTGCACCTCGAAGTGATCGTCGATCGTATGCGCCGCGAATACAAGGTCGAGGCCAACCAGGGCAAGCCGCAGGTGGCGTATCGCGAGTCGATCACGGTTCCGGCGGATGTGGACAGCAAGTTCGTGCGCCAGACCGGCGGCAAAGGTCAGTATGGTCATGTCAAATTGCAGGTCGAGCCGCTCGAGCGGGGGAAAGGGTTCGAGTTCGTCAATGCGATCGTTGGCGGCGTTATCCCGCGCGAATATATTCCGGCGGTCGAGGCTGGCGTCAAGGAAGCCATGGCCAGCGGCATCATCGCCGGGTATCCGGTGGTCGATCTAAAAGTTACACTCTACGACGGTTCATACCACGAAGTCGATTCGTCTGAGATGGCGTTCAAGATTGCCGCTTCCATGGGGCTGAAGGAAGCAGTGCGGAAGGGTCGCCCCATTCTTCTCGAACCGGTGATGAAAGTCGAAATCGTGACACCTGAAGATTTTCTCGGTACGGTTCTCGGCGATATCAACTCGCGCCGTGGTCACGTCGAAGGCATGGAGGCGCGCGGCAACGCGCAGGTCATCCGCGCATACGTCCCGCTGGCGTCCATGTTCGGCTATACCACTGACCTGCGCTCGGCAACGCAGGGACGCGCAACGTCTTCTATGGAGTTCGCATATTATCAACCGCTGCCGGATGCTCTGGCAAAAGAGATCATCGAGAAACGGCGCGGCTAGTTCGTTTCATACGCACGGCACAGGTTTGTAAGTACGCTGCAAGGAGCAGGAAACAGCAATGGCAAAGCAGAAGTTTGAGCGCACCAAGCCGCACGTCAACGTCGGTACCATCGGTCATGTCGACCA
>DAOUBK010000025.1:0-15659 GCA_034432635.1 Roseiflexus sp.
CCAGCAGGATGCCGCGACGCCACCGGCTGAGCCTGCCGACCTGGGGTCTGCTCAGCTGCGGCAGGTGGGTTGAACGGTCTGCTGCCCTGGCGATAATCCGGGGAGGCGAGGCGTGCGGTGCTCCTGGTACGGCTCTGGTCGTAGTAACCCGCATCGGACCAGACGGATGCCGCGCCTTCAATCCGCCTTTCCACCTGGGGGCTCACAACCCCAAAACCCTACACCTGAGAGGAGAGGAGTCGAGGGTGAGGGCCAGCCGGCGCATTCCAACGACATAAAGCCCCTTGACGCTTATATGTTCTGTGCACACTTAAATGTGTATCGACAGGAGCGATACATGCATCGTCCCTGCCCGTTCCCCGGGTGTCGATTGGTGACAGCAACTCCTTGCACTAAAGCGCGCCTCGGTGGATGAGCTATGCATGACCCACATGTCACCAAGCAGTCGGTATGACACCTCATCGCACAGCGTGATGGACACGGCGCATCGTTCGTCACGCACACCAGGCGGTCATGCGCGCCGCAGCGTCCTGCGGCATGATCAGAACGCCAGCGCGACCGTTCCTGGGGTGTGGGACGCCCGTGGCGCGGGCTGCCAGCCCGCGTGCAGCCATCCCTGCCGCCGCCGTCAGGTGCTGGCCGTGGCCAATGGCGCGCTGGCGGGACGCCTGACCCACAGGCGGGCATGCCGTCCCCCGCCGCCCTGCCCAACCCGCCGATCGGCGCTCCCCGCCGGGTCGTGCGGGCTAAAGTCCTGCCTGACCGCGTGCAAGCCCCGCCGGGGCTATCCAGCAGCACGCATGGTGCTCGCTCCTCGCCGTCAGTCCAGCCCCGCGGGGGCTTCCACGGCGTGAGGCAAGGTTTGAACTCGCCGACTCGCAGCCCGCACCCCCGGCCTCGCTCCTGCACGCGGGCTATGCATGATCCGAGTTATGGGTAATGCATAGGTGTATGAGGGGGACAGGCGCTCGTGCGCCTGGGGTGCCCGGTGTGCCGTGAACGTCACCAACCTATGCCGCATCCATCAGGAAGAAACCTTCATAACACCCTTTGGAGAAATGCCGGATCTGGTACGACGGAGAGATACGGATGTCGCCTTGCTCTGCGGCGACCCGTTCAATCTGTCCCGATCCGGGGTGTATTTCAGCGCACCCGGTACGCATGTGATGCATGTCGCTCTGTTCCACACTAGGCACACCAGAGTGCGGCGCTGACCGTCCTCGTCCTGAGCAATCCTCGCTCTACCGCGCTGGTTCCGCAATTGTGATCAGGCGATGACTCATATCCACCACCTCACGCCCAACGATCACTTTATCGCCGATGCACGAAATCAGGGTAAGGCGTTCGTTCCCCTGCGGCAACATCCATTCCACCTCCGTCGGACGCACCCATACCTGGCGCGTTACAACATAGTCGAAGGCAACACCGGTTGAGTCGTACAGCGTCAGGCGCGCGCCGGGGGGCAGGTCTTTCAGGCGGGCGAATGGAGCAGGGATACGTGGCGCATGGCTGAAACGCAGCACGTGTCCCCACAGTACCACATTCTCACCCTGACCGGGTAAGGCACTGCGATTGTACCAGCCCACATCGTGATCCGGCACAACGGGCATCCCCTGCGCATCCAGTCCCACTGCGACAATCCGGGCATCCATCCCGATCTCGCGAGCGACAATGCGCGCTGGCGTCGGGCGTACCACGGGTGCTGCTTCAGGCGCGCGTGCCACCGGACCGTATTCGCGTCCAAGCAATCCAAGTAGCACGTTTGAGGGCGGAGGATTGTCGGGGTGCACCTCGAATCGTCCGCGTTCGAACCACTGCACCAGATAGGTCTTTCCATCGGCAAATGTCTCCAGCCGCGCTTCGGTCAATGGCACACCAAAGAGCGCCAGGCTCTCCGCCTCGCTTACGCCCGGTCGACCATCGAGTTGCAGACCGGCGGAGCGCCATGCCGCCAGAATCGGACCACAGGCGCTGATGCCGGTCTGCGGGAAGAGACGGCACTCACCCGACGTGGCGACATTGACCGGCGTTCCACCGCGATCGCTGCGTGCCAGCAGTTCTACGCCGAGTCGCCCCAGCTGCACATCGTAGGGGCGCCGATGTGCTGGATGCAGTTCGAGCCGGGCGCGTTCGAACCACTGCACTTGAAGTGAGCGCCCTTCGATGGTTTCGGTTTGCAGTGGTGTAATCGGATACCCGAAGACGCGCAGCCCACCGTTCTGTTCCCAGAACTCGCGGATGCGACCACTGATACAGTACCCTGTCTCAGCGAAGCAGCGCTCGCCACTCCGGGCAGAGACGCTGTGCGGCAGTGCGATCCACAGGAACGAGGCTATTGTTATGATGAGAGGTAGCAGTTTCCGAAGCATGGCACAGTCTCAATAGTTGCTGATATGGTAGCCGTCCATCCAGAGTTGCTCTGTGTTCACCGAGTGTTGCGCGTTGGTGCAGATGTACGGCGCCTGCCCTGCGACATTCTGGCGTCCCTGAATGTGAGCAGAGCGATGCACCTCTGTGAACGCACTCCTGTTTGTAGAGGGAGATGAGTTTACCCCTCTCCATTGGGTTGCAGGCATGGCCTCCCGCAAATCCAGGAAGGCAGTCACGCGAAAGGTGCGAATAAGCAGATAACGATATAATAGCATATATCCGACAGTACGCTACCAGAGCAGCCCAAATCATCGATAGAGTGTACTTCCCACCGCTCTGGTCGAATGTGTGAGTTCACAAACGCTTATCCCAGAGAGATAAGCCTATCCACGCGAACACGTCGGTCTGATGTATTCCAGTGTTGCGTGCATCCTGAATCTTTCCAGACATTTGTAAAGGAGACCTCGTTGCAGACACTGATCTATCTTGGCGGTTTTGCTCTTATCTGTCTGGCTTCACATCGCATCGGCGCCTGGTTTTCCCACATTCGTTTGCCTTACATTACCGGTTATCTCTTTACCGGTGTGCTGGTCGGGTCGTTTGGATTGCAACTTATTCCATCGAGCGCTGGTGAGAGTTTGCGCTTTATCGATCAGATAGCACTGGCTGTGATAGCGTTCGTTGCCGGTAGTGAATTATTTTACAAAGACCTGATCAATCGTCTACGCACTATTCTTACGTCTATCGGGATCATTATTATCACTGCACTAATGCTCATTGGCACGATTCTCTTTCTACTGCTCGATCTGATTCCGTTCACACAAGGGTTGATGCCCGATCAAAAGATCGGAGTCGCCTTGCTTGGAGCAACGATACTCCTCGCTCTTTCGCCACCCTCAACGATAGCGGTGATCAAAGAAGTGCGGGCGCGCGGTCCGGCGACTCGTTTGATACTGGGCATCACTATCGTGATGGATGTAGCGATTATTGTGCTCTTCGCGATCAGTTCATCGTTCGCCGTAGCACTGGTTGAGCGCAGCAGCATTAATCTGGCTTTTCTGGGTCTGCTGATTGTTGATCTGTTGCTTTCTATCGGCGGTGGTGTTGCAGTCGGATGGTTACTGCGCTTTCTGCTGCAGCAGAGCAGGTCGCGCTGGCTGAAGCTGGTTGTGATAGTCGCACTGGGTTATGGCATCTTTGCCGGCGCGGACTGGCTCAAGACGTTTTCCGCAGCAAACTGGCCTGTCAAAATTGTTATTGAGCCGCTGCTGGTTGCCCTGATCGCCGGTTTTTTGATAACGAATTTTTCACCTTTCCGCGATGAGTTTACGACCCTGCTTCACGACATAGGACCGGCGGTGTATGTGGCTTTCTTCACCATCACGGGTCTGGGGCTCAAGCTCGATATCCTGTTGACTGCCCTGATCTTTGCCGGGATTCTCTTTCTGGTGCGTGCAGCGGCGCTTTTCGTCGGCAGCGGGCTCGGCATGATCATCGCCGGTGAGCCGGTGCGCTTCCGCAGGATACTCTGGCTTGGTCTGATAACACAGGCTGGTATTGCGCTCGGACTGGCGCGTGAAGCATCGATACTACTACCGACGGTTGGGAATGCTTTTGCCACACTGATTATTGCCGTCATTGTGTTGAACGAAATTTTCGGACCGCTCACGCTCCGCTTTGCGCTTCAGCGTCTGGGCGAGGCGAATCTGCCAGAACCCGGCATCCGTGATGATGTGCGTGATGTGCTCATCCTCGGTATAGAGCAGCAATCGATTGCCTTGGCTCGTCAACTGAGTGCGCGTGGCTGGCGGGTACGGGTAGCCGATACCGATCCTGAGCATGTGCAGCGTCTGGCGACAGAAGATGTCGATGAGCGCCATATTCCGGCAGTCGATGAGCACAGTCTCTCCGGTCTGATCGATCGCTCGACCGACTCGGTGGTGGCATTGCTGGAAACGGATGAAGATAACCTGCGAGCCTGCCAGATCGCGTTTGAGAAATTCGGTGTTCCGCGTCTGATCGTCCGACTCCACCGACAGGAGTTGCGCGAGCAGTTTCGTGAACTGGGAGCGATTATCGTCGACCCGGCGACGGCGATGGTCAATCTCCTCGAACAGGCTGTGCGTGCACCCCAGTCACTCTCGCTCCTCCTCCACTCCGACTCCACGTATGACGTAGTGCAGATGACCATCACCAATCGTGAACTTGATGGACGGTTGGTGCGTGATCTCCGGCTCCCTTCCGATGTATTGTTGCTGGAGATCAGTCGTGACGGGCAGGCAATAGTCCCACACGGCTATACCCGGTTACGCCACGGTGATGAGATCACGGTCGTTGGGAAACCCGACAGTCTTCGCGAAGTGGGTCTGCGGATCGGATGATACGCTGTGCCTCGGATATCCATACAGCGCGCCGCTACTCGCGCCGCAAACGCTGCATCATACGCGCATAGAACGTGCTCTGTGGATAGACACGTGCAAAGGTGCAACAACGCTGCGAACGTTGCACAATCACCCGATCCCCCTCATGCAACGCAATATGATCGTGTCCATCGGCAGAGAAGCCAGCCGAGTGACGACTCTGCAACGTCAGGGTCACGACCGCATCCTCGTGAAGCACCAGCGAAGGAACATTCGTCAGATGAGCGGCGACCGGCACGAGCACGAGGGCAGTTGAACGCGGATCGATGATTGGTCCACCCGCCGCCAGCGCGTATGCGGTCGATCCGGTTGCACTGGCAACGATGACCCCGTCGGCGTGGTATGTCGTCAGGTGCGCATCGTAGATCTCAACATCAACGAGCACCGTGCGATTAATATCGCCACGCGCCACAATAATCTCGTTCAAGGCGAGGATCGGCGCAACGGTGATACCATCGGCCCGCTGAACGGTCGCCTCCACCAGGGTACGCGAATCGAGCCAGAAATGCCCCGCCAGCATATCTTCGAGCCCCTCATAGAGGGTGGAAGGCTCCAGTTCCGCCATAAAGTTGAGACGTCCCAGCGCCACCGGCAGCACCGGTACGCCGTTGGGAATGGCGAGACGTGCTGCGCGCAGCACGGTGCCATCGCCTCCCAGTGCCAGCACCAGATCGGTATGATCAACGGCGTGCTGTGCGCGCCCCTCATGCGATACTCCCCGCCACACCTGGATCGAACGCGCTGTAAGCCAGCCAGCAACCTCATCAGAGAGACGCAGCGATTCTTCGGAATACGGATTGAAGATGATCGCCACCCGTTTGATCGGTTTCACGCGAGCGACTCCTGCACCGCAGTAACAACAACATCAGCAACCTGGACAATACTGACGAGGTGGTCAAAATGTGATATATCGCGCCCAACGACCAGCAATGGCGTCGGGTTGAGGGTATGGGTTTTCGCCGTCAAACTTTCGATATTTCCGTGATCGCTGGTAAGGATCAGCGTGTCACTCGAATGCATCGTGTTGAGTACTCCTGCGATCAATCCATCCACCCGCTCCATCGCCATATGGATCTGTTCCGTCACTGTAGGTGGATGTTGATCGGCGAAAGCCATGTGCGCCAATCGCCCGTGACCTGCCAGGTCGGTGATGAACGTCTCAAAGAACACGAAATCATAGCGCGTAGCCAGACGCGCCAGGCGCGCACCGGCAGCGTGTGCGGAGATAACCGGCACATCACCGCCACTGGCGCGGATCGTTTCGCCGGTAATATCCCATGTCAGCGCGCTGCCGGCGCGCAGGTCGGTGTCGTTGCGAAAACGCACACCTGCGCCTTCAGCCGCAATCACACTGGCGGATCGTCGGAGCCGTCGCGCTGCCAGCGCCTCCCAGTACCGTACCCCTAATGCATTGGCGAACGCAACCCGTCTTCCCCCCTCGGTGAGACGGCGAAAGATGCTGCGTTCCACCAGCAGGGGGCGCAGTGCCACAGGTGGAAGATGAGGTTGATGACGACCGTGGAGCGCTGCTGCATTGACACCGCTCAGCAATGCTGTCTGCCCGGTGCCGCTCTGCGGTAGACCCGTTACACCCATCGTCGCATCGAGTGGGCGCAGCAATACGCCAGACGAAGCGCCGACACGCTCGATGGTGAGTGCGCCGTTGAGCACTGAACGAATTGCGGGAGTCGGCGCATCCGAAAGTGGATTATCCGGACCTTCCGGCGCCAGACCCACGCCGTCAACAAAAAGAAACAGAATGCTCACGACCCGATTTCGAGACAAGAGAAGAAATCTGTACAGGCAGTATAGAGCAACCTGAAGCAGGACGCAAACTTGACAGCCAGAACGTCGCCGTGTATACTTTGTTTCTCGTAAATGAACATATCCGCACAGGCTCACCTCCCATACCTCGCTGGAGTAGCCGGGCAATCAGGAGCAAGCCGGAGCGGAGCCTTCGTGGGCGCCGTCCAGAGCAACGCCGTGATGTGGCGTCGAGTGTCGTGCATCCAGCGCGGCATTGCTTATGTTTGCCTGGAATCGCCCTCCCGCCCTGACGAAGGTGATGTTACTGGCGCCGTTGTGCACAGGCGGGCAATGGCTAGTTTTATGATGTCTGGAGGTCACTGCATGAACGCAGTACCCGACAATGCCGTCCAGGAAACAGAAGATTTCGATTGGACGCAGATGCTCGACGACTACGATTATGCGCGTCCGCAACGTGGCGAGGTGCGCGAAGGCGTCGTCATGAAGATCGAGGAAAGCGGTATTCTGGTTTCGATTGGCACCAAGCGCGAAGGCATCATCCCAATCGCCGATGTGCGCGCTGCCGGCGATGAGGTGCTGAGCAATCTGACGGTGGGCGATCGGGTCCAGGTTTATGTGCAGGAGCCGGAAAATCGCCAGGGTGACCTGGTGCTATCGCTGACGATGGTGCAGGTCGCGCGCGATTGGGAAGAAGCAGCCCGCTTGAGCGCCGAGGGCGGTATTGTCCAGGGCCAGGTGATTGGCTACAACAAGGGTGGTTTGCTGGTACAGTTCAATCGCATTCGCGGGTTCGTGCCGGCTTCGCAGGTGGCGCAACTCCACGGACGTACTGCCGCTGAGGAGCGGCAACAGGCGTTGCAGCGCATGGTCGGGCAGACGATTCCACTCAAGGTGATCGAGGTCGACCGTGACCGCAATCGGCTGGTGCTTTCGGAGCGTAGCGCAACTCAGGAGTGGCGTAAAGCGCAGAAGCAGCGTTTGCTGACCGAACTTCAGCCCGGTGATATTCTGACCGGTCGCGTCAATCAACTGACGAACTTCGGGGCGTTTATCGACCTGGGTGGCGCCGATGGCCTGGCGCATATCTCCGAACTCTCCTGGCAGCGCGTCAACCATCCACGTGAGGTGCTGTCGCCGGGGCAGGAAGTGAAGGTGATGGTGGTGGAGATTGACGCAGAGCGCGAACGGATCGGTCTCAGCCTGCGCCGCCTCCAACCCAATCCCTGGGATACGATTGACCAGCGCTATTCGCTCGGTCAACTGGTCAGCGGCCCGGTAACGAATGTCGCTCCGTTTGGCGCATTTGTGCAGATTGAAGAGGCGGTCGAAGGGTTGATCCACGCCAGTGAGCTGGACGCCGATCCGCAGGCGCAGCCCCGCGATCTGTTGCAGCCAGGTCAGATCATTACCGCGCGGATCATCAGCCTTGACAAGCAGCGCCAGCGCATGGGTCTGAGCCTGCGTCACAACGGCGCCGAAGCGTCGGAGGCCACCGAGACGCCGACCGGGGAGACTAACGTCGAGAGTTGAAGGTTATTCATCAATGGTGGTGCAAAAATCCGGTAGAACCATATCTACCGGATTTTTGTCTTCGATCACGCCGGTTTGACCGGATGCCCGCCAAACCCTTTGCGTAATGCAGCAAGCACTTTTGCCGCGAATGACTCCGGTCGGCGCGAGTGAAACCGCTCGAAGAGCGACAGGGTGATGACGGGTGCAGGAACGTCGAGTTCGATAGCAGTCTGGATCGTCCAGCGCCCTTCGCCACTGTCCTCGACATATCCCTTAATACGCTCCAGGTCTGGGTCTTGCCGAAACGCTTCTTCCGCCAGTTCCAACAGCCATGATCGCACGACGCTGCCGTGGTTCCAGACGGCGGCAATCTTGTGGAGATCGAGGTTGAATTCGCGCCTGGCGCGCATGATCTCGAATCCCTCGGCATATGCCTGCATCATGCCGTACTCAACGCCGTTGTGCACCATTTTCACAAAATGACCACTACCGACCGGTCCACAGTGAAGATACCCATCTTCCGGTGCAAGTGTGCGGAATGCCGGTTCCAGCCGCGCAACCACGTCTGCATCGCCGCCGACCATCAGGCAGTAGCCGAGTTCCAGCCCCCAGATGCCGCCAGATGTACCCTGATCGACGTAATGAATGCCTCGTTGTTTGAGTTCATCCGCGCGCCGCAGATCGTCTTTGTACATGGTGTTGCCGGCATCAACAATCGTGTCGCCCGGCGTCATAAGATCCGCAAGCGCTGCAATCGCGCGTTCGGTCACGTCGCCAGCCGGCAGCATCACCCACACGGCGCGGGGCGGCGCCAGCGCAGCGATCAGTTCTTCAAGAGTGTATGCAGGAACCGCACCGACGGCAGCAAGTTCGTCGATCGGTCCGCGACTGCGATTGTGAACGACAACGCGGTGACCGCCGCGCAACCAGCGGCGCGCCATATTGGCGCCCATGCGTCCGAGACCGGTAATGCCAATGTCCATATGATCGCTCCCCACAGTTTGTAGAAGGTGTTGAAAGCCCATCAATCATACGCGACCACCGACAATGTGGCAAGGCGATGATCATGTTTCGTCGCACGAGGTATGGTATAGTACTACTGGGACCGCACTGAGGAAAGGAATCGTGACGTTGGCAACGACCGTCCCCGTTGCGTATCTCGATCTGATTGAGCCGATGGCTTCTGCCGATGCCGAACTGCGCGCTGCGCTGCGTGCTCATGGACTGACGTGGGAAGCCTACCCGGATCTGACCAGCGCTGCGCGTATGCGTGGCGCGGCAGCCGCGCTTGCCTACCCGATGCAGGGGATCTTGAAATATCACGGTCTGAGCGACTGGCAGTATCGCATTGCCTTTCTGCCGAGCATTTCGCTGTGCAACGACGCGGGGTATACCCTGACACTGGTCAAGTTCGATCCCGATCTGCCACACGACAGTGTAACCATTAACGGTCAGCCGGCGCACGGACGCGAACTCGAACGGGTGCAGCAGAGTCTCGATGCGATCCGCGCCGTATCTGGCGCAACGACGCGTGCCCGCGTGACGTCACGTAATGTCACCCGCGGCACACGCTTCGGAAAAGGTCTTGGATCGAGTGCGGCGGCTTCGGCAGCATTGGCGCTGGCAGCGATTGCCGCCCTGTATGGCGAGGAGGCGGCATCTAACCGGCGCCTGGTCAGTTGCATGGCGCGACTGCTGGCAGGTTCCGGGTGTCGCAGCGCTGCCGGGGGATGCGCTATCTGGCTGTCGTACCCCGGTATCGCGCACGAAGAGAGTTTTGCCGTGCGGCTCGATGATGCCGGGCAACTCGATGATGTGCGCCTAATCACCGTGCCAATCGACTCGCGCATTGGGCTGAAGACCGAACAGGCGCACATGGATGCGCCTGCAAGTGCATTGTTCCGCTGCTGGATGCAGAGCCGTCGTGACGAGGCGCTGGCGTGTATTGCAGCGGCACGGATGGGCGACTGGCGCACCCTGGGGCAGTGGGCGGAACTGGACAGCATGCGACTGCACGGTATCACCATGTCGGGGAGTCTGGAGAACAAACTGATCGGCTGGGAACCGGAGAACATCGCACTGTTTCGCATGTGCAACGATCTGCGCAGTGGCGGTGTCCCCGTCTACTGCTCGACCGACACCGGTCCAACCGCAGTATTCATCACCCATCGCGACTTTGAGGAAGCGGTCGTCGCAGCCATCGCAGCGACCGGACTCGGACTGGAAACGATCCGTGGGCGCATCGCCGGTCCGGCGCGCTTGGTCGATGTCACCTGGGCGCGAGAAGCGTTGGGGATTGGCGGTTGATCGTTGCTTGCAACGGAAAACAAAAGGTATGCTTCGCTTCTTCCAGGGTTGCTCTGTGCCTGTCGCCAGCCATCCGCGTGGGGCTGGCATTGCCGCACTGCGTGGCGAGCCAGAGTCGCACTGCGCCCCTCGATGACGCTTCTCTGATGAATGCACTGTCTTCAGGTCGGTGGGTGATCGGGCAATGGTTCGACAGCATAGCCGGGGTCAGGGCAGGATCATGCGTCGTCGCGCCAGGCGCATCAGATCACACGCTCAGTTCTTACTCTGCATCCCCTGGTTCCGTATTCGTTGAATACTCTCAATCGGCGCCAGCAGGGTGACGTTGTCGCCCGCAGCCAGACACAGATCGAGGCCAGGGAGAAGAAGAGTCTTACCGTCACGTTGTACGTCGAGCACAAGCGCCGACTCCTGTTCACGCAGATCGTCGATACGCACGCCGATCAGGGGATGTCCATCATCCAATCGGATGTCATCGGTAGCTACCATGCGTCCATCGAGGAAGAATGCCTGCCGCACATTTCCCACCAGCGCCGCTGCCGCCATTGTCGGTCCTGCCAGCGCCGAGGTGCTATAGGTCGTATGAATGCCAAAAATCTCAACTAGGCGTTCTGCCAGCACGTCGCTGAAGGTGCGCAGAACGACGTGAACATCGGGGCGATACCGTCGGGCGGCAAGCGCAATTTGCACATTCTGCAAGTCATCGGAGGTCAGCGCCGCCACCGAATAGGCTTCATCGAGACCGGCGCGGCAGAGAGTCTCGATGTTGCGCGCATCGCCGATCACGTCGGCAACCCCTTCGAGTTGACCGATCTGCTGGACGAATTCAGGACGATCGTTTCCCAGGCGTACAACAATAATCCGTGGGCGCGGGTTCAGGCTGTGCAACTGGTTGACAACCCGAAATCCGACTTTCCCCAATCCGCAAACGATAACCGTGTTGTACCGTTCGGTAGGGTATGCCGGTTTCTCTGGCTTGAGGAACGCTGCTTTACTGAACGCTACATTACGTTGCCGCATCGCCTCGATCTGTTCGAGCGTTCCGATCACCGTGATCCGGTCGCCAGCGCTCAGTCGGTCGAGCGATCGATACAACCCGGATCGCCCCTCCTGGCCAACCCGGTGGATGATACGGACCTGGTGCGCCGCTTCGACGGCGCGGACGAATCCGGCAATCTTACTCTCTTGCTGGACAACAATCTGTGCGACCCCCAGTTGATGACTGCCGATGGTCAGCGCATAATCGATGTCGCGGCTGACCGCCGCAGCGGCGCAGGTAGGGGCGGCGACCAGTGAGACGCTAAACGCGCTGTTCGATCCGAGGGTGCGTTCCAGGTTGCGATCCAGTTCCTCGTTGAACACACGCAGCACCACCCTAATGTTCGGATGAACGGCGCGCGCACCCAGGGCAATTTCTACATTCAACAGGTCATCGTTAATCGTGGCAACGACCGCGCGCGCATACCTGATACCTGCCTGGCGCAGCGCGTTTGGTTCGCGCGCATCACCCAGTACGATCGGGACGCCCAGGTTGAGTACACGTGGCACGAACTCACTGTTCCAGTCGCGCTCGATGACAACTGCATCGTAGCCGGCGGCGTGCAACTGTGTGACAATGCGCAGCCCAACGCGCCCAAGCCCGCAAACAATCACATGATCGCGGTAGGTAGAAGCCAGCGCCACCTGCCAGGCTTCACGCCGGCTTCCCTTGTCGAGCAACAGGCGACCAAAGTTCAACACACTCTGAAAGATCAGCGCCAGTCCGAGGAGCGGCGTCAGGAAGAAGATCAGTTCGCCGAACAGATCGCCACGTGGAAACGCCAGACCGCTCTGCAGGGTCATCAATTTCAGCGTTTCGTAGAGCGCTTCCGGCAATCCCTGCGGGCGTGGTGATTCGGGGGTTTCGGGGTAGAGGAACGCAAGATAACTCGACGTCAGCGTCGCGAGCAGGAAAAATGCGATCAGCACCAGCCAGGATTCGTTGAGCAGCAGCCAGAGGTCGTAGACATTAGCGCGCACCAGACGACCAATGTATGCGTTGCGTCGGGTGCGCGCTGTACGACTGTTCCGAATCATGCGGTTATGAATCCAGGAGTTTTCTGAGCAGTTCTTCGTCTTGCTCCCGGCGCGGCGTCGGACGTTCGTGCAACAGCCGTCGGAGCAACGCCTGATTGCTCAGGTGCGCCACCTCTGCTGCCCGCGCCGCGAGTGCACGCCTGCTGGACGGCAGCATGCTCAGCGCGATACCGCCACCGATCAGCATGATACCAAGTGATACCCACAACCATGCACTATCGGCAGCGTCATTGGTGCGTGGCAGGCGACGCGGCGCTTCGACCGGCGCTGCTTCGACCACCGACGCAGGTTCGGCAGCCGGCGCCTGGAGCGCAGGCAGGGCAACACGCAGATGCTGGATAACCGGCGTCTCAGGTTCGACAACGACGGTCATCGGTCCGTCGACGACGTCACCCTGTCCTGGCGCCGGCGCCACATTGACCAGATAGGCGCCTGGCAACACCCAGATACCATAGTTGCCGTCCTGATCGGTTGTCACAATGTTATCGCCAACCCGCACGGGCATGCCTGGAACCGGCGCGCCGCTTACGACATCGATCACCGTGCCGCCGATGTGACCGGGAATAGCCGATCGGTCGGGCGCCGATCCTCCTCCCCTGCTCTGTTCGATAAATTCTAACGCCGGTCGTGGCGATGGCGCTGGCAGGGGGTCTTGCTGTGCAAATGCTGCGTCTGGTAGCAAAGCGCTTATGCCAGCCATTAGCAGCATCATGCCGCAGACAACGAGCGAAGTTGACACATGGCAAAGACGCATACGAATACTCCTTTTTCGTTCCCCTCCTCACAAAAGGCGCCTTCCGTGATGAAGATGTCCGACTCACGATTTACGGCTCGACGGGACCCGGCAACTCTCGTGGCGGCAGGGCGACCGGTGCATCGAACGTGCCGGGAGGCGCTCCTAGATCGGCGCCGTTGCTGAACGATGCCCCTGCGACGACGAAACCGGTGATCTGAGCACGATTGTTGGTTTCATTGCTTTCGACCATTGCGCCTGTCGGCACCGGCGGGTTGTAACTATCGACATAGGCATACAGGGTGTTCGTGCCGCCGGCGAAGTACCCGGGCCAGAACGATTGTGGTCCGGCGAACTGTCCCGGCGCCGATGTCAGGGTGATACTCTGTCCCGGCGCCAGGGACTGGTTCACATACCAGGCGATGCCGTAACACGGCGAGATGCCACATACGTCGTTCCAGCGCACGTTCGGCGTTGTCGGCGGCGTTGATGGGTTGATGTAGACATCGACCCAGAACCCGACCGTTGTTGGTGAACCACCGACATTCCTGACCTTCACCGTAATCAGCACCGATTCACCTGCCACATAACTGCTCTTTGCGGGCGTAATGGTGAACTCCTCGACCACCAGGTCTGGCGGTGTCACCGGCACCATAATCAGCGGCAGGAAGACTCGCGTCTGCGTCCGGTAACCGGCATCCAGCGTGGTGATCGACTGACCCGGCCCCAGCGTTCCGGTTGCAACCGGCGCGTCGCTGTCGATTGTCGGATCGCTGCCGACACGCGGTGTGGTCTCGAAGTACCCTGCCGGTTTGGTGAATGTAAGCACGAATGTGCCCGGTGGCAGGTTGACGAAGGTGTAGGCGCCGCTGGCGTTGGTGGTTGTGCTGAGCGTCAATGGTGTGGGCAGCACGGTCGTCGTGATCGTCAGGGTGACCTGCACGCCGGCGACACGCTGCGTCTCGCCTGGGTTGCGAATATCGTCGAAGTTCTCATCGATCCAGGCAATGCCAGAGATCGATCCGTTACCGATGAGTCCGGCATCGACCGTGGTCGAGATCTGATTGCTCGTCAGCACGAAGCTTGCAGTGCGACCATTGCTCTGCGCGTCGTTGTCGTTATCGATGCTCAACGAACCGGCGCCGTTGTTGACCGTCTGGAAGCCTGACGGTACGACAAACTCGACCACATACGCTCCGGGTGTCACATTCTCGAAGCCGTAGGAGCCGACATTGCCGCTTGCCAGGGTTGTGGTGGTAGAGATGATCGTGTCGGTCGAAGCGTCGCGCAGTCGGACGGTGATACCCGGCAGACCGGCATCGACGCCAGTTTCGTAGGTTCCGTTGCCGTTCACATCGAGCCAGACGCGGTCACCGACCGAGGCAGTGCGGTACAGTCCGAAGTTCTGCCCGGTCGCCGGTAGCGTTCCGCTCAACGTCCCGGCAGTCGAAAGCAGGTAGCCGAGCGGCCTTGCGGTGACGCCGAGCTGGTAACTACCTGCCGGCAACTGGTTGAAGGTGAAGTTGGGTGAGCCTGCACCGGTCGTCACAGTGTACATGACCGTGGGACTAGTCGAGTTGATCGATGTCGTCACCGTCAATGTCAGCGTGACGCCCGGCAGGCCGGTTTCACCCGAATCAAATGTTCCGTCTGCATCGATGTCTTCCCACGTTGTGCCGCTCAGCGACAGATTGCCGACAGCGCCAGCATCAACGTAAGTGACTGTCTCATTCAATCCGACGCCGAAGCGGTCGGTGTAGCCGTTGGTTGTATCCGCATCGCTGTTGCCGTCTGTTGTGAGTACGCCCTGGGAGGTGAAGACGTACCCGGTCGGCAGTTCAAAGCGGACGCGGTAGAGGGTGCCAGGCGTCAGCACATCGGTTGGCATGATGTTTGTGAACTGGTAGATGCCGTTATCACCGGTTGTGAATGTACCGATCGACACCTCGTTGCCGTTGACCACCGTATCGGAGTCGAGGTAAAGCGTCACAGTAACGCCCGCCATCGTCGGCTCACCGGTGTCGAACGTTCCGTTGACGCTGGTATCGAACCAGACCGTGCCGCTGATAGTGCCGTTGCGGTAGTAGCCGAACGGCAGCGGCGTGATCGTTTGTCCGCTGGTCAACGGCGCAGGTGCAGTTGCCGTCCCCGTATTCCCCGGCGAGGGGAAGTAGCCGGCAGGTGCAACCACTCCTACCGTATACGTGGTCGTCGTTGGTGCGACGGTGTACGAGATGATACCGGTGGCATCGGGTCCGAACGGTCCGCCGAGCGCCACATTCGGCGTCAGGGACACCGTTGCTCCGGTGATCGGCGCATCACCGGCGGCATAAACGTTGTTGATCGGTGATGTAATCTCCTCGAACACCCGCACCTGAATGACCGCCGGGCGATAGTAGCCGCGGTCGCGGGTTTCGGTTGCACTGCGTCCCAGCGCCTGGTCATCGAGTTGATCGGTTCCGGCGCCGATGCCG
>DAOUBK010000026.1:0-120598 GCA_034432635.1 Roseiflexus sp.
GTCCGTGCAGGTGCCCCCCGAAGCCTGGTCGAAACGTCTTGACCCCCGCGGCGCGCGTCCGCCTACCGACCAAGCGCATCAGAAAGCGGCCTAGCAAAAACCCTCCACCTGAGAGGTGAGGGTCCCCAGGGCGATCCCCAGCCCTATCTTCCGCACGCACTGGTACGTTCTGTCCATCCCTGAACAGGGAGAAGAGGGAGTAGGGGAGTTCTGAGTCGCGCAATGTGAGGCGGGCGGCAGGGGCACTCCGAAGAACCCTTGATAGTGCAGCATCACTCTGGACGACTATTGCATATTGCAATGCGGATGGGGCAGGCTTTTGTTGCAAAGATTGCGAGATTGTCTGCATCCCGATCACTATCAGGTATCAATAACCTGGCAGGGGCGTGGTATGATGAAGGTGCCTATGTCTTTCACCGCATGTGGCTGCCGCGTGCGCGGCATATGTGCAATGAACATCGGTTGTGAGAAGTTGCGGGGTAAGTTGCATGGAAGAGACTGGAGAGACGCGAAGGAACAGCATGCGCGACCGACTCAATGCCATTATGACGACCCGTGTCGCCAATGCTGACGTGCAACGACGCGCGCTGGCAGTGATGCAACTGGTTGTTGCCATGCTGGTGGCGAATGTTCTTTTTCTGGTGCTGGATCTGCTATCGTCGCAAGGCGGCAACCTGTTCATCCCGATTGCCAGCAGCGCCTGCTTTATTGGAGCATTTGTGCTTGCCCGACAGGGGCACGCCAGCGTTGCCGCATGGATCGTTCTGCTTGCCTTTCTCACCGGCGCCATGATTGCAGTGGCAAATCTGCCGCCTGACCTGGCATCGAATGTGGGGTATTTCCTGTCCGTCCTGATCGTGATTGCGAGCCTTACGCTCACGCCGGGACAACTCTGGCTGGTCACAGGCGGGATAGTTGCCGCGTTTCTTGCAACGTTCGCCCTCACGCATCCCGGCTTCTGGGATATTGCCCCGGTGCGTACACAAGTTTTGAACAGCAGCGTACTGCTCGTGGTAGTCGGCTTCGTGACGTATATCGGGGCGCGCATTGCAAGGCGTGCGATACACGAGGCGTATCAGGTGCGCGCACTGGCAGAACGGATGCAGGCTGAACTGGCGCAGGCGAATGCGCAGCTGGAGACGCGCGTTGCCGAGCGCACGGCTGAGTTGAGTCGGGCGCTTGCAGCGCAACAGGCGCTGACCAAAGAGTTGCAGCGCAGTATAGCAGCGCAGCAGGAACTCACTCAGATCATTCTCGAACTTTCGCTGCCAGTCATCCCTGTGCGCGAAGGAATCGTTGTCGTGCCGCTCTCCGGTACGATCGACAGCTCACGCGCGGCAAAGTTGACCGAGAGCGTTCTTCAGGTCATCGAACAACGTCATACTCATACGGTTATTCTAGATATTACCGGCGTTCCGATTGTCGATACGCAGGTGGCGCAGGCGCTGGTGCGTACCGCCAGCGCTGCCAGGTTGATGGGGGCGGAAACGGTACTGGTCGGCATTCGACCGGATGTTGCCCAGACGCTGATCGGTCTGGGCATTCACCTTGGTCTGCGCACTGCGGCGACGTTGCAGGAAGGGCTGGAACTGTCGACGAGGAACGCATACCGGCGTAACGGCAGTACCGGTGCGCAGACGCGGATGAAGGCGTTCTATGAAGATACTTCTGCTCGGTAATGATGGACGTGCGCATACGCTAGCGTGGAAACTGGTCAACAGCCCGCGGGTGCCAGAGGTGATCTGCGCGCCGGGAAATGGTGGAACGGCGCCATTTGCGCCCTCGGTCGATCTCGATGTTGCCGATGCCGCCGGGTTGAGCCGCTGGACATTCGAGGAACAGATTGATATGGTCATTCCTGCATCCAGTGCGCCGTTGCACGCCGGGCTTGTCGATGAGGTGCTGGCGTTGAACATCGGTGTGTGGGGAGCGTCACGACGCGCCGCAGCCCTGGAACGCAGTCGCTGTCTGGCAAAGGAGTTCATGCTCCACCACGGTATTCCCACCGCGCCTGGACGCGCGTTCACCGATCTGACGACTGCCGAACGATATCTGGCGACGCTGCCGTTGCCGGTGATGATCAAGACCGATCATCCCTCCGGTGGTGAGGAAATGTTCGCCGACCGGTATGCTGCACTCGAAGGGCTGCGCCGCCTGTTTGCCGCCCGTTCGCTCGATGGTGGCGAAGGGGTTGTGATCGAAGCGGTGCTCCGGGGTCCGCGAGTGGCGCTATCGGCGTTGAGCGATGGACGCACCGCGATACCTCTGCTTGCGACGCGCCTGTATGATCGGGTGGAGGAGGGGGATCGCGGCGCACAGGCGTGCGGTGTCGGTGCGCATACGAGCAACTCGATATTTGCCCAGCGTCTGACGCGCTACCTGCACGAGAAGTTCATTCTGCCGTTCGTCGCCGGACTGGAAAAGGAGGGATTGCCGTGCTGGGGATTGATCGGTGTGGACTGCATCATTACCACCGAAGGTCCGCGCGCCACGGCGCTCCGGTTCAGTTTCCGCGAGGGAGAGGTGCAGGTGGTGTTACCGCGCCTCGAGGATGACCTGTTGCCCTGGATCGAAGCTGCAATCACCCGCCGCCTGCACGAACTGCCGCCACCGGTATGGATGGCGACTCCGAGTGTTGGCCTCGGTCTGATGGCGCGCGGGTACCCTCATTTCTTCCCGACCGGCGGACAGATCCGGGGGCTGGAGGATGTCGAACCCGGCGTTATGGTCTTTCACAGCGCCACAACCAACCCGGCAACAACAGTGCCGTATATGCCGCGCGCGCTACGCAGTCGCGGCAGCAGCGCAGACGCTCTGAGTTCGATGATTGGCGGGTTGCTCGGCATGGGCGGTACGCCGCAGGGCTGGAGCGGGTTGCGCACGACGGGTGGGCTGGTGGCGACAGTGGTGGCGCAGGGGATTTCGTTGCCCGGCGCGCGTGGGCGCGCCCTGGTCAACGCCGACCGGGTGCAGTTCGAGGGACGCATCTACCGCAGCGATATTGGCGAGCGCGACTTTGGTTGATCCTGCTGAACGTTCCTCATCTGCAACCTGGCCCGATACGCTGGAACTCACCCTCGATGGTATCGCGCAGGGCGGTGACGCCGTCGGGCGCTGGCAGGAACGGGTGGTGTTCGCGGCTGGCGGCATTCCCGGCGAGCGCGTCGTGGTGCGCCTGCGCGAGCGGCATGAGTCGTATGCGCGCGGGGATGTGGTGGCTGTGCTCACCGCTTCGCCCGACCGGACAGAACCGCGTCTCCCCGGCGTGAGCCATATGTCATGGCAGCATATCTCACCGGATGCCCAGCAACGTTTTCGCCGCCAGATCCTCGCCGATCAACTCGCCAAGTTTGCCGGGGTTGCGCCGGAACTGGTCGAAGCAACGACGCCGGCGTCGAAACCGTGGGAATACCGCAGTAGCGCCCGGTGGCACTGTGAAGGGCGTAGAGTCGGCTACTACGCTGCGGATACGCGGTTGATCGCTGAGATCGACTACGATCCGCTGCTGCATCCAACCCTGAACCAGGCGCTTGCAGCGTTGCGCGATGCGCTTGCCGGTGAACCCGACGACGCTCAGCGGCTCGACATAACGTTACGCCTCAGTGAGGCGCACGGGTACTGCGTTGCCGCGATGCGCGGACGCGGTGAGCGGCGACGGCTGGCGGAGCGCTGGCGGTCGCTCTGTCCGCCGCTTGCCGGCGTCGTTTTTACCGTCCCGCCGCCGCATACTGTTTCCCCTGTCGGCGTTGATACGCTCGTCGAAGAACTGGACGATCTGATGTTTCTGTTGCGCCCGACAACGTTCTTTCAGGTGAATGTCGCTGCGGCGACGACGTTGCTGAACCTGATCCGCGCCGGTCTTGGCTACCAGGTCGGCGGACGTCTGCTCGATCTCTACTGCGGTGCGGGTGCGTTTACCCTGCCCCTGGCACGCACCGCTGTCGAGGTGGTCGGCGTTGAGGAGTATGCTGGCGCAGTTGTCGATGCCGAGCGGAGTGCGGCTGTCAACCATATTTCGAATGTACGCTTCGTTGTCGGTCGTGCCGAAGCGGTGCTGGACCGACTTGCAGGCGATTTCGATGCTATCGTCCTCGACCCGCCGCGGCGCGGGTGTCATCCACGGGTGCGACAGGCGCTTCTGGCGCGCGCGCCACGCCGGATTGTCTACGTCTCGTGCCACCCGGCGACCCTCGCGCGCGACCTGTATACCCTGATCGGCGGCGGCTACACCGTCGAGCGCGTGACGCCGGTCGATCTCTTCCCCCAAACGCCACATGTCGAGAGCGTGGTTGTTCTGGTGCGATCCTGAAGCAATGCGCAGAACTGTTCCAGACCGGTAAGGGGTAGGCAACGCATTACCGTCGTCCACCCGCGCAGGTAACGCCCCCCGCCCTGTGGCCAGGTGCAGAATAGTCGAACCACGCGCGTGCCGGGATCGCGGGCGTCTTGCCGGTATTCACACCAGAGGAATAACAACAATCCTGATACCGCGAAAGGCGCTATAGTCTTGCCCGCCCGCACACCGGAGGAATACACACATACGCACTTCTGCAGGCATCGCGTTGAGTCGGCGTATAATCACACACAGCGCAGTAGATGCTGAAGAAGAAAGCACAGGACTTCCATGCCCAACGACCGTTTTCTGATCACCGGCGCACTTGGATGTATCGGTGCGTGGACGGTGCGCAACCTGGTACGTGAGGGAACCCCGGTCGTCGTCTTCGACCTGGCAAGCGATCCACGCCGCCTGAGATTGATCATGACCGACGACGAACTGGCACGGGTGACCTTCGTTACCGGCGATATTACCGATCTGGAGGCGATTGAGCGCGCACTCGACGATCATGCTATCACGCATGTCATCCATCTGGCGGCATTGCAGATACCGTTCGTGCGCGCCAATCCGCCGCTCGGAGCGCGTGTCAACGTCGTCGGTACGGTGAATGTGTTCGAAGCGGTTGCGCGGCGACGCGACCGGATCGGCAGTCTTGTCTACGCTTCGTCCGCGGCGGTGTACGACGCCGTTGATGCCGGCGAGTCTGGCGTCGTCGCCCATGGCACCGCCGGTCACCCGACAACGCTGTACGGTGTGTTCAAACAAGCCAATGAGGGAACCGCGCGGGTCTACTGGCAGGATGCGCAGGTGGCGAGCATCGGTCTGCGTCCGTACATTGTGTACGGTCCAAGTCGCGATCAGGGGTTGACCTCCAGCCCGACGAAGGCGATGGTCGCAGCTGCGCTCGGTAAGCCGTACCATATTCCGTATGGCGGACGCGCGGCATACCAGTACGCCGATGATGTGGCACGCACCTTCATTTCCTGTGCGCGCGCGTCGTTTCAGGGCGCGGAGATTTTCAATTTGGGCGGCAGCGTGGCGACGATGGGTGAGATCGTTGCAGCAATCGAGGCGGCAGCGCCAGAGGTGCGCGGGCTGATCACCTTCGACGAGAAGCCGCTCCCCTTCCCGGAAGCGTTCGACGCCGCGCCGCTCGAACAGGTGATCGGCACGCTGCCGTTTACCCCGCTTTCTCAGGCTGTCGCCGATACGATTGCCCTTTTCCGCGAACGGATCGCAGCCGGGGTGATGCCGGATGCCGTCTGATCCCCCAGGAGATGATACCGATGCACCGTCGTGCCTTTCTGCGAGTTGTAACTGCTATGGCAACCTTTGGCATCGCCGGTTGCGCTGCGCCGGGAGAGGTGCCCACCGACCGGTTGGCGCGTCTGGCGCGAGGCGTCAATATGAGTCACTGGTTCGCTCAGGCGCCATTTTCCCGCGCAACGCTGCAATCGCGGCATACCGCCGACGAGTTTCGCGCGCTGCGCCGGGTCGGTCTGAGCCATGTGCGCCTGCCGCTCGACCCGTATGTGCTCTTCAGCGACCGTGATCTGGAGCGCCTCGACCCTGACCGCCTGCCATTGCTGGACGCAGCGCTGGATATGATTCTCCAGGCAGGGCTGGCGGTGATTGTCGAGTTGCACCCGGAAGAGCGCTTCGTCGATCGTCTGGCTTCCGACGATACGTTCGTAACGGCGGTCACGCAATTCTGGCACGCGCTGGCAAAGCATCTCAGCGCCCGCGATCCGGGTATGCTCTTTCTGGAGGCGTTGAACGAAGCTCACTTCGATGACCCGCCGCGCTGGGAGGCGGTGCTGCGTCGCCTGCTCGCCGCCATGCGCGAGGGAGCGCCACGCCATACGCTGATCGCCAGCGGCGATTACTGGGCGAGCATCGACGGACTGGTGCAACTCACCCCGGTTGCGGATCGCAACGTGGTCTACAATTTCCACTTCTACGAACCGTTCGAGTTTACCCATCAGGGCGCGACGTGGGGATACGAGATGTGGCGCCACTATCGTGGCGTTCCTTATCCGGTCGATGCGGCGCGGATCGCCACGGCGCTGGCGCTCATCGATAATCCGCGTGCGCGTGAGGAGATTCGCTTTTACGGTCAGAACGCATGGGGCGCTGCACGCATCGAGCAGCGTCTCGACCAGGCAGCCGCCTGGGGTGCGCAGTACAACGTGCCGCTGACGTGCAACGAGTTCGGCGTCTATCGCCTGATCACCGAACCGGCGGATCGTATCGCCTGGCTGACCGATGTGCGCACTGCGCTCGAACGACGCCGGATCGGATGGGCGATGTGGGACTATGCTGGCGGCTTCAGTCTGACACGCGATGGGATGAACGACCGGACGCTGGACAATGCGACATTGCAGGCGCTCGGGTTGCAGCCAATCGGAGGGGTGTCGCTGCTGGAGGCTTGAGGGCGCTACGAGGAGCGTCAATACGCGCTACGCTTCGTAGCCTCTCCCCGGCTCGCCTGTCAATGACGTTTTGCACCCTGCCCCATTGCTGCTGGCGACGCGCTTCTCTCGCCGGTTTTCCCCTCCCGCGCACCACATTGCCGGATTCTGTGTCAAATACGCTGTGATGCAGCAGCTGTTCATATTCTGCACCTACTTTTTCTTTGGTGCAGGTTTCAGGTCCAGAATGGTTCGATCGTTTTTCTTGCGCACCTCAATAACTTTAACGCGAGCGGTGTTGCCTTTCTGGTAGCGTGACGTATTGTTATCGGACCTGTGCATCGCGCAGATCACGCGCCAGCGCCGATGCGCGCTCGATCAAGGTCCCCATGGTCAATGACTCCTCTCCGGGCACTGGCGGTCGTCGCGGGGCCAGCGCAGAATGTCGGCCAGGCGACGCATCTGATCCTCCAACACAAGACCTTCGTCCCGCGCTGCCTGGATCAATGCCGAGATTTCTCTCGTTTGCGCTACCGGTGTATCAAAATCGACATACCATTGCGCCATGGGGTCGGTGATCTCGACCTGTGGTTTGATTACTTCAATCGTTCCCAGACACGCCGGTTTTCCGCCCCCCCAGTTTAGGATACCATCGAGGCTCGCCGAGACCCAGTGCGATCAGGATCAGCCCCAGTTCGCCTGGCGTCAGGTTCTCGAAATCCAGGCAGAAGGTAAACGTGCTCTCGACCGGGCATACTTCCAGCGGCAGGTTGCCAGACGCCAGTCTGCCGTGCGTGTAAAATTTGCGCCCTCTTAACTGCCTGCGTTCGTCCAGATAGATTCGGTGCTTCAGGTCGAGGACGAAACAATTGCGGTGTGCCCTGTATCGTGGTCTGACCACCGTCGAGTGCAGCGTCGCTAATGCGGATCTGCCCCTGGTACCCAAGCGCGCCAAAGATGCGTTGTGTGACATCAAGATGTTTAGGTCTATCTGATGCTCTGAGACGAAACAGGAGTTGAGGCGCGCGCGTGATGCTGACCGAAGAGGGAGAGATCGCTTCGACGATGCTGCGAATGCACCCTTTGAGCGATGTTCCTGGAATGACCAGCGTTCCGTTGACGCGGAAATGAGCCTTGATCAACGGATAACGCTGATTGCGGCTATGCGCAAGGGGTGGGTTCTCAACCTGCCTGCCATGGAGGTTCGGAAGCCGCCCAACATGTGTATTGCACATATGTCCTGTCTGCTCCTGAACTCCCGTTGTGGGGGCGACTCCGGCAGGTACGCCGCTGCCGGGTAAAAGGTTCGCGGGTTGGGCGTCCATTGAAGCAGACCTCGCACGTTTCAGGGCGGCGGTTATTCAGCCTGTGGTTTCGGATGTTAGCCTTGAGGCTGGTAGCGCCAGGGGTAATCCTGACCGTTTACGGCCAGGTACATGACAGACTACCTTCTATCTCCTGTTTCCTACCTCCTATCTCCTATCTTCTACCCTTCTCTCACACTGCGTTCAAGGCGCTCCGTGCGGGGCAAGCCTTCAACTTTCAATCCACCGTGCCCAAACGTGCTTGCCTTGCCGATATGCACCAGACTGCCGAGCTTCAGCAGTGCGCGCAGTTCGGCGCCAACGCCGCGCAGGGTCACAGAACCGACTATCCCGCCCTGGGGCATCGTCTGACGCTGGCGCGTCGATGTGTGCTGAAGATCGACCCAGCGGATCTGTGCTTCTTCGACGGTGACCTTCTGCGCCGCATCGACAGGCGCAGGTGATCGACCTGCCATCTGCCGCTGCCGTGAAACGTTGTCAGAGTGTCGATGCGCCATGACGCCGCGCGGACCAGCGCCGGCAGATCAAAGGTGCGTAACACGTCGCCACGCTCACGAATGCGCAGCGGCGTTCGCAATATCAGGCGCGCCCGGTCGGGCAGCGCCTGCGCGCAGGCGGCGATTGCCGTTGCATCGACAGACGGCAATGGCTCTGCACTCTTGAGCGCCTGTCCATCCTGATACACGACCACGCCAGTCGGTTGCCAGGGGCGCAGCGCTTCGACCCCGTTCCAGAAGGGAGCCAGATTCACCAGGGGATTGGCGGGACACTGGAACCGGGCGAGACGCGCGCTTTCAAGCATACTGGCAGGAACATCTGGAACGATCGCGAAACCGATCCGGGTGCGCTGTACGATCCGCAGGGACGCCTGGTTTCGTACTGGACGGACCGGTGATCGCCGTAACCGTCCCTCATAACGGCTTGGTTGGCGCCCCTGCACGTGTGGCACGCGGGGTCATCACGCAGACCGGTGAAATGACCTCGCCGCCACCGGCGCCGGGCGCAATGCAGTGAGTTTTGCGAATGAGAGCGAACAACGAGATGATCGAACCACGTGCGTGTGGGGTGCGCAGGTGTCCCGCCCGCACGACCGACGCGCAATCCCGGTAGTCAACTGTCCTGCCGGCGGTCAACGCGCTGAACATACCGGAACGATCCTATCCCTTTGCATCTTCCGCGTCTCGGTATCACAGTCCTTACTAAAGATCACTCCCGCCGGACAGGGTTGACCGCGCTGCTGGAAGTAGCCTCGTGTGCTACAGCGGATGGAACGATGGTCGACATATCTGATGCAGGCAGACTTCATTGTATAGCCGTGGGTTTCCAGTTTCACGCCAGGAGCGCGAGTACCGGTTTACATTCCAGGTCTTCAACAACCGCTGGGTTGCAGCGCGCCGCATATCTGGTATGATTTCTCTGTTCGTTGATCCATTCGCCGGTATCCCGTTGCTGCGGTATGCCCGTTGCGAAAGAGTGCATTGGTGTCAGTATGAGCCGCTCCCCAGCAAAACGTCGTCAGCGCCGGCGCAGGCACGGATTGGTGCAGCGTGCCTGGAATTTCTGGATGAATGATATCCGTTCCCGCCGATCATTCGTGGGACGGGCTTTGTCGATCGCGATAGGTGTTCTCCTGATCGCTGCCGTTGTGCTGCTGATCATCGGCTTTGTCACTGACCGCAGCGATCTGCTCGTTTCGCCCGAATCGGCAACATCACCACCACAGGCGGCAACTACTTCGGCGTTGGTTGCGCTCCTGCCCTCGCCGGTATCGCTCACCATGCCGCAAGGGTTGGAGCGCGCAACGGTCACCAACGTTGCCGATGGCGACACTATCGAGGTGTCGTTGAACGGGCAGACAGAGCGGGTACGTCTGATCGGCATCGATACGCCAGAAACCTCACATCCCTCGCGCCCGGTCGAATGTTTCGGGCGTGAGGCGTCGGCGTTCACCCGCGAGTTGCTGCGTGGGCAGACGGTTCTGCTCGAGGATGATCCCACACAGGATAACCGTGACCGTTTCAACCGTCTGCTGCGCTTTGTCTGGCTCCCTGACGGACGGCTGGCAAACTATGAGATCATTGCCCGAGGATACGGGTTCGAGTACACCTTCAGGACGCCGTACCGCTATCAGGCGCAGTTCAAAGCGGCGGAACGCGCCGCACGCGAGGCGCAGGTTGGTCTGTGGGCGCCGGAGACCTGCAACGGTGAGCGGAGAGCTGCAGATGAAATCACCCCTGTCGTCGGCGCGACACCGACAGCGATGCCGGAAGCCACGCCATTGCCGCCATCCTTCGACGGCTGCCGTACCGAACCGAAAGCAGCGCTTGCCCCGAATGTCCCAGTTGCTATCGTGGCGATCGACAAACGCGCCGAGGTGGTAACGCTGCACAACGTCAGTCGCGCGACGGTCAACCTCGACGGCTGGACGATGTGCAGTATGCGGGGCGCTCAGATCCATCCCGGCATCGGCGGAATGCTGGCGCCGGGCGAAACCCGCGATTTTCCGCGCGCTGGCGGCGGAAATATCTGGACCGATAATGCTTCCGATCCCGGCGCACTCTACGATGCCGAAGGGCGTCTTGTCGCCTACTGGCCCGATTGATCCCCGATCCAATAGTGCGGATGGGCGATGTTCAGGCGCTTTTATCCCGCGCCTCCCGGTCCCCTTCTCACGTGCCCGTGCACCCATACGTCAATGTCCGCTTCCCAGCGCTCCGGGTAAGATTGTCCCGGCGCAGCATGCGTAGGTGCGAACAACCGTTTACCGCGCCGATAGTGGACGATCCCCATCATCCCATGCCCATCGACCACACCGTGGCTTTTGCGCATGTCCTGGATGTCTCGCCTGGACGGGTTGTCGCGACCTTCCGCGATGGTGCGTCTGGCGCGACGATCGTCTGGTCCGGAGGGCGACGCCTGCAGACCGCGCCGCGCCGGGAGAGGTGCGACGAGGGAGGGGCAACGTATGTGTCGCCCTGACCATCCTGACCTGTGTACGCCAGGTTATTGTACATGCGCGTCGGTGCACGGGGCATTACGTACACCCGATGGACGTGATCCCGGTGGTCACCCGTCTTACACCCCGCCGCTGAAAGCCCCTCCCTTCCCCGGTTCTCCGACGGATACCGCGCGAACAGTGGTATCATGGCGCGTCTGACAGCCTTTACGGTCAACTCTTAAGATGATGGAAAGGATCGCAAATTCCATGTCGAAAAAAGTTCGTGTGGCAATCATTGGCGTTGGCAACTGCGCCTCGTCGCTGGTGCAGGGTGTTGAATACTACCGCAACGCTCGACCCGACGAATTCGTTCCGGGGTTAATGCATGTCAACCTGGGTGGCTACCATATCGGCGACATTGAGTTCTCGGCAGCCTTCGACATTGCCGACACAAAGGTCGGCAAAGACCTGTCGGAAGCCATCTTTGCGCCGCCGAACAATACGTATCGCTTTGCGCATGTGCCGTACCTGGGCGTGACGGTGCATCGCGGTATGACCCACGACGGTCTGGGGAAATTTTTGAGCCAGAAGGTGCGCAAGGCGCCGGCTTCGACCGATGATATTGTCGGTATTCTGCGCGCCACGCGCACCGATGTCGTCGTATCGTACCTGCCGGTCGGCAGCGAAATGGCGACAAAATGGTATGTCGAGCAGGTGCTGGAAGCCGGATGCGGGTTTGTGAACTGTGTCCCGGTGTTCATCGCCAGTCAGGCGTACTGGCGAAGACGTTTCGAGGAACGTGGGTTGCCGATCATCGGCGATGACATCAAGAGTCAGGTCGGTGCGACCATCACGCATCGTGTGCTGACGGCGCTGTTCCGTGAGCGTGGCGTGCGGCTCGATCGTACCTATCAGTTGAATTTTGGCGGCAACACCGACTTCTACAACATGCTGGAACGTGAACGTCTGGAAAGCAAGAAGATTAGCAAAACCAACGCCGTCACCAGTCAACTCGATTACGATCTTCCCGACGATGCGGTGCATGTCGGTCCCAGCGACTATGTGCCCTGGCTGGAAGATCGCAAATGGTGCTACATTCGCATGGAGGGCACGACGTTTGGGAATGTGCCGCTCAACCTGGAATTGAAACTCGAAGTCTGGGACTCGCCCAATTCCGCCGGCGTGGTGATCGACGCGGTTCGTTGCATCAAACTGGCGCTGGACCGCAAGATCGCCGGTGCGCTGGTTGGTCCTAGCGCCTACTTTATGAAGACGCCGCCGCAACAGATGACCGATAACGACGCACGACGGTTGACGGAGGAGTTCATTGCCGGGTGATCTGCATATGTACGCTTGACAATGGTCATGCGAAAGCGTAAGATAGGATCGCAACAGATTGCCGGATAATCTGCATGACCTGTCAATCGATATGTCATACTGTGGTTCGTCGATCCGGCTGGTGTTTGTGAAGCAGGCACTTGCCGGATCGGAACCACATCAACCCTGATCCCGGAAGGAGGCGCCGTGTTCGCACGCTGGAAGAGATGGCGAATACCCTGCCTGGTCATGGTCCTGCTGATCACGGCGTCGCTGGGGATCGTTGTACCAGTGTCGTCGGTCACAGCGCAGGGCGATCTTCGCTACTTTGCGGAAACAGGGCACTATCTGCGTGGCGCATTCCGTGCCTACTGGGAGCGCAACAGCGGCGGCGCAATTTTTGGCTTCCCGATCACCGAAGAATATCGCCGATCCGATGGTCGGATCGTCCAGTGGTTCCAGCGTGCGCGCTTTGAACTGACGCAGACGAATCCGCCGGTGGTGCAGCTTGGTCATCTGGGGCGCGAGTTTACCGGTGATCGTATCTTCCCGCAGGCGCCGCCCCAACCCAGCACAGCGCGCGTTCGCTACTTTCCCGAAACCAACCATACGCTGCGCGGTCTTTTCAAGGAAACGTGGGAACGGCGCGGCGGTCTTGCGATCTTCGGCTACCCGATCAGCGAAGAGATCTTCGAAAATATCAACGGCCAGTGGACGCTGGTGCAGTACTTTGAACGGCACCGCTTCGAGCTGCGCCTCTATCCGAGTCGTGTCGAATTTGGCCTGCTCGGCGAGGCGCTAGCGCCGGCGCAACTGCGCGCCCCCTGGCCCCCCAACATCGCGCCTGACCAGCCGTTGAATGAGGATGGCACCCCGTTGCCACCCCCTTTCCGTCCGGGTCAGTACGCGAATGCGCGGGTCATTGCTGAAGCCGATCAGGTATTCCGGATCGAAGGCGAAGGGTTTCGCCCCGGTGAACAGGTGCGCTTCCTGCTCTCCTCGCCGGAGTGTGAATGTCGCCCGATAACGCTCGAACCACAACCGCTCGCCGATGTCAACGGTTCGATCTCGTATGCACAGGTGCGCTTCAATGCACGCGATTATGCGCGGGGACGCTGGTATCTGACGGCGCAGGGACAAACGAGCAATCGCGCCGGCATCGCGCAGTTTTTCGTTGGCGTTGCTCCGCCTGTCGGTCAACCAGGCGCGGTCTTCGTCAGCACCACGCCACAAACCGCAGGGTTCGGGCAGGCGATCATCATCCAGGGAGGCGGATTCCAGCCGAACGAACCGGTCAGCCTCTGGTTGACTGCACCAGACCAGTCGGTTCGTGGGATTCCCGAATCGCCGACAGCCGATGGCAGCGGTTCGATCAGTGGCGCGAATATTCGCATTGCCATCGATACAACCTTCCGTGTCGGCACCTGGTTTATTACGGCGCAGGGACGTAGCAGCGGTCGCCGGGCAATCGGCACATTTCGCGTTGAGTCGGGCGCACCGCCGCCGGCACAGCAACCGGGTGATCCTGCGCGTCTCGGCATCCTCATCCACAACGAACTGCGCGTGAGTGGCGCCGGTTCGATCACACCCCTCGCGGCGCCGCCCGGCAGCGGCTTCGTGTTCAACGCCAGTGGCTTCGACCCGAATGAGAAAGTTGGCGTCTGGTTGACACGACCGGCTGGCGCTGGCGTCGAGCCAATCGATGAGCGTCTGGTGCAGCGCGAGGGTGGCAGCGTGCGCGTTGCATTTCGTGTGGATCGCGATCAGCAGGGGATCTGGACGGTGACGGCGCAGAGCGCGAGCACCAGTCGTGCCGTGACAGCGCCGTTCAAACTGACACGTGATTATGTTGCACCACTTGGAACGCCGCGTCCTGCCACCAGCCGCAATGCATCGGTTTCTCCTGCCGAAGGCGGTCAGCGCACGACGTTCCGCCTGACGGCGAGCGGCTTTCGCGCTAACGAAACCCTGGAGTTCTGGGTGACCTCTCCTGACGGGTTGTATGTGCTCAACACCCCTGTACAGGCGGACAATCGCGGACGCATTGGGGCGTCACCCGCGCTGGGAGTGCAACTCAGCGCCCGGAATCCGACCGGGGTGTACGGCTACCACTATCGTGGCACGATCAGCGGCGTGCGCGCCGATATCTACTTTACCTTTACCGGAGCGCCGTAATGTCAACAATCGTTCTGTACTCCCGCGGCGCCATCGGCGGTTTCGGTCAGTTTTGGCAACAACCGTGCCGTGATCAACGTTGTCAATGCTGAAGTGTCGCCGCCATCGCCCCGGATCACGATCGGGCGCGGTGCGTGTTTCATCAGCGTCTCGGCGACCTGTAAACGGCGTCGCACCAGTTCGTACTGCAATGCTGCCCGGTTATCCTGGTAGGACTGCTCGACATTCGACTGCGAAGGCGCTATTCCATGCATCGGTCGGGAAAAAGAGGTTTGTCCAGACAGGAGGTATGACCGACCTTCTGCCGCACGACCGTCAGCGCAGGAACATTCGCCCCTTCCACGCCACTCCCTTGCCGCTGCGGATCTGGCGCAGCGCCTGCGCGGCGAGCGCGAAATAGATGGCTGTTCCGGCGCCGTAGAGAATGCCCCACAACGGCGAGATACGGAAGCGATAACGGATAACGATCCCCCAGCAGAGTGCGCCAATCAGCAGCAGTGCGCCGCCTGCCAGTGCGAGCGCCTCTGTCAGCGCCGGGTCACCACCGAGGAGGATCAACGCAGAACGTGCCGCAAGCATATTCCAGGGCATAATCGCCATCAACCCCAGACGCAAACCCATTAATCCGGAACGTGTCCCGCCACTGCGATAACCGGCAACCGCGTTCTTCTTCAAGCCTTCGGCGAGGGTGCTCCAACCGTTGTACATCCGCACTTCCAGCAGATCGGGCGCAAGTGCCGCTTCGAGCATATACCCGGACTGCTTCACCAGCCGTGCCAGGTCCATATCTTCGAGCACGCTCCCCCGCACTGCGCAATGACCGCTGATTGCCGCGTAGGTTTCACGGCGCATCATAATGCATTGACCAATCGCAAATGCCAGTGGCGATGACGGATCGTTCACCCGGTCGAACGGGTAAATCGACGATATCAATCCGATGAACGGCGGCAGAACCAGACGCTCGGCGAACGATGTCAGGTGAATGAGCGGCACCAGGGTGATCATGTCACGTCCGGCGCGGGCACGTTCGACGAGCGCGGCGATCAGTCCCGGACGCGGCGTGACGTCCGCATCGAGAAACAGCAGCCACACGCCGCGCGCATGGTTCGCACCCTGCCAGCATGCCCAGCACTTGCCAGCCCAATCGTGCGGCAGCGTTTTAGAGGATAGAACCTTCAGTGATGGAAGACACGCTGCATAGGCGCGCACTACATCAGCCGTGCCATCGTGCGAGTCGTCATCGATGACGATCACCTCGAAACGGCGGTAGGATTGCTGCGCCAGCCCTTCGAGACACGCACCGATACGCGCCGCTTCGTTTCGGGCAGGAATGATGACCGTCACCAGCGGACCATCATGGGGAAGATCAGGATGGGGATCGAGCCGTGGTGTGCGAAACGCAGCGATCACATCCTGGATATACCAGAGTGCGAGGAGCACACTGACAGGAGTCAGCAGCAGCCATGGCGAAACGTCGATCTGGTGAACGTCGAACACTGGCACTGCACCCTCTCTGCGTATCTGTATGGGCAAGGCGATAGCCGGGGAGTGAAGACTGTCGCTCAGGTGAGCACTATCATTCGCTGTTCAGCGCCGCCACATTATACTACCGCTTCTTCATCCGGCATGGATGGGTCATCGGCGCTGAGGTGCGCAAGGGATAGATAGAAGGGAGGACCGGCAGTTCGACCGACTCACTGCGGGGGAGAACAGGCGAAAGCATCACGTTCGCCCGCTCGCAGAGCAGGACATCGAGAGGTACGGGAGAGACCCGGCGGTCGTGCACCCTGCGCCGGGCAGACGACCGCCGAACCGGAAGATGCCCCGGCGCTACACGGCGATGCGCGCCGCAACTTCGGCGAGGCGCGTCGCATACCCTATCTCATTGTCGTACCAGGCAGCGACAGACAGGAACGTATCACCCATCACCTGGGTCAGTGGCAGATCGACAATCGATGAGTGCGGGTCGCCGACGATGCGCGACGATGCCCATTCATCTTCGAGCACCCCCATGATGCCCTTGAGCGGCGGCTCGGATGCCGCCTTGCGGAAGGCGTCGTTGACCGCCTGCACCGTCACCGGCTTCTCGGTCACCAAGTTCAACTCGGCGATGCTGCCGGTGCGCACCGGAACGCGGTACGCTTTGCCGGTGATCTTCAGGTCTTTCCAGATGAACTGCAACGCACGCGCTGCGCCCGACGATGAAGGGATAATGTTCTCTGTTGCCGCCCACGAATCGCGCCGATCTTTCATCGGCTGGTCGGTGAGCGATTGGGTATTGGTGTATGCGTGAACTGTCGAGAACAAACCGTGGTGGATGCCAAAATTCTCCAGCACGACTTTGACGACCGGCGCCAGTGCATTGGTTGTGCAACTCGCCATGCTGACGATCTTGTGCTTTTCGGGGTCGAACGTATCGAGGTTGATGCCTGCCAGCAGAACGGCATCACAGTCCTGGAGCGACTTGCTGGGCGCGCTTATGAGCACGCGCTTTGCACCGCGATCCAGATGCTGCTGCGCCATATTGCGCACCGTTGCACGACCGGTGCAGTCAACGACCAGATCGACTCCCAGCGCCGCCCAGTCGGGCAGTTCGTTCAACGAGTTGAAATACGGAATCTCACGCCCACCAATCACGAACATATTGTCGCGCGCAATCACCTCTTCGTGCCAGCGCCCGTAGTTTGAGTCTACCTCGAACAGCGCGGCGAAGGTTGGCACGTCGCGGATGTCGGAGATCGAAATGGGGGTCCAGAGGTTTTCCTTCAGAGCGACCCTCAACAATGAGCGGCCAATGCGACCGAAACCGTGGATTGCGATTCGAGCCATACTGCTCCCCTTTCTGTCTCTCATTTTGTGAGCGCGCAAATGTGTAATGCGCACGTCCAACTGTTAGTATACATCATATTCACTTCTCGCTTGGTTATAACCTCATGCCGTGAAGATCGCATTCGTTCACCATCACCGGCATTCAGGCGTCGGATGGTCGTCGCGCGCCGGTGCGGATGGTCAGCCATCGCACCAGACCTGGGGCAATGGTGTGCGCGGCGTAGAGCAGGCGTAACATCCGTGGCAGCACGATCTCGCGTTCGCCGCGTTCAATACCGTGCACAATCGCGTCTGCCGCCTGTTCTGCGGTGAGTGGACGCAGCAGGCGACGCGCCAGACCCGGCACCCGATCCAGCACGCCCGGGTTGTGTTCAAAATAGGTGGTGGCCACCAGCCCCGGAATGATTGTGGTTACCCGTAGCCTGGTACCGTACACTTCGGCGCGCAGCGCTTCGACAAACCCACGGAGCGCCCAGCGCGCGGCGGTGTACGTTGCCGCGCCGGGCCATGCCACGAGTGAGGAGGGTGAGTTGACATATGCCAGGCTTCCACAGTTACGGGCGCGCATAGCCGGCAGGAAGGCGCGCGTGATGAAGAACGCCGCAAAGTAAGGCATTGCCATCATAGCCACTGCCTCTTCCGGCGTCGTCTCTTCGATGAAGAGCCAGCGTCCGGCGCCAGCGTTGCTCAGAAGGATGTCGGGTGCGCCGATGTCGGTCATCACCCGTTGCGCAACCGCATCGACCGCGTGTGCATCGGTCAGATCGACGGGATACACCGATGCTGCGCCTCCGGCTGCCCGAATGTCGCGCGCCACCTCTTCCAGCGCCGTCTGTGTGCGCGCCAGCAGCGACACGTGCGCTCCACGTCGCCCAAATGTCCGCGCCGTCGCAGCGCCAATACCGTAGGACGCGCCGGTGATCAGAACATGCTTCCGTCGAAGATCGATCATTGTTCACCCCATACCGTTGCTGATACAGTATAATGTGAAAGTTATCGGAGGATTCCGGCAACCCGCTGCAGACGAACCCGGCAGGTGGCGTGTCCTGCTGGCGAGACGTTGTCGAACGCAGTCATCCACGGGTCTTCCCGACCTCCGTTTGCCGCGCACATTGGTGCTGTTTGTTTTGCAGACAGCGACAATCCCGGAAGGAGATCTATCCATGTCTATGCTTCAGACACTCTGGCGCAGCGATCCGGCGGTAGCCCGCATTATCGATGGCGAAATGCGCCGCCAACGCGACGGATTGGAACTGATCGCCAGCGAGAATTATGCCAGTCGCGCTGTGATGGAAGCGCAGGGTTCGGCGCTCACGAACAAGTATGCCGAAGGGTACCCGGGCGCACGCTATTATGGCGGGTGTGAATGGGTCGATCAGGTGGAAGACCTGGCGCGTGAACGGGTCAAGGAGTTGTTTGGCGCGGCGTATGCCAATGTCCAGCCGCACTCTGGATCGCAGGCGAATATGGCAGTCTACTTCACGTTCCTGCGTCCTGGCGATAAAGTGCTCGGCATGAACCTGGCGCACGGCGGGCACCTGACCCATGGCTCGCTGGTGAACTTTTCGGGTCAGTTGTACACCTTCGTGGCATACGGCATCGACCCGAAGACTGAGCGCATCGATTATGAGCAGGTCGCCGAGATTGCACGCCGCGAGCGCCCGAAGATGATTACGGTCGGCGCCAGCGCCTATTCACGCGCCATCGACTATGCCATTTTTCGCCAGATCGCCAATGACGTTGGTGCGTTTCTCTTTGCCGACATTGCGCATCCGGCGGGGTTGATCGCCAAAGGGTTGCTGCCGAGTCCCATCCGGTATGCTCATGTGGTTACATCGACCACCCATAAGACGCTACGCGGACCGCGTGGCGGCATCATCCTGATGGGTCAGGATTTCGAGAACCCGTTTGGATTGAAAGCGGCGAAGAGTGGTCGCACCCTGATGATGTCGGAGTTGCTCGACAAGATGGTCATCCCCGGCGTTCAGGGCGGTCCGTTGATGCACGTCATCGCTGCCAAGGCGGTTGGGTTTGGCGAAAACCTGCAACCCGAGTTCGAGACCTACGCGCGCCAGGTGATCCGTAACGCGCAAACGCTGGCAAATGCACTGATGGCGCGGGGGTACCACGTGCTTTCCGGCGGTACCGACAATCATCTGACGCTGATCGATCTGCGCAACAAGGGGGTTAGCGGTAAAGCGGCGCAGGAGGCGCTCGATCGGGCGGCGATTACGACCAACAAGAATGCAGTACCGAACGATGACAAATCGCCGTTGATCACTAGCGGCATTCGATTGGGAACACCTGCCCTGACAACGCGCGGCATGAAGGAGCCGGAGATGGAACAGATCGCCGTACTGATCGATGAGGTCATCACCCACATCAGTGATGATCATGTCATCAATCGCGTGCGCGAAGAAGTGATGGCGCTGTGTGCACGCTTTCCCGTGCCTGGTCTGGAACCGTCCGCCTGATCCGCGTGTCACGCCTTCCGGGTGAGTTTGAAAACAGGAGCATCTATGCTGCATCATTTGCGTATTGCAGTGATCGGCGCCGGAGTCATGGGCGAAGCCATGATCAGCGGCTTACTGAAACAGAACCTGATTGCTGCCGATCAGATTGTTGCCACCGAGCCGCGCGCCGAACGGCGCGAAGAGATTGATCAGCGGTATGGCGTGCGCGTCACCGATGATAACCTGGAGGCGGCGCACTGGGCGCAGGTGGTGATCTTCGCCGTCAAACCGCAAACAGTCCCCAAACTGATGCCCGAACTGCGCGGTGCACTGAGGGAGGGGGAACTGGTGATCTCGATTGCTGCCGGTGTTCCGATTCGCACCTATGTTGAGGGGCTGGCGCACAGCGTCGTGGTGCGCGCCATGCCCAACACGCCGGCGCAGATCGGCGAGGGGATGACTGTCTGGACGGCATCGTCTGCTGTCAGTGAGGAGCAACGCAACTGGGCGCGTGCAATCCTTGGCTCCTTCGGACGCCAAATGTTCGTTGATGATGAAACGTATCTCGATATGGCGACCGCCATCAACGGCACCGGTCCTGCCTATATCTTTATGGTGCTGGAAGCCATGATCGACGCAGGCGTCCATCTGGGATTGCCACGCTACATGGCGGAAGAACTGGTGTTGCAGACGATGCTCGGTTCGGTGCACTACGCCATGCAGAGCCGACGCCATCCCGCCGAACTGCGCAACGGCGTCACATCACCGGGTGGCACAACCGCTGCTGCGCTCTATGAACTGGAGCGCGGCGGGTTGCGCACCGTCCTCTCCGATGCCATCTGGGCAGCATACCGTCGATCCGCTGAACTTGGAAAGATGCTGTGACTGCTCCCAATCCTCGAAAGGATCGGGCTTCTAGAGCCTGTTATGGACTTTGGAGCCTGACCGACCCATCCTGCGGGCAGGCGTAGGCACTGCCTTTGCCTGCCTGTTCTACCTGTTCGCCGCCCCATCAGGATCGCGCACACAGAAATGCACGGGGCGCATTGTTGGGCGTGCGGATGCCAGTTGTCCGCTCTCTGCCGGTCACGAGCGAAGGTATTTCTCTGGCGCGTTCCTCTGGCTTCCATGGTTGACAGCGATTCGCAGCAGCAAAGCGCGCCATGGTGGATAAAGTGGCGCGGCGCGGCGTGCCTGGGACGCACGATGCAGCGTGAACGTGATCGGCAGCTGCCGCATCCATCAGGAAGAGAAGTTCATCACAGGCTCTGATTTCTTTTGCCTGCGTGATCACTGTCCTACGGGAACGCGCCGCGCCACATCGGGATCAACCGTCAGCAGGGTGCGATTGACCCAACCGGTGACGCCACGAACATTTGTGATCCGATACCAGTTGCCGTCGGGCGTCTTCGACAACAGTTGCACCGTTTCACGCGCATTGACCTGATCGAGCACCTGCCCCTGCAGATTTGGAGCAGCGCGCACGTTGCCGCCGTTGAACACGATTGCGGTCAACCCGGTCGCAGGCGGAACCGTTGCATTGGGAGTCGGTGGTGGCGGAAGTGCGGCAACCGTGGCAGGAAGCGGCGTCGGAACCGTCTCGTTCGACACCGGCAGTTGTCGCAGGTCCTCAGGCGCGATCGTCAGCAGCGTGCGGCTGACCCACCCCGTGATCTGCCGTTCGTTGATGATCTTCAGCCAGGTGCTGTCGGCGTTGCGCGCCAGCAGGGTGACGCTCTCACCTGCATTGATCTGATCGATGACCAGACCACGAAGACTCGGACTGGTGCGTACATTGCCGCCGTTGAACACTGTTGCCTGCCGCAGATCGGTCGGCGCAGCGACCGGCAATTGCGCTGCCACGTCCTGATCAACAACCAGTAGCGTGCGGCTAACCCATCCGCTCAACCCGCCCGCGGTGGAGATACGGTACCATTCACCGTCAATGCTACGTTCGAACAGGGTCACGACTTCTCCCAGAGCAAGGCGCCCCAAAACTTCCGCCTCGCGGCTGGGTTCACGCCGGATGTTGCCGGCAATCGTGGCGGTTCCGGTCAGTTCGCGGGTAGCCTCAACCGCAGTCGGCGATGGTCCCGGCGTTGCGAGAGGTTGGGTTACAGTCGGCGGAAGCGCCGGTGCAACGGTCGGTTCTGCTGCGAGTGCGTAGAAATCGTCGACGAAGGGACGCAGCACATCGAGCGTTGCGGGCTCGGATCGCGCAATTTCACCGCTTTGATCGGAAGCGATGGCAATGACCGTATAGGTCGCATCCTGACGCGGCGTTGGCGCATTGGAACGACGGTCGAGCACGATCTGCGCTTCGCCGCTCAGTGGATCGGGTTGCGCCAGCGCAGTTTCCGGGTTGAACCAGGGAAACTCCTGATCGCCTTCGCGCATAAGCGCGGACAGCGTTGCTCCCGATGGCAGGTTTTCCGTCTGGACGATCACGACGATTTTCCCGGCGCCGACCACCTCGGCGCGCTCGACCACCAGGCGCGGCTGCGGCGGCACAGGGGTTGGCGTTGTACCGGAACCGTCCGGCACCCCAAACGTTAAGATCAGTACGGCAATGACGCCAATGAGCACGACCGGCGCAAGAATAACTAGCGCCTTGATCGCGGGTGGCGCCGCACGGAAGCGCTCGCCCAGACTGCGCGGCGCCTCTTCGGGGATTGATGTGTAGTCGATGGGTTCGCCGATCCCAGCAATTTCGGGCAACGGCAGGTCGTCTGGTCGGGCAGAGCGTCGTCGTCGCACAGTGATCAACGCAACGACCACTATCAGCACTCCTCCAACCAATAGTGCAACGATCTCAGGCGACATTGAGCGTCCAGGTCCTTTCGATCAATACCGGCATATGCTCGCAACTCTATCCATCTTTTTTGTCCTGCGGCTATCATATGACAACCCGGCGCAAGATGCAAGCAATATATGCGATACCGATGTTGAGAAACCATATATCTACCCTGTCAGAGTGTAAAATGCATGAGCTGTGCTATAATCACGTGACTATAGGTACGAAGAATTCAGGGGGCGCAGTTATGAAAGACCTGTTTCGTCGCGCGCCGAAGCGCTTTACGGCAGCGCACATCGATAATCAGGTGATCCCTGACAATATGTGGGTCAAGTGCCCGTCCTGCGGTGACCTGATCTATACTCGACAGTTCAGTGACAATCTGAAGGTTTGCAAATGCGGCTATCACATGCGCCTGACCGCGCGTGAGTGGCTTGGGTTGCTCGATGACGGATCGTTTGTAGAGTTCGATGCTGCCCTGTCATCGGTCGATGCGCTGGGATTCGTATCGCCGCGGCACGTCTACGAACAGAAATTGAACGAAAGTCGGGCGCAGACCGGTCTGAACGATGCGCTGATCACCGGTAGCGGAGCGATCGATGGGATGCCGCTGTGCCTGGCGGTTACCGAATTTGAGTTTATCGGCGGTTCGATGGGATGTGCCTATGGCGAGCGTCTGGCGCGCGTGATCGAGCGCGCTGCCGATGCGCGTCTCCCGCTTTTGACGATCAATGCCAGCGGTGGTGCGCGGCAGGAAGAAGGCACGCTGGCGCTCCTCCAGATGGCGAAGGTCAATATGGCGCTCACGCGCCTTGCGGCAGCCGGTCAACCTCATATTGCCCTGCTGGTCGATCCGTGCTACGGCGGCGTACTGGCGTCGTACACGTCGGTTGCCGATGTGATCATCGCCGAACCTGGCGCGCGGATCGGCTTCGCCGGACGACGGGTTATCGAGCAAACGATCCGCCAGAAACTGCCGCCCCATTTTCAGACTGCCGGATTCCTGCTGGATCATGGCATGATCGATATGTTGACGCCGCGCAGCGAATTGCGAAGTGTCCTGTCAATCCTCTTGCGATTGTATCGAGATGCGTCTGCCCACACACTAGCAGCCCGGCACGTGTCGGTGCTGACGCACGCCTGAGAATGACCATTCCAATGAAAACGCCAGCCCTGACGCCGTGGGACAAAGTGCAACTGGCGCGTCATCCGCGCCGTCCGCATACGCTCGATTACGTGCGCGCTCTGTGCGATGATTTTATCGAACTCCACGGAGATCGTCGCTATGGCGACGATCCGGCGATCATCGGCGGACCGGCGCGCTTCGCCGACCGCACGGTTATGATCGTGGGGCACCAGAAAGGGAGTGATGCACGTGAGAATGCGCGGCGCAACTTTGGCATGGCGCGTCCGGAGGGGTATCGCAAGGCGTTGCGCCTCTTTCGCCACGCCGAAAAGTTTGGCTTCCCACTGATCTGCTTCATCGATACACCGGGTGCCGATCCGAGCATGGAATCGGAAGAGCGCGGCCAGGGGAATGCCATCGCGGAAAACATTCTGGCGCTTGCTGGCTTGCGTGTCCCGATCGTTGCATGCATAATCGGTGAGGGTGGAAGCGGCGGCGCGCTGGCGCTTGGCGTCGCCGATCGGCTTCTGATGCTCGAACACGCAATCTACTCTGTGGCAGCGCCGGAAGCGGCAGCGTCGATCCTCTGGCGCGACGCAGGCAAAGCGCCGGAAGCCGCGAGTGCGATGCGCATTACAGCACAGGATCAGTATGACCTGGGGATCGTAGATGTGATCATTCCTGAACCGGAAGGTGGCGCGCACACTGATGCCGCTGCCGCAGCAGCAGCGGTGGGGGAGGCGCTGCACGCGGCGCTCGATGCGCTGGTCAGGTTGCCGATCGATGACCTGTTACAGCGTCGCTACGCCAGATACCGCGCCATCGGACGCTTTCAGGAGCGCCAGCCGACACCGCACATGTCCACCAGCATTCCCCCGCTCCCTTTCAAGGGATCGTAAGGCGGGTTAGAAGCAGCGCATCCTGCCCGGCATCGTCAGCCCGTTCACCATCGGTTCGCAATCGTAACCGGGTAAACGTTTGCGGGTCGTAGACGCCGGTTGCGAGGCGGTAGGTTCCAGCAGGCAGGTCGGGTGGCAGCGAGATATGTTGCACCATCGAAACATACCTGCCAGGTTGCCACGCGCGCAGGGGCCAGCGCTCAGTTCCCAACGGGACGTCCACCTGCGCGACACGCTCGCCCGCATCATTCATCACGTGAATAAACATGAAAAGCGATGAGTTATCGGGTCGTGCCAGCGCTTCCCACACCAGCGTGACCGTCAGTACCCCAGATGCGCGAGCGGCGGATGTATCGAGGTCGTACCCTCGGAGGTGAACCGTATCACCGAAATCTACTTCTGGCATCGCCGTGACCGGCGGCGGAACCTGATAGACCCAGGCATAGTCAATGCCGTGAATTCGGACAACGTGGATCGGCTTTAGCGAGCGAAACGGCGCGTGCAGTTCTGGTTTGGTGTTACGCTGAGTCTGTTCGACATATGTGACGGCGTAATCGATCTGTTGCGGTTGCTGAACTGCCTGGAGCGGCGCAACCCCTGCCGGAGCAAACGGTTTCATAACAGGTTGGTAAAACACTGCTACCGGACGATCCCGTCCATCTGGCTGAGCAGCGATAAACGCAGCCGCCAATTCTAAACCTTCCCCCCATCCTACCGGCAATACCCGTTGAGCGACTTCGCCTCCACCGAGCAGCGGGTTGTAGTACGCCAGATAATAGGGGTGGTACCAGATCAGATTGGTAATCGCTGCCGTTACCACCAGCACATAACCTGCCGCCGGCCACGGATGCGCAGCGCCGAAGCGCCTGAAGGCATCGATTATCCCCCGGTTACTCAGAAGATCATATCCACAGGAGAAGCCAGCAGCCGCCAGGATTGTCAGCGCAGGAAAGACCGGCAGCGCATAGCGGTCGAATTTCTTGGCCATAACACTGATTGACGCAACGAAAAGAACAACAAACACTGCCAGCAGCAGCAAGGAGCGATTCGCCTCTTTCCAGGCGTAGTTCCCATTGCGCACGATACAGCCAACCCAGATCAGTACGCCGATCAGCGTCCATGGCGCCAGGCGGAACGGTATCGCCACCAGATAGATAGAAGAGTGGTCCTGGATCGGCAACGGCGCGACCCAAGAAGAAGTTCCCCCACGGGTGCGGTGCTCCGCCATCAAAGAGAATCTCACTCACAACACCCCGTAGCGTTGCGAGCGGTTGCACCCACATAGCAGGCCAGAGCGCGACCCAGACGAGCGCTGCCATGCTGCACCACACCGCCAGAGGCGGGATGCAACGCCACACCAGCATAACCACAGTGCGGACGGTAAGCGTCGATGGCAAGCCCTGTCCTATGACTATAACCAGCCCTGCCAGCGGCGCCAGCAGCAGGGCAGGTGATTTGGTCAGCATCCCCAGACCGGCGACAAGACCACTGGCAATCCACCAGGGTGATTGGATGAAACTGCGCGGGCTACTCTGAAGCGCCACCAGCATCAACAGCAGGCTGAGCGTCATCAGGGACATCAGGATTGCATCCATGTGGAACAGTTGCGAGTGAGCGATCAGGAACGGTTCACCGATCCAGAGCAGCGCTGCCAGAAGCGCAACGGTTCGACCCGTCAGGCGCTCCAGAAGCGGGTACGCCAGCGCAAGAACAATCGCTGTGAGCGCGGCAGCCGGTAGCCGCAAAAGGGTGTAGAAAGTCGCTTGGTGTTCCTGAAGGATTTTGATAGCGATCAGAGCCTCGTAGATCGTGTGCCCTAGAGCGCCCAGCCACAGCATTGTGACTGCCGGATGTCCGAAGTAGAACGTATCAGCGAAGTTGCCGGAGGCGACTGCGGTTGCAAATCGCCTGGAGAGCGATATCCAGTGGTAGGCTTCGTCAACTGTGAGAAAACGTCCATTAGGCCAGCGCGCAGCCATTGCCAGCGCGAAGAGTGCAACCGGTGTCACCCCGCGATGCAGAACCTGACCGGGACCTGTCACAAGCCCTCCTTAAGTATCACGATAACCCCGGCAGCGCGGAGGCGCGTCCATACATCACACACGCGAGATCGTCACCTGCCGCGTAACGACGATTCTGGCGTGATATCCCGAACTGAGAAATGCGACGGACAACGACAACAGTTGTACCTTAAAGTTGTACCTTAACGGGAAGAGTGCACTGTTGAGGTTTCTTGATCGGCGCTGCGTGGCTCGCCGGAGGGTTCGGCTTTCACGCGCATCCCGACGATCAAGGTGCCCAAGAGGATCACCACCATTGCAATTAAGACCGCAATCGTAAGGAGCGACTCGCTTTTCGCAAGTTCGAACCCCAACGCCACAAATGGCAGCGCCGTCAGCAGTATGGCAAGCACGGTCCAGATGCGATCAAACGTGTTCATGACACCGCTCGGCAGGCTCTCTCAACTCTTTTCCATAGCATATAGTACCATACTTTTAGCAGAGCGAGCCGCGGCGAGTCACCCTTTTGGCTGATAGATTTCTGGTGGCAGCTCCAGCAGGTGCAGCACCCGCTGTTGCAACGGTGAAAGTGGAGTCATATCGGAAGAATCCGGGTGAAAACCAGGGGAGAAGGTTATATCACGAAAAGCATCGAGCAGGCGCTCGCCGGTGTTCCGCAACGCGCTTCGTCCGTTGTCCTGGTTAGCAGAGAATGTGAGCACACCTTCCTCGATCAACCGCTTACGCGCAATGGCTTCGAGTGAGGCAAGCGTGCGCAATCCCAATGAGAGCAGCCGTATCAGCCCGATTTCCAGTTCTGACGAATGAACATTGTGCGGCACCAGCGAGATCGGACGCCCGTGCAAACGCTCGAAGCCTGAAGCCGTGAGGAGTGTGAGTGCGAGCAGTTGCTCCCTGGTAGGTTCCGGTGGGGTAATATTGGAACCGAATACCTGCCACCCCATGCTTTGCACTGCTCGACTCAACGCATCGGTATCGACCGAGACGTTCATACGCACATCGCGCTCGATGCGCACGCCGGTCGGACGCCCGCGATACCGACGTACCATACGTTCCTCGATCTGCTCATCGAAGTCCAGATGCAGAAGCCCGTGCACCTGATAACTGTCGAGAATGGCACGGGCGGATTCACGCAGGGCTTCGATAGTCCGGGGGCGCCGCTTTCCTCGTTTGCGCTCGCACAGCGCCAGTAATGCGGCCTGCGCGTGTGTCAGACGCACACGCAATGCTTCTTCCGAAATGCGCGCATGGTTTGGTGAACGGATGGCGATCCGGCGCTCGTTCCAGATAACCGGGCTGCCGTTGAAATCGACGCGCATCGGCATTAACCATTCGATGCCATCACTGAGCAGAGAGGAGGGAACTGGATATCCGTTCTCCGACAAGAAAGGCGCCTGGTATGTTGCGGCGAGCGAGGTATCCAAAACAGACTGCGAAGCCGGCAGCAGGCAGAGATACTCGTGATTGTATCGATGAATGGCGCTGCGGAGTTCAACTACTGTAAGCGCATCGCCAGTAAACCGGTATCGTCGCGGTGGCAGGTTCTGGCTTATTCGTTTCACCAGATCGGAGAATGACGCAGGATGCATGCGCTCTGAAAAGGAGTGCAGCACAAGCGGCATATTCAGCGGATTGAGCGTGACCAGCGCCATTGGTTGTCGTGACATTCTGGCGCGCCAGAGGTGGGGTTGATTAACCAGGAACAACCCGTTTGGAGAGATGTGCCATACCCTGCTTTCATACATGCGCACGTGAATCTGCTCTGTAGCCCACATCCATGTATCGAGCATATGACGATTGAGATCGTACTCAATCGCATGCCACTGATGATCGCAACTGAGTCCGATCAGGAGGTCGTGGAGCCGATCAATATCAACATCAATGGGGGTCACCTCGCTGCCGATGCACCGGTGAAGCGTCCCGGATCGGCTCGATACCCACTGTTGAATCGCACTGGCTTTGAGATCGCTGCACGACAGGATGTGGGTCAGCCAGACGACGGCAATCCAGCCTGAGGTAAGATTGCCCCAGTAAGCGCGGGTGGGAATATGCCGGTCGAGGATTTGTGGCATACCCATACGGCACATATGGGCAATGAGGAGAGGAATGTCGTCGCTATGCTCCGCGGTGAGCGTCACCATCTCCGGTCGTGTATGTGGGTGAAACATGGGCATCAACCTGTTTCTCAGGACTGGATTTCAGGATGCAGCGAGGCATCTTTTCAATAAGGGTATCAATACCTGATGACCGCCTCTTTGCAAATTTCGCTATGGACGTGAACATTTATTAAGACAAGGTTACAGTGTATAATTGATGATATGCCAAACTATCCGCCACCCCCCCAACTCTATACGTTACCCGGCGGCTTGCGTGTGCTGATTGAAGCGCTGCCGTATGCGCACTCGGTATCGGTTGGTTGTTTTGTCGGCGTTGGTGCCGGTCATGAAGCGCGCCATGAGAGCGGCATTGCGCACTTTATCGAGCATATGCTCTTCAAAGGTACGCAGCGCCGACCGTCGCCCAAGTTGATCGCCGATGCCATCGAAGGTGTCGGCGGCATGCTGGATGCCTACACCAGTTTCGAGTCGACGGTCTACTATGCCAAGGTCGCCGATGTGTATTTTGATCGGGCGGTCGATGTGCTCGCCGACATGCTGATCGCCCCGCGTTTCGATCCGCTCGACATCGAAAAAGAGCGGCGCGTGATCGCCGAGGAACTGCACCAGACCGAAGATACGCCTTCAGAACTGGTGCATCTGATCCTCGACGCTGCCATGTGGGGCGACCAGCCGCTGGGGCGTGATATTGCCGGCAGCAAGGAGACGATCGCGGCGTTCCATACTGAACAGATCGTTGCGTTCTGGCGGACGCATTACACCAAACGGAATATGGTCATTTCAATTGCCGGGCACGTCGATGTGCAACGCGCACTCGACGCAATCGCGATCGCCTTCGACGCACTGCCGGAAGGCGCTCCGGCAGTGCTGCTGCCCAGCCAGCCGCCACGACCCGGTCCGGCGGTAACGTTACGCAGTGACGACAATGAGCAGGAGAATTTCTGCATAGGTTTCCGCGGCGTATCCCACAACGATCCGGATCGTCGTGCGTTGCTGGTGTTCGACACTGTGATCGGCGGCGGCGCATCATCCCGTCTATTCCAGGAGATCCGCGAGGAACGCGGGCTGGCATACAATATTGGCAGCTACAGCCGCGAATACCACGATACGGGGAAGTGGGTCATCTTCGGCAGTGTGGAACCGCAGCGCGTCCACGAGTGTATTGCGACCGTCATGGAAGAGTTGCGCCGCGCGCGAGTCGAAGAGATCACCGCAGAAGAACTGGCGCAGGTAAAGGAGCAGGTTAAGGGAGGCATTCTCCTTTCGCTGGAGGATACCTGGGCAATTGCGTCGCGCAACGGGTCGCATCAACTGCGCTACGGGTGCGTTATCCCTATCGAACAGGTCGTTGCCGAAGTCGAAGCCGTATCGCGTCATGATGTGCTGCGCGTCGCCGAACGGGTGCTGCGTAACGATTATCTGCACATGGCGGTCATCGGTCCGTATGATGCTGCTGCCGATCTTGAGAACCTGCTCACTGTAGAGCGTTCCGTGTGAATGCAGTGCGCGCTCCACGCACGCCTCGCGTGTGTTACAATAAGAAGTGGAATTCGAGAGTCGGCAATGAGCCGCCGCTGGAGTGATCCTCCAGAGGAACTTCCCGACTTCCCGCCCGCTGCAAAGCGGAACGTCGCCCTGCGAAACAGCAAGCGGGGGCGCGCAGGTGGTAACGCCTGCGCGACGCAAGACGGCAACAGAGAGCAGACCCGCCGATGGCTCCTGCGGGAGATCAGGTAAGGGGTGAAAGGGTGCGGTAAGAGCGCACCGGCGTCGGCAGCAATGCTGGCGGCCAGGCGACTGCGCCGACGATGGGGAGCAAGGTGTGTGGGGCGGGCTTATCGTGTGGGAGCGACGCTCGTCGCGTGATGACCACCGCGTTCGCTCGCATCGCAGCCGCAACGGTGAGGGTGGGCAACACCCACCAGGCCAGGAGCGGCCCGCGCAGTGCGCGGAGAGAGATGGCGGCAAACAACAGAATCGGGGGTATGGTTGCCGACTCGTCGAATGGGCAGGAGCAAAGTGCTCTTGCCCGTTTTTGTTGGTGTTTGACGACTTTCATCAATCGCGCTACGATAATGCCGCATCGTCGAAACCGTTGGAGCCGTTGTGCACCTGTTCTTTCGCAGCATTCCTCAGTGGTTCGAGCACAGGTTGATCGGATCCTATCCGGGGAACATGCGCGCCAATATTCGCATCGAACTGCTGGCTTCGTTCTGGTACGGTCTCTTCTTCGCCGCCAGTCTGACATTCTTTCCGGTTATTCTGCGTCGTTTGGGCGCCACACCCTTCGAACTGGCGCTGTACGTCGTCTTCAGTTACATCGGTCAGACGCTGTCGCCGCTCAGTCTGATGTTGCTGCGGCGTATGGCGCCGATCCGCTTCGCGGTGATCGCCTGGTCGTTCGCGCGCGGTGTGCTCTTTTTTGGAGCGCTTTCGAGCAGTACACCCTGGTTGCTGGCGCTTGCGGCACTGTTCTGGATCGCCGAGGCGTTGCCATCACCGGCATATGCGCACATCATGCAGCAGATCTACCCACCGTATTACCGTGGACGCGCTATGTCAACAGTGCGGATCGGCGTCGCAATCATTGTGCTGATTGCAACACCGATAGCGGGTTGGGCGCTCGATCAGGCGGGACATCCCCCCCTCTTTGCGCTTGCGGCGATCTTTGGCGTCGTTTCGAGCCTGATCTTCTTGCGTGTTCGCCCGATCGACGGTGCTGCGGAACCGGAGAGTCCGCCAGCGATCCGTGCATTGCTGCCGATTGTGCGCCATGATCGCCGTTTTGCGCTCTACCTGTTGATCCTCACGATCTATGGGTTTGGTGCAGTGATAGCACTCCCGCTCTACCCGGTAGTGCAGGTGAGCAAACTCCAGCTCTCGTACACGACGATCGGCTACCTGAATCTGGTGCAATCGCTCTGCTGGCTGGCAGGCTTCTTCGTGTGGGGGCGTCTGCTCGACCGGTACGGGCCGTTGTGGGTGTTGTGCCTCAGCATTCTCCTGGCAGCCTTTGTGCCGCTGACCTACATCTGGGCTGGTAATGCCTGGATGTTGTTGCCGGCGTTCATCTGTCAGGGCTTGATGCAGGGCGGTTTCGAGTTAGGGGTCACGAACGGCGCTATCGATCTGGCAAAACGCGGACACGTGATGGAATACACGGCGCTTCAGGCAGCGACGATAGGCTTACGCGGCATGCTGGCGCCGTTGATGGGGGCGGCGCTTCTCGGCGCCGGTGTTTCCGAAACCCTGGTGTTGGTCCTCGCTGTAGGTCTGGTGGCAGTCTCATGGGTTCTGCTCGGCGCGGTGCGACTGCCAGAGAATCCGTAAGTAATACGCTACGGTCCCAGGCGAATGTAGATCGGCGCATCGCCGACGTTGAAGCGGATCAGTCCATCCCTGTCGTGATCCGAGCAATCAGTCGTCAGCGGTGTTGGACGCTCCAGGCGCGAAATACAACTTGCCCGTGCACCGGGTTGCACCACGAGCCCCCACCCGATTTCGTCAAGGGCACGGGGACGCCAGAAGAGATGCAGTACGTCCCCATCACGGGCGGTAAACCGTAATGTCTGCACCATGCCGTCCTGATCGAACCGCACATCGGTCAACGGAGGAGCGGCATACACTGCATCCTTAAGCAGAATCGCGGCATTGCGGTAGGCGTAGAATGCCGGTCGTGGCGTCACGCCGTTACTGCTGAGTTCTGCCAGATGACTGTTCTGAAACCCGGTCCCCTGTTCCAGTAGCGTATACCAGAGAATGCCGCGCAGATTCATTGCGATTGCCAGAGCATAGATCCGGGCAGCATAGTTTGCCTGCATCTGAAGGTGTGTTTCCGGGCAGGGTTGACCTTCGGAGCATATCTCGGCAACCTCCATCGCGGCGAGTGGCGTCTGTTCGAGACCGTAGGCTGCCAGCATGCGCCGGAGGCTCTGCGCCTTCAGGGTCATTCGCTCTGCGCTCCCCCAATGCGTGTAGCCAGTGAAGCCGATGATATCGCACGCAAGCCCGCTGCCCTCGATCATGCCACGTACAAACCCGATTGTTTGTTGGTCATCGGGCCAGAAGTGCGCGAAATTCCCGCCAATAATCTGCGCCGATGGATTGACTGACCGGATGGCGTTGGCAAACACGCGTAGCGCAGCGCCATATGCATCGCCGCCATACCATGGCGCCTGACCGGTATTCCAGCAACCAACCCCTTTGTCGTCGCTGACTGTCGGAGTGAAATCCGGCTCATTCCAGAATTGCCAGTACCGCACATTCAGATCGCCGCTGCGATAACGTGTGGCGGCAGCAGTGGCAAAGCGCGCCAGATCGTTGTAGGCTTCGGGCGCCACAGGGCTGCACGTTCGTCCGGGGAGACGGCGCGCCCACTCTGGTGCGATCTGCACCAGGACGATCGGCTCGATGCCGGCAGTGCGCAGACGGCGGATATTCGCCTCCAGCGCCGCCGCCGCTTCCCAGGAATAGACACCGCGTATTGGTTCAATCTGCGCCCAGACCAGATCGCCGGCGCGTGCCCAGGTCGCTGGGAGCGCCGCCAACAGCGGTTTAGCATGGGTGCCACGGTTCATCCGCAGGTCATACCCGATCAGAACGCGGGTATCGGAAACGCTTACCAGCGGAAGGTATATCGTCGATGTCGTTGCATCAGCCCCGACAGAAGGCGATGGTATCAGCGCCAGGAGGGTCGAGGTAAGGATGGGGAAGAGAAGGATTAAGCGCATGGACGCCCTGACCGGTTTGTATGTGCAGAACCATCGCGATCATCATACGCCATTTCCCCAGTAATGCAACCACTTCTGTTCGTTACAGATGCATAACGAAACAACGGTAGTACGACTATCAATGTGATATAATCGCTTTACTGATGGGAAGGATGGAGGAGCCGATTGTGACCATGCTTCCGGGCACACGTCATCGCATTGAGCGCTTGTATCATGATCGGGCGGCGACGCACGAGCGCAGCGACTTTTATGCGTGGGGTGCGCTCGATGCCGCAGATGCCTTCGCGTATTCATTGATCGAACGACCGCGAGGCAGCATTCTCCTGGACCTTGGGTGCGGGAGAGGGGCGCATACCCTGCATTTTGCGCAATCCGGCGCATATGTTGTCGCCGTTGATCTGTCAGGGGGGATGACGGTTGTGACCCGGCAGCGTGCTGTTGCGGCTGGGGTAGGTGATCGCGTGGCAGTTCAGCAGATGAGCGCCGAATCGCTGGGGTTCGCCGATGCGACCTTCGATTATGTGTTTGGTCACTCGGTTCTGCACCATACCGACCTGGCTGTAACACGACGGGAGGTGTATCGCATTCTCAAGCCGGGTGGGCGCGCCGTTTTTCTGGAACCGCTGAGTCACAATCTGCTGCTCAACCTGTTCCGCCGCTTGACGCCGTGGCGACGAACACCGACCGAGCAACCGCTCAGTATGGCAGACCTGCATTTTTTTGCAGAACCTTTCGCCAGCGCATCGCATCGCGAGTTCTATCTGCTAGCATTGACTGCGTTCGCTTTTGCACTTTTTGGTGGTCGTACGCTTTTTCGACGCGCACTGCATCTACTTAATGCTGTTGATCGGCGCATCTTTCGTCTTACGCCTGCGCTGCGCCGTTACGCATGGGTGACGGTGCTTGAACTACGGCGTTGATGGTCACAAGAAATTATGAACGAAATCGCAGACACGCACGCCTCTGCTCACAAGCAACCATCCGCGGCGCTGCAACCGAATGAATCGAAGCCGGATCGCGTGCCCTTCGTATCGATCCTTACGCCTTGTTACAACGAACAAAAAACGATCCATTTGTTACTGGAGAGTATCTATAACCAGTCGTATCCGCGCAGCGCTATGGAAGTCGTGATTGCCGAAGGTGGCTCGACCGACGCCACACGTGAGGTTATCCAGGCATTCCAATCCAGCCATCCCGATCTGGCGCTTCGGGTTGTACCGAATCCGCAACGCATAACGCCGGCTGCCCTGAATCGCGCTCTTGCGGCTGCCAGAGGCGAGATTCTGATCCGTCTCGATGCGCACGCTATTCCATCGCGCGCGTACGTTGCGCGCTGTGTGGCAGCCCTCGAACAGGGTCTCGGCGATAATGTCGGGGGAGTGTGGGAGATTCGTCCTGCCAGTGATCGGTGGGTTTCACGCGCAATTGCGGTTGCTGCTGCGCATCCATTTGCTGCTGGTGATGCGCTGTACCGTCGCCCGCCACGTGGCGCTACGGTCGTGGATACTGTTCCTTTTGGTGCATTTCGCCGCGAACTCTTTGACCGGATCGGTCTCTTCAATGAGCAACTGCCGACCAACGAGGATTATGAGTTCAATGCGCGGATCCGTCAGCATGGCGGCGTCATCTGGCTTGATCCGGCGATCAGATCGATCTACATCGCACGCCCAACGCTTCGGGCGCTGGCGCAGCAATACTGGCGCTACGGGTTCTGGAAATTCCGCATGTTGTTGCGTCATCCACAAACTCTGCGCTGGCGTCAGGCTGCCCCGCCACTGTTCGTCGCCAGTCTGCTGGGGTTATCGACAGGCGCGCTGCTGGCGGCGCCGGCGCGAGTGGCGCTGGCGATGGCATTCGTCGCATACAGCGGTACGCTGACCGGCGCCGGGATCCATGCGGCTGTAGTTCGGCGCGATCCGGGGCTGGCAGCAGGGTTGCCGCTGGCAATTGCAACCATCCATCTCAGTTGGGGCAGCGGTTTTCTGTGGAGTGCCGCTTCGTACCTCATGGAGCGACGATTTCCTGAGAGGATCGTATCATCGTGATGATGGATCGACGCACGACACTCAATCCGGCTTCCCGTATAAGGCGGATGCCATTTCATCTGCGATTGGAGCTTTCCGAGCGCCGCTTGTTGCTGCGGGTTAGTGATCTGGCATTGACTGCGCTTGCTGTCTTCGGCGCGCTGTGGTTCTGGGCGCGTCTGGCGGATCGTGCGCTCGATGTTGGACTGGTCTGGTCGCAGTTCAGTTGGGTGGCGTTGTTCGGCATCGGCTGGCCCCTTTGGTTGATGCTGGCGGATATGTACAATCTGCGTCTGGTCGCGCACATTGCTCCGAGTATGCGCCGGATTCTGCTTGGCGGTCTGGTGTTGTTGTTTGCGTATCTGGCGCTCTTTTTCGTGTCGTCACGCGCACCGGTTACCGGCGTGCTGGCGTTTATTGAAATTGGCGTGCCCCAACTGCGCCTGGCGCCTGTACTGGCGATTGTGCTGCTGGTTGGGGTGACTGTGATCTGGCGTCTGGCATACATTCGTGTGCTGGGTGCGCCGCATGCGCGTCGTCGCTTGCTGATCCTGGGAACGGGTCAGGCGGGTTCGGCGCTCTCGCACGTCATTCTGAAGGGACACACCCCGTATTACGAGATCGTCGGGTTCGTTGATGATACCCCTCGTTCGCGCTGCGACTACATCGGCAGCGTACCGGTGCTTGGCGGCGTCGACCGCATCTGCGACGTTGTCTGGGAGCAGCGCATCGATGAGATTGTGATTGCCAGCAGCGATGTCAGCGGCGAACTGCTCCAGTTCTTGATCGACTGTTATGAACGCGGCGTTGCTGTGACGCCGATGCCGCTGCTGTACGAACGGTTGACCGGGAAGATCGCAGTGGAACATGTCGGCAATCAGTGGCATGTGGCGCTGCCGTTGCAATCACGCCCGACACGCACTGCCGAGGCTTTATTGAAACGCCTGCTCGATCTGGTCGGCAGCCTGGTTCTGGTCGGGTTGCTGCTGGTTCTATTGCCGTTCATTGCGCTTGCCATTCGCCTCGACACGCCCGGTCCCGTCCTGTACCGGCAACGGCGAGTCGGCTGGCGAGGACAACTCTTTACAATACTCAAGTTTCGCTCGATGGTTCAGGATGCCGAACCGGACGGTGAGGCGCAGTGGGCATCGAAGGACGACCCGCGCGTGACGCGCGTTGGGCGCTGGTTGCGGCGCACCCGTCTCGATGAACTACCACAGGCGCTGAATGTGCTGCGCGGTAACATGAGTCTGGTCGGTCCGCGCCCCGAACGACCGGAGTTCGTCGAGCAGTTGCAGCGCGTCATTCCGTTCTATCGCGCACGTCTGGCGATTAAACCAGGTTTGACAGGGTGGGCGCAGATCAACTACGGCTATGGCGATGGCGTTGAAGCATCACTTGCCAAACTTCAGTACGACCTCTACTATCTGAAGCATCAATCGTTCTGGTTCGATCTGCTCATTCTGGCGCGCACAGTCTACGTTGTGCTGAAGATGAAAGGTCAATGAAACCTTCAGGAGGGTCGGAGCACGCCCCTGAGAGCAGGTACGGTGCGGCTGGACAACAGACTGCATCGGTGCAGAGTAAGCCTCTCGGTGCTTCTGGCATCTCCTAGTAATGACGAACCTTGCAGGAGCAAGTGGTTTCACATCTGCCATGCAGTCCGCATCAACGATAAACATGACTCACCCGCACCCGGAAACGCGCTTCCGGGTGGCGTCGGTGCAGCACATCGTGCTGGCGACGCTTCTGGCAGTCATCGTCTTCGGCGTAGGTCTGACATACGCACCGTATTCGTTGCACTTTGATGCAGCGGATTCAGCGGCAGCAAGGCATCTGATCGGGTTCAGCACCGCCGAGTCGAATGAGCGCGAACAGTACCGCTGGTCGGAACGGGGCGCCGCGGTGCGCCTCTTCGGTCTTACCCGGCGCCCTCTCATCATCGACCTGCGCATGACCTCGCCACGCCCCCTGAATGCTGCACCCGCCGAAACGCACCTGGCGCTCGGATCCTGGCGCAGTAATCCTTTTATGGTCGAAGGGGACTGGCGGCGCTACCGGCTACTGATTCCACCGCGCCCCGGCGCGCCTGATCTGCGTTTCGAGATGCGCACCTTTCGCCCGGTAAAAGAGAACGATAAGCGTCATCTGGGTGCCGCGTTCAGCCGTGTGGCAGTGCATCCCATCGATGGTCTTTCAGCGCCGGTTGGAGCAATGGCAACGCTTGGCCGGGTCCGCGTTCTGGTGATCCTGTTGCTGCCGGTTGCAGCATTCGTAGTCACAGCGCGAGTGGTTGGCGGAGTGATCCCGTGGCTTGCCGTTTTGGCCGTTACCGGTCTTGTCACTATCGGCGCTGCGCGTCCGGTCGATACTGTTGCGCTCCTGCCCGACCTGTGGCTCATTCCGGTCGGAACCGCGGTAGGTGCAGGCATCTTCTGGGGAATCCGATCGTACCTGTCGTCGGTACTGGCAGTTCTGCGGGAAGTGCTGGCTTCGGATGCGGTACGGCTCGCAGGTGTGCTAATCGTTGCCAGCGCGCAGGGGATCGTCTTTCTGGCGCTGGTTCCACCCTGGCAGCACTACGATGAACCGGCGCACTTCGAATATGCCTGGTTGCTGGCATTCCATCCATCCTGGCCCACGATAGGGACGGTCAATCCGGCAATTGCCTGGATCGGCGGTGAGGGACGCGCACTGTCGCACTTTCCGACATATCATCTACTGGTCAGTCTGCCGCTCCGACTCACCGGTGGGTGGACGGTCGTCGAACAACTCTACGTGGCTCGCAGCGTATCGCTTGTTCTGTTCGTGGTTACGGTCGCCATTCTTGGCGGCATTGCGCGCACCCTCTTCCATGAGGGGCATCACTTGCGCTGGTTGATGCCCCTCACGGCGGCGCTCATTCCCCCCTTTGCTGACATTATGACTGCAGTGAACAATGATGTCGGCGCGGTTCTGGGCTTTTCTCTCTTTCTGTGGGCAGTAGTCCGGATCTTCGTATCAGGATGGAGCGTTCGTCGCGCAGCGTGGGTGATCGGGGCGGCGCTGCTTGCTGCGGCAATGAAGAATGTTGCGGTGGCGGCGATCCTCATTGCCCCGTCCGTCCTGATGATTGCGGTCGGTCTGCGTCGCCGGTGGCGCTGGAGACGCCTCATTGCAGCGCTGGTCGGCGCAGGAGTAGTGATCCTGGGCAGCGTACTTGTGTGGGGCGATCCTGCCAGGTGGTACCGCTACGGCGCGGTATCCAGCGATGGCGCAGCGCGCATGGCTGTTTCCGATGCGCCACATGGGCAACATGTGTTGCGACTTACATCCGGCTTCTCTCTGTACGACGAGTTTTCCGGGCTGGCGACACCCGTCGCTTCCGCTGATATACCCCGGATTGCCGGTCAGACAATCACGATTGGCGCGTGGGTCTGGGCATCACACCCGGTTACGATTGCCGGACCGGGGGTTCTCTACAATGATGGGACTCGTCCTGTGGCGATGGCGACACCGGTTATCGAGGTGAATCCGACGCCGCGCTTTGTTGCGTGGACATTCGAAGCGCCGGAATCCCTGAGTTCGTTGCAGATTTTTATTCCTGCACCTCCGCCTGATGCCGAACCTCCCGTCGTATTGTTCGTCGATGGCGTGGTGGCGGTGCAGGGTTCATTCTCCGCCGGTACGTCACCGGTCTTCGACCGTTTAGCGACCGGCGGTGTCTGGGACGGTCGTCCATTCGTCAATCTCGTGCGCAACGGCTCGGCAGAACAGGCGTGGCCGTATGTCCGTCCAGCCGTCGATAGAGCCGTCTGGCCCGTTGTTCGCCGCTCTCCGGCACGGATCGTCACATCGATCATCGATATCGGGCGCACTGGACCGGTTGTGGCGTTCAAGGTTGTGCCCGATCTGGTGTTTCGTTCGCTCGCTTCGTTTGGGTGGGGAGAAGTGATGCCGACGAGTCAGATCATGCGCCTGGCATTACCGCTGGTAGTGCTGGCGACGCTTGCAGGGTGCGTTCGTCTGGCTATGACGCGCGACGACCATTCACCGCGACGGATTGCGATCCTGCTGTTTCTAGGAATTGGCGCGCTCCTGTGGACGAATGCGGCACTGCGCATTCTCCCTGCGCTGATTGTCCAGCCGCCGCCTTTCCCGCGCTACGGCTTCCCCGCCATTGGTCCGCTGGCGCTGGTTCTTACCGCCGGATGGCTGGCGTGGTGGTCGCCCCAGCGCCGTATGACCGGCATTGCGACGCTGGTGCTTGGCCTGATCATGCTGAACGCGCTGGCATACGCAACGATATGGTGGCACTGGTATGTTTGAAGGGCGCGAGATGAGGGTTGAAGGTTGGGGGTTGGACGTTTGAAGGCTGAACGTTGGGCGTGGAAGGTTGAACGTTGAACGTTCAACGTTGTCAGGTAGCGATGTTGCACACCTTGTCTCCAGACGCGCAAGGTTCAAGCCGTCGCATCGCACTGCTTCCCCCCGGCACACCAGTTGAAGGTAGAGACTTTGGTTCCTGGTTCTCAGTTCTCGCAGCCCCTACCTTCCAACCTCCGCAATCACCACCTGCAGCGACTCACCGATGATCGCCACAATCTGATCGATCTGTTCCTCTGTCGAGACCAGCGGTGGAGCGAGAAGGATCACATCGCCGAGTACGCGGGTAAACAAGCCGCGCTTCAGCATCTCCTGGTACACGCGCGCGCCGACATTCGCTTCCGCCGGGTAGGGCTGCTTCGTCGCTTTATTCGCCACCAGTTCGACGGCAGCCATCATCCCTTTGCCGCGCACATCACCCACCCCGTCGAGCGCATGCAGCGTCTTCAACCCACTCAGCAGGCGATCCCCCAAAATTGCCGCCCGCTCGACCAGCCCTTCCTCCTCGATAATCCGCAGATTGCGCAGTGCAACAGTGCAGCACGTCGGATGCCCGGAGTAGGTGTAGGCATGCATGTACCGTTTATCGGGCGGCGCGCTGTGAATCGCCTCGCGGATGCGGTCGGAGATGCCGATGCCACCGAGAGGGACGTACCCGCTGGTGATCCCCTTGGCAAACTGCACAATATCCGGTTCGATGCCGTAGTGCTCGAGAGCAAACCAGCGACCGGTGCGCCCAAAACCGGTAATAACCTCGTCGGCGATCAGCAAAACCCCGTATTTGTCGCAGATCTCGCGGATGCGACCAAAATAATCGTCCTGCGGCACAATCACGCCGCCTGCGCCCTGCACTGGCTCGGCGATAAATGCGGCCACCGTTTCGGGACCTTCGCGTAAAATGGCTTCTTCGAGCAGATTGGCAGCAGCGATGCCGTTACTTATTTCAGGGGTCGGGTTGACGAAGCGATACGGATAGGGCGACTCGATGTGCACAATCCCCGGCACGCGCGGCTCGAACATGGGCCAGTAGACCGGCAGACCGGTTGCACTCATGGCAGCCATCGTCACGCCGTGGTAACCACGCATGCGCGCGATGAACTTGACCTTCTCGGGCCTGCCAGCCAGTTTCCAGTAGTAGCGTGCCGTCTTGAACGAGGTCTCGGTTGCCTCGGCGCCGCCGCTGGTAAAGAAGAAAGTGTTGATCGACGGGTACATCAACTGACTGAGACGCTCAGCCAGGTTGATGGCGGGCAGATTCGACGAGCCGGTGTAGGCGGAGCAGTACGCCAGGGTGGTCATCTGTTCGGCTGCCGCTTCTGCAAGTTCGCGTCGCCCATGCCCGACGTTCACATTCCACAGACCGCTTAACCCGTCGATATACTCGCGCCCCTCGATGTCGATCACAATCGCGCCATGTCCTCTTACCCAAATCTTCGGCGACTGATGACCGCTGGGATGATACAGTGGATGCAACAGGTGTGCCAGATCACTCTGGATGCAATCAGCGACATCGATGGCGGTCATAACTCCTCCCGTACAAGAAACGTTACAGCAGTGCAGTACATCCAGAGCAATGATACCACAGGTACAACAGAACAGAGGATGATACAGTGAGACGGATGACCGTGGGAAATGCAACGACCTGCCGCAATTGCCCATGGGAGAGTGCGTTTCTTCGATAGCAATGTCAGAGCAATATCAATAGAAGGCTTGCGTCTAAGCAGAATCTGCCTGTTCTGATGATATATTGTATCGAAGATGGTAAACTTACCCTGCGTGCAGAGGGGGAATCGCTCTTACCCCGACATGCAGAAGTGGCTATACTGGATAACGAGTGAAAGGAGTACTGCGATGGGTATATTCGACTTTCTCTTCGGACGCGAGCGACATCAGCAGCGTCCACCGGCTGCGACCGGATCGACGACGCGCCTGAGCGATGAGCAGGCGCTGGAGCGTTATCGCTATTTCCTGCGGACTGCGCCGCCTGATGCGATCGAGCAGGCATACACCGATGCATTTGCGCAACTGACGCCAGAACAGCGCGCATATGCACTGCGTGAATTGACAGCCTCGCTGCCGCCACACGAGCGCAGCACGACGCCACTCCAGGACGACCCGCAAACGCTGGCGCGTCTGGCAACGCGCGCAGAACTGCGCGCGCCGGGCACAGTCGAGCGCCTGTTCAGTCGCAATGATGCACCCGCACCGCCACATCCGGTCAAGACGCCGGGTGGTATGGGCTTTGGCGGCGCCTTTGCCGGGACGTTGTTGGGCGCGATGATCGGCGGCGTGATCGGCAGCATGGCGGCGCAGGCGATCCTGGACGGGTTTGGCGCCGAAGAGATGATCGGCGACATGGGGATGGAGGACCTGACCAGCGGCTTCGAAGACTTTGGCGGCGATCTCAGCGCCGAGTTCGATACAGGCGACGGTTGGTAAAACGACGGCGAGCGCGGAGTGCAAATACACTTCGCGCTCACCAGACATCCCGCGCAATCAAATCGTCATACGTCTCGCGGCACTGGATGAGTCGCGCCGCACCTTCGTAGACCAGCACAACCGCCGGTCGGGGCGCAAGATTGTAGGTGCTCGCCATGCTCAGCGTATACGCGCCGGCGACCGGAACCACCAGTATCTCGCCAACCCTGGCACGCGGCAGTATCAAGTCCTGGATCAAGACATCGCCGGATTCGCAGTAGCGACCGGCAATTGCCACACATTCCTCAACCGGATCACACATCCGCTCCGCCAGTGCTGCAGTGTAGCGCGCGCCGTACAGCGCAGGACGAATGTTGTCCCCCATACCGCCATCGACATGGAGAAAGCGCATATGGGGAAGTGTCTTGGTTGCCACAATCGTGTAGAGTGCAACGCCAGCCCGCGCAATAATCGAGCGTCCCGGTTCGATCACCAGGCGCATGGGCGGTAATCTGCGGCGTTCGCATCCACGTACAAGCGCGTCGCTTAACAGCACTGCCCAGGCGTCGATGTCCGGCAGGGGTTGGTCGGCAGTGTACGGAACGCCGATCCCGCCACCGGCATTTATCTCTTCGATCAGCATGCCAGAGCGGTCGCGCAGACGCGCTGCACTATCGAGCAACACCTCGATGAGTGCTGCATAGGGCGCCTGATCGAACAGTTGCGATCCCAGGTGAGCGTGCAGGCCGGTCAGGCGGATGCCAGACGCGGTGTGCAGTTTTTCAGCCGCGGTATCGAGCGCGTCGAGCGGCAAACCGAACTTCGATGTCGCGTGACCAGTCTGGATATGCGCATGCGTGTCGGCGACGATGTCGGGCGCAATGCGCAGTGCAACCAGCTGTGGCGGCGAACGATGCGCTGTCAGGTGTGTCAGCACATCAAGTTCGTCGAGGTTATCGACGATAATCTGTCCAATCCCGGCTGCCAGCGCCTGTTCCAGTTCGGTGCGAGTTTTGGCGTTACCGTGCATATGAATGCGCTGCGGCGGGAATCCGGCGCGTAGCGCAACATACAGTTCACCGCCTGAAACCACATCCAGACCCAGCCCCTCACCGGCGATGATCTGCGCAATTGCGACATTAAGTAGTGCTTTACTGGCGTAATGTACCGCAGTTGTACCGCGATAGTGGGTGGCGAATGCAGTGCGATAGATACGACATGCTGTGCGAATGGTCATTTCATCGAAAAGGTAGAGAGGTGTGCCATACTGCTGTGTCAGTGCCACCACATCGCACCCACCAACGAACAGGCGACCACTCTCATCAACGGCGGTCGTCAGGGGCCAGAGATCGGCGTTGGGGGGAGTGTTCCGGTTTCGAGATGGAAGGTTCACCATATTCGTTCCACGCTCAACGTTCAACATTCACCGTTCACCGTTCACCGCCGTCACATTTCAACATTCACCGTTCACCGTTCGTCATCCAACACGCGCCGCACATCGTCGAGGGCGTTGCGTTCCGCCAGCAACAACACCCGATCTCCCGGTTCCAGAATTGTCGTGCCACCCGGCACCAGGCTATCGTCGTCGCGGTTGATCAGCACCACTAGCGCGCCACGCGGCAATCCCAGTTCCATAATCGCCCGACCGCATGCCTGGGAGCCGGGTGCAACGGTCAACTCAACCAGTTGACTGCTGGCGCTGACCTGCGGAATGAACTCTTGCGGATAGTGGAACGTCGCCTGAGGACGCGGTTGCTGCACACCGAGCCAGCGCGCAACAGGCGCAATGGTGGTGCCCTGGATCAACACCGAGGTCAGGACGATAAAAAAGACCAGATTGAACACCATGCTGGCGCGATCCAGCCCTGCCAGGAGGGGAAAGGTTGCCAGCACGATCGGCGCCGCGCCGCGCAACCCAGCCCAGGAAACCATCGCTTTGGCACGCCAGTCGTAACGGGTGAAGGCAAGCGACACAAAGACCGCTGCCGGACGCGCCACAAAAACCAGGAATGCGGACATAAGCAACCCCTCACCGATAATCGGAACGATCCGCGAGGGGTACACCAACAAACCCAGGACAAGGAACATAGCGATCTGCATGAGCCACGCCAGCCCGTCATAAAAACGGATGAGGCTCCGCTTGTGGGCAAAATCGCAGTTGCCAAGTACAATACCAGCGAGATAGACCGCAAGAAACCCGCTGCCGTTGATCAGCGCCGTACCGCCATAGGTCAACAGTGCCAGCCCTAACGCCAGCGCCGGATACAACCCTTCCAGTTGCAGTTTCGCACGATTGATGATGATCGCCATCAACCGCCCCATCGCATACCCGGCCACGCCGCCAACGGTCATTTGCAGCACGAACAGCGGCGCCAGGCTTGCCAGCGAGCGCGACGGGTCTGCCAGCACCATGGTCAGGCCAATCGTCAGAAACACAGCAATCGGATCATTACTGCCCGATTCGAGTTCGATCAACCCTTCCAGATTGTCGCGCAGGTTGACATCCCGCGTGCGCATCACCGCAAAAACGGCGGCAGCATCAGTCGATGAGATGATCGCTCCGAGCAGAAATCCCTCCAGGAATGAGAACTGGAGCAGGAAATGCGCGGCGACGGCCACCAGCAATGCACTGATCAACACTCCCAGATTCGCTAGGATCAGTCCTGTCCACAATACCAGACGGATCATCTGCCAGTCGGTGCCCAACCCGCCGGAGAAGAGGATCAGCACCAGCGCCAGCACTCCGACCGACTGCGCCAGCCAGGCGTCGTCGAAGTAGATGCCGAGTGGACCATCGGAACCAGCGAGCATCCCGATGATCAGGAAGAGCAGCGGCGCCGGCAACCCAAACCGGAGCGATGCTTTTCCAGCAATGATACTGAGGATCAGGAGAAATGCTGCGATCGTCAGGATGAGTTCAAGCGACATTGGTGTAACCTGCTGGATTGCCATTCTTTTGGGTCGCCAGGTGCGATCCCAAAGAAGAGGAGAGGGTGATCGTGGCGCACTGTACGAAGGCAACGTGCAACGTTGCCCCGCATGCCCCCTGCTCCCTTCTTCACCTGTGAGCGTTCAAGTGCAGACAGAACGTTGGCGGAACAATGCGTTTTCCAGAGGTGCGATGCGCAATCCGCTGTTCTGTCTGCTCCTCGACGCTGCACCGGGATGGGGCTCAACTGCCCGCCATATGTGTCCTGATGTTGCCAGAACGTGTATCGTCCATACGTCCTGTCCGCTCCTGAACTTGTAAAGGACAGGGGAGTTACGGTGTTCTGCTAACTGCAACGGGGGACAGAACCCGTGATGCGCCGGAAACCTTCCCTTCTTCTCTTTGAGGGGAGAGGTGTGGCGTCCTGCTGCTCGCAACAGCAGATGGAAAGCAGGGTCCTGCCAGAAAACTCCCCCTTGTAATCTTTCCCCAAAGCTCCCACGCTGGAAAAAGAGAGTATTCTGGCGTGTACAATGAACCTCAATGCGGAAAGGATGCCGGGTGTGTCGAAGCCATTTTCCTCTCTGGGGATGGCGGTTACGACACCCTCAGCGCCTGACTCGAACTGATGGTGTGCAGGATATCGGGACGCAGGTGTGTCCCGATGTGTCATGCCTCTTTCCGCCCCTGCCAGCCCCGCTCTGCACCTTCACACTTACAGGAGTTCCTTCAACACCGCCAGCGCCGCCTCGTAGTCTGGTTCGTGACCAGCAACCGGTACATATTCGGCGTAGCGGATGATGCCATCTTTGTCCACCACAAACACTGCCCGGCTTTCGATGCGCAATTCTTTGACATACGTGCCATAGGCAGCGCCAAAACTCATATCGAGGTGATCAGACGCCATAATGACTTTATCTACCCCCTCGGCGCCACACCAGCGCCCCTGGGCAAACGGCAGATCGGCGCTGACTGTCAGGATGTTGACCGCATCGCCAAGCGCCGCTGCTGCTTCATTGAACCGCCGGGTCTGTTTGGAACAGACGCCAGTATCGATCGACGGAATGACGCTGATCACTAGCGGCTTGCTGGCGAACTGCTCACTGCTGATCGTTGCTTTTCCGGTTGTCAGCGTGAATGCGGGCGCTCGATCGCCTGGCTTCAGTTCAGGACCTACCAGTGTCTTCGGTCCCCAAAAGTCGAAAGCGTTTGCGCGCTCCATAATAATGCTGTCCCTCCTTGCTTAAACGATACGACATACGGCGAAGCATATCCCCCTATCAGACACAGTACCACCATGTGGCCATTGTACAGTTGAGGATACTGCGCATTCACCATTATAATCGATGAAAGTGATGCCGGGGACGGCAGACGGTTGTTTGACCAGAATGCGTTTCGTAGGAGGGCGTATGATTAATCTCGCTCTTATCCTCACGGTAATGATCGTCATGACCGCCATTGGCGTCTATGTTCTGATGCAAAACCGGCGTGCAACGCCCAATTACCTGTTCGCGGCATTTGCTTTTAGCAATGTTCTACAGATGTATTGTGCCGTACTACGCCTTACCGGAGCTCATCCATGGGGCGTGCAGTTTGTCCGTGGATTGTCGGCTCCGTTGTTTGCTGTCTCTTCCTGGCTCCTGATCTGGCTAATCCTGGCAATCTTCATCCCGCACCGCTGTGCGCAACAGGCAGTACGCTGGGCGCTTGCGGCGCCTTACCTGTTTATAGCCCTGTTCCTGGCGCTTGATTGATATAGCGGTGTCGGTCTGGTCGGGCGCATGGTTGCGCTCAAGTCCGCAGGGGTACCCGATGTTTCGAGTGGTCCGCTCCTTATGCCGATGATCGCGCTGTATGTTTTTGGCGGCTTGCTAGTGCCTCTGGCGATGCTGATCACTGTTGCCGCACGTCGGCGTAGTGTGCGCGTACCGATAGTGTGGTTATCGGGCGGTTTGATGCTCTCTTTTGTGGCAGGCGCATGATTCGGTTCAATTTCTTTGTCGGCACTGAATTATGTCAGCATGCTTCCGCTCTATATCGCGTTTGGATGGGTAACGTTGCGGCTTCAGATGTTCCGCCCATCACAGGTTGCGCTGCGCACAGCCATTGAGTGTCTGCCGGATGGCGTGGTGATTATCGACGCACAGCGCCAGGTTCGTTTCGCAAACCGCGCAGTGCGGCAACTGGCGCTGCTTGATGACGATAGTGGGACGACATTCGAAGCGGCGCTGACGCACGCCGGGTTTCAGGACGCCACAACGCCAGAGGATCGCCTCAGTGGTATGCGTCGCTTGTGTCGCACAGGTGAATTTGAAGTAACATTGATGATTTCAGAGGTTACTATCGAAGACAGTCATGCATCCGCCAGCGTGCTGCTTCTTCGTGATGTAACAGTTGCAGAACGCCAGAAAGCAGCGCTGGCGGCATCACACGCTGCGCTCGCAGAACGCACAGCAGCGCTGGAACGCTCGCTTGACGCAATCCGGCAGGGGGATGCAATAATCACTCGTTTAACGTTACCGCTGATCCAGCTGAGCGAAGGGGTGCTGGCGTTGCCACTGATCGGCGCCTTCACCGGCGAACGCAGCCAGGCAATGATAAGGCTTGCTGCTACACCAGATCGAGCAGCGCCGCGCACAGAAGGTACTGCTTGATCTGACCGGCATTACCGGTTTTGATCATTCACTCGCAGTGGCGCTGCGCCAGGCTGCTGGTGGTGCGCGTCTGATGGGGGCACGGATCGCGCTATGCGGTGTGCGTCCCGAAATTGCTGAAAGCATCGTCCACGAGCGATTGGCGCAGCGCGACGTCCAGCACTTCGCAACGATGCAGGAAGGAGTCGCTGCGCTCCTGCGTCAGTACAATGGATGGTTCCCTGTGCATCGCTGAGATTTCGCGCACTCACTCTACTGCGATCTGCACCCGTCCTGCTGTCATTGTGCGCAATGCCCCGGTCAGTGCAGCGACGCTGGCTTCCGGCACGAAGATCTCCAGCGTGACAGCGACAGCGAACTCTTCGTTTTCAATCGTTCCGTGATAGGCGTCGATCAATCGCAGGATCGACGCGTATGCGGAATACGGGATGGTGATCCGAATTCGGCGGTGTGCGATCTTGGCGGTACGTGGCAGTTCCGCCAGCACTGCTTTTGCGGTGTCGCTGTAGGCGCGCACCAATCCGCCCGTTCCGAGCAGTGTGCCACCAAAATAGCGCGTCACCACCACTACGACATCACCCAACCCACTGCCGCGCACAACTGCCAGCACTGGACGTCCGGCTGTGCCTGACGGTTCGCCGTCATCGCTCATCCCCTCGATAGTGCTCAATCCATGACCAATGACATATGCATAGACATGGTGTGTCGCATCGGGCATCCCGGCACGCACAGCGGCGATGAATGCCTTCGCTTCTTCAACGGTGGCAGCCGGACCGGCGGAACCGATGAAGTGTGAGTTGACCACGCGCAGTTCAACGCGCGCAGTGCCAGAGGGTATTGGGCGTAGCACGGATTGATCGGTCATACGGACTAATGTTTCACCGGGTGATTGCTGACCGAAATTGATTCCGGTTGCTTATCATAGCACAGGATACCACGAGCACACCGGAACGGAGAGATGCTGATCAACTTTGCGCCATCTGATACCAGAACCAGTACAACGGCACGATCTGCGTAGTTTGCCACGGAACGCGAACGTCCTGCCATTGTGGGCAATTGAGGGTATGATACCCTTGTTAAGGTCGCAGCGCTGGATGCGGGCGAGACGTCTGCGTTCGCGGCTTGCACGTGGTTCACCTGCACTGCGCTATACAGATGCAGAGGTTCGCGGTCCAGCGATACGGTACGACGGGTCAATGGTATAATGCCCGGCATGGCAAACGTTCCGCTCGAACCGCATGCTCCTGCGCAAACGCGGCATTATCGACCACGATTGCTGCGGCTTGTACCCGAAACGCTGGCACTGGCGCTGTTTCTGGTGCTGGCGCTGGGGCGCGGCGTTCTCGGCGCTGCCGCTGTGCCAGTCCAGGGCGTGCTGGCGCTGGCGTTACTCGCGTCGATCCTTGCGCGCCCGCACGTGATGGCGCGGGTGCGGGTGAGGCGCACTACGGTGGCTCTGGTCGGCATCCTCGCGCTGGCGCTGGGGTTGCGGGTCTGGGGATTGCGCTTTGGATTGCCGTACTTCGAGCATCCTGATGAGTGGGCAGTTGCTGATGAATCCCTGCGTATGCTGCGCACCGGTGAGTACACTCCCTTTTCGTACACCTATCCGACACTCTACACCTACCTGCAGGTCGGCGTGGCTGCTTTCCACTTTCTGTGGGGCGCCGGCGCCGGTCTTTACCGCGTCCCCGCAGACATCGATCCGGTACGGTTCTATGTCTGGGCGCGCGCATTGACTGCCCTGCTCGGCACAGGCGCCGTCGCACTGACGTTTCTGGCGGGTTGCTACCTCTACGGGCGCGCGGTTGGATTGCTGGCGGCTGTGCTGATCGCGGTTATGCCGGCAGTGGCCGGCGATGCGCACTACGTGACGACCGATACGCCGGCGATGTTCTTTACACTGCTGGCATTTCTGGTCATCGCGCGGCTTGGTGTTACGCCGGAGCGCAGCGAGGGGCAGGAAACGCTCCGGTCTGCGCTGGCGCTGGCGTTCGTTGCTGGGTTTGGTGTCGGCATCGCTACTGCAACCAAGTGGAACGCTGGTGCGCTCGTGATTGTGCTGCTGGCGGCAATTGTGTTTGCTGCGCATCGTCGTGTATCTGATGTTCCACGTTCCACGCTCAACGCTCAGCCTCCAACGTTTCAGGATCAACCATCATCCCAACGTTCCACGGTCGATGTTCAACCTTCGACGTTTCAGGATCAAGCATCCCCCCAACGTTCAACGTTCAACGTTCAACCTTCAACCTTCACCTATCTCCTCCTCGCCGCCCTCGCCGGTATCCTGCTGGGTTTCACGCTCGGTGTCCCGTTCTGGCTGCGTGATCTGCCGCGCATTCTGACCGATCTCGCCGGGATTATCAGACATTACCGTTTCGACGGGCATCCGGGCGCCGAGTCGGATCAACCGGCGCTGTTCTACTGGTGGGCGCTAACCCGTGAAGGGACGCTGCTGGCGTGGGCATGCCTGGGAGGGGTGGCACTGGCATTTGTGCGGCGCACCCGTGCCGATCTGCTCGTACTGGCGGCGATTGTTCCGGCGGTGTTGCAGCTGACCAGCGTAAAAGTGGTGTTCTTCCGCAATGCGATGCCGCTGCTGCCATTCCTGTGCATCCTTGCTGCGGCGCTGGTTGGTGCTCTTGTTGATCGGTTGACACCAGCGAGGCGGGATATGGCGGCTCAATCCGAAAGTACGGCGACATCGGCGCCGGTTGCGTTCGTTCGCCGGTTGACCGGCAACCGTCCCGCGCTGTTACTCGCCATCGCTGCTGTGCTGATGGTTGAACCGCTGGCGCAGGCGATCCACGACGAAACGCTGCGTTCACGTCCAACCACGCGTATTCTAGCGGGAGAATGGCTGGAGGCGCGCACGACGGATGGCGAACGGGTCTGGCTGGAGGATTACACGCTGATTCTGTCGCCACGTTTGCGAGCGATAGGCGGTGAGCCTGCCGTGGTCCATGATCGAGCCTGGTACCATGAGCGGGGAGTCCGTTTCATCGTCGTTCATCTCGAGCGTGAGACCGGAACGGCAGCGCTGAAAGCCTTTGGCGAACCGGCGGCGCGCTTTCTGCGGTCCGGTGAGCGGCATGGACCTGAACTGGCGATCTTCGATACCGGCGCGCCTGATGCGGCAACCGAACCACGCACCCCTTCAGGTACGACACTCGGCGCTGGCGCCGTTGTGCTCGATGGCTATCGCCATCCGGGGAAAGTTCAGGCGGGTCAGACGCTCCCGCTGGCGCTCTTCTGGCGGGCGACGCGCCCGCTCCCGCTGGATTATACCGTGTATGTGCACCTCGTTGATGCAGCGGGAAGCAAGGTTGCACAACGTGACGTATCGCCGCTCGAAGGGCGTCGTCCAACCAGCGCATGGCAGCCGGGAGACCTGGTGCGTGATGATCAGGACCTGTTCGTTCCTGAAACAGTTACGCCGGGAACGTACCGTCTCCTGGTTGGCATGTACGATGCCGCGACGATGACGCCGATCAATGATGCTGGACCGATCGATCTGGGAGAGGTTACGGTTACGCGTTGAACGTTGAACGTTCAACGTTGGACATCGACGCTCAACCAACCACAATCTCGAAATCACTCGGCGAGCGCCCCAACTTCTCCAGCAACTGCTCGATAATCCATAGCACTGATCGTGCGCTCTGGTTGGTCTCGATCCACAACTCAGCGTCCGGGATGCGCTTCGGGGAGTGCATACCTTCTAATGTGTTATTCCTGATCCCTGACCCACCCTACTATCTCCGCACCAGATCTGTTGCCACGGGGAGTGTAAAGTAGAAGGTGCTGCCCTTGTTGAGTTTACTCTCCGCCCAGATGCGACCGCCGTGCAGTTCCACCAGGGCTTTGGCAATCGAAAGACCGAGACCGGTGCCACCGATACGGCGCGTATTGCCGTTATCGACGCGGTAGAAGCGCTCCCAGATGCGCGGCAGGTCCTCCGGTGCAATACCGATCCCCTGGTCGCTCACCGCAATGCGCACAAACTTCCCGCGCGGGTGATCGGGTGGAAGTTCGACGTTATCGGAAACCGTGAGACGGATTTCACCACCATTTGGTGAGTATTTGGACGCATTTGTGATCAGATTGACCAGTACCTGCCGGACCTTGTCGCGATCGGCGTAGACGGGTGGCAGATGCAGCGGAATATCGATCAGCATCGTGTGTTTGCCGCTGATCTGATTATTGAGTTGCGCCGTCAGGTCGCTCACAATCTGGCGCAGCGACACTGCCCACTGATTGAGGCGTACATTCCCGGCTTCCAGCCGCGTCACCCCCAGCAAGTCCTCGACAATCTGATAGAGATGGTTCGCCTCGTTGTAGACCGTCTGCACAAATTCGCGCCGTTCACCGGGACTGAACTCACGCGCCAGCAGCAACTCGGTGTACCCCATGATCGAGGTTAACGGCGTGCGCAATTCGTGCGAGATGATCGAGAGGAACTCACTCTTCAGGCGGTCGGCTTCGCGTTCGCGCGTCACATCGCTGACGATCCATAATCGACCGGTCAGCGATCCGAAACTATCGCGCGTCGGCACCGAGAGGAGCATCAACTCCTGGTGCGGGTTGGTCAACCGCACCGGCAACGACTGCACTTCGGTTGGGGTGCGCTGACCTTCGGCGCACATCCCGGTCAGCGCAAGCGGATCGCGCAATCGCGGCAGCAACAGCTGCACGAGATCGAGCGGCACATAGAACGGCTCGTGCATCGACTCGGATGGCAGTCCCCAGATCGTCAGCCATGCCGGGTTGTGGCGCAGCACGCGCCCCTGCTGATCCATCAACGCCAGCCCGCTGGGAATGCTGGAGAAGACCTGACCGAGGTGTGTGCTGGTTTCGAGCAACTGCTGGTAGTGCAGTGCGCGACGGAGCGGATTGACTGCCAGGTCGCACAACGCCTTAACGAATGCCACTTCGCTCTCACCGAAAGCGGTCGATCGCGGGCTATCGAGGATCAGCACCGCAAGCGGTTGATCGGTGCCGATTGGCATTGCCAGTTCTGCGCGCACCTCTGGATTGAGCGCCTGATAATCCGGATCGTGGGAAACATCACGCAGGAGGATCGCGCGTCCGGTGCGTGCAACCTTTCCTGCCACACCGATGCTCCAGTTCCAGCGACGACGCGTTTCGCCGAAAGCGTCGCGGCCCAACAGGTTGGCGCTGTACCCTTCGTATGCCTGAAGCGTCACTTCACCGCGCTCCCGGTCGACCATGCCGATAGCGCCGGCCTCTGCACCGGTCGCATCGAGCGCCCAGCGCAACAGGAAGGTCAGGAGCGCACCCAGGTCGAGCGGCGCTTCAAGTTCGGCGCGCAGGGTATCAAGCACGCGCTGCTGGCGTATCGTCAGGACTGGCGCATCACCTTTGGCGTCGCTGCCGGACGCAATCGCAGCCGCTATCAGCGACGTGAGCGCATCGATCAGCGCCTGTTCCTGGTCGCCGATAACCATCTGATGGTCGCCCCGCAGTTCCAGTACCCCCCACAGACGCTGGTTCCAGATGATCGGCGCGCCGTAGTGCAATGCTGAGCCGCCTGTGGCATCCACGACACGATGACAGGGAGCGCCACAGGCAATAACGTCATGCAACAGATCATCACGCCACGGGAGGCTCCAGCCATCTGGCGCATACCACTGCTCGCCGGTTGATACTGCGACCGGTTCACGACGCCACCAGGTCATACGTCCGTCACGGAAGGGAATGGCAGTGCGCAGGAGATCGAACACGCCCGGCAACTGAGTCTCAAGCGCCTGATCGCTGGTGAGCAGGCGTGAAGCGTGCAGAATGATTGGAAGCGTCGCCGATGTGGAAGAGAGCGCGTACATTGTCTCGCCCTGTCTGTATATAATGTTATTGTAGCGCCTTGATGTGGCTTGTCAACGGTTGGTATGCGCGCCATTCGGCTTGACATCCCTGTAGCAGCGTGTTACCATTTCGCACAATCATTGATGTTGAGTTAATCTGGCGCATCCAGGTGCATACGGTAGCATCCTGCGGGTTTGTTCTTCTTCGCCGTAAGGAGGTTGCCAGTCTCAGCGGGGTATGCACAACCCTGCAATATTACTGTATGCCGGTATCTGGATACATGCCAATCGCGCCACTTCTGGTTTGAATGCCTGATAAGTGGATAGCATATCAACAAGGAGGTTGCCTATCGCACAAACCTGTACGTCGTTTGCAAATTCCTTTGCGGACGTTGACGAGGGACGTCCTCTGGTCTGGAAGACCTTAGAAAGGAGTATTTTTCCATGAAGATTCTCGACAGGAAAATCGCACTGACACTGTTGCTTGCACTGGTTGCACCGATCCTGGCAGCCTGCGGCGGTGGCGCTGCGCAGCAACCGATCCGCGAAACGGTGGTCGTGACCGCGGAACCCGTTCGGGAGACGGTTGTCGTGCGGGAGACGGTTGTGGCTGAGGCGCCGACGGCTGCTCCAGCAGGGGCATTCACCACGCCACATCCGATCCTCGGCGATGTGCGGGTGCGTCAGGCGATTGCGTACTGCACCAACCGCCCTGAATTGATCCAGTCAGTCTACAGCTACCTGACGCCGGAGCAGCAGAAAGGGTTGTTGATGGACACCAATCTGCCGAAGACGCACTGGGCGGCAGCCAGCGAAGCGGATGGCATCGTCGTCTATCCGTTCGATCCTGAGAAGGGTAAGGCGCTGCTCGAAGAGGCGGGCTGGAAGCTGGCTGAAGGTGCGACGGTGCGCGCCAAGGACGGTGTACCGCTGTCGCTTGAGTTCACTACCACTAACGCGCAGTTCCGCATCACCTGGGCGACAGTGTTGGAGAAGCAGTTACTCGACAACTGTGGCATCCAGATCATCCGCAAGCATGCCCCGGCATCGTGGTGGTTCGGTGGCGCCTCCGGTCTGCGCCGACGCGACTTTGAACTTGGCGCGTTTGCCTGGGTAGGCGAAGCCGATCCTGGTGGTCGAACCCTGTATGCCTGCGACCAGATCCCACTGCCGGAGAATAACTGGAACGGGCAGAACTATATGGGCTGGTGTAACGAGACCGCCAGCCGGGCGATTACCGCGGCAAACAATACGCTGAACCGCGAGGAGCGCATCAAGAACTACAAGATATTCCAGGTCGAATTCACCAAAGACATGGTCAGCCTGCCACTGTTCCAGCGCCTCGAGGCGTATGCCTGGAATAAGGCTTTGACCGGTCTCAAACCCGACCCGACCGAGTATATCACGGCGAATGCATACGAGTGGGGGCGCACCGACAACGGTGACACGATCATCCTGGGCTTCACCCAGGAGCCGGCCTCGATGTTCACGCTGGTCGAGAGTGCGGCGGTGCAGCGCCAGGCGGCGCAACTGGTCGAGGGCGTACTGACCACCCAGTACAGCTACGATTTCCAGCCGGTGCTGCAGGATGGGCTTGCGACGATCGAGAACGGTAAGGCAACGAATGAGGTCGTCGAAGTCAAAGAGGGTGACAAGGTCTGGGATGCGACGGGCGCTGCCGTCGAACTCAAGCCTGGTGTTGAGATCATCAACTCCGATGGCGAGACAGTCAAGTACGAGAGCGGCACGGTGAGGATGAACCAGCTTACTGTGACCTACGATCTCATTCAGGGCATCAAGTGGTCGGACGGCGAACCGCTGAAGAAGGCCGACGTGGAACTGGGTGTCAAGATTGCCTGCGATCCCGAGTCTGGCGCTGTCAGCCTCACCTTCTGCGAGTCGCACGATAATCTCAACGGTGTCACGTTCAACAGCGACACCAGCTATACCATCAAGTTCCTGCCAGGTGTGCAGTGGCCAATCTACTTCACCGCACCCTACGGCGGCTATCCGTCGCACGTAACCCTTTCGGACGGGCGGAAACTGGCGGACGTGCCGGCGAAAGAATGGGCAACCCTGCCGGAGGTTGCTGAAATTCCGCTGGGGTATGGTCCGTACATTCTGAAGGAGTGGAAGAAGGGCGAGTTCATGCGGTTCGAGGCAAACCCGAACTTCGTCCTCGGTGAACCGAAGGTCAAGAATGTCATTATTCAGTTCTACGCTGATACCAACGCGGCAGTGGCAGCGCTGCTGACCGGTGAGGTTGACATTCTCGAGAAGGCGACACTCGGCGCCGGTCCTGAGGTAGAAACGGTGCTCAAGGCGGCGGCAGAGGGCAAGATTGAAGCCGCGACCGATGCCAGCCCGACCTGGGAGCATATGGATATGAACCTGTTCGTCCGGTAATCCGGTTTGGGCAAAAGGCGCGTGCGGGGATTCGTCCCTGCACGCGCATTCGTATATCATTGTACATCAACCGGTTCAGGGCATTCGTGTGGGAAGAGTGGCATGACGACATATCTGATCCGCCGCCTTATTCAAATGGTTATTGTTACCATTCTTTCGGCGATGCTCGGTTATTCGTTGCTCTACCTTGCGCCGGGCGGTCCACTTTTGTTTTTGCAACAGATGCAGAATACTGGTCAGAATCGGGTGACCGAAGAAGATATTGCGCGTCTGAAAGCGCGTTATGAACTTGACCTCCATCTGCCTGTCCGCTTTACCCGCTGGTTGATCGGCTTCCCTGCCGGTCCCGTGCAGATCGGCGGGGTAGATCTGATCTCGCCGGATACGGTCGTCGGGTGTGCGATCCCTGGTCAGGTGCGCCTGCGCTACCCGGATGGCACCGTCGAGATCGTGGAAGAGGGATGCGTTCGGGCGGTGACACTGGCGGATCTGGCGGAGCGTCGCACGAGTCGCGGCATTCTGTTTGGTGACTTCGGTCTGTCGCAGCAGATTGCGCGCGACCGTCCGATCAGCGATCTGCTGATGAGCCGCCTGCCGTATACCTTGCAGTTGATGGGCGTTTCGACGTTACTGGCGATCCTGATCGGCGTGCCGGTAGGTATCTATTCGGCGGTGCGTCAGTATTCGCGCTTCGACTATGCCGTGACCGGCATTACCTTCATTGGATCGTCGCTACCGACGCTGTTCATGGGAGTCATGGCGATCCTGATCTTCTCGGTGCTGGCAAAGGACGCCGGGTTGCCCTACCTGCCGTCGGGTGGCGCACAGGGTATTCGCAACTATGATATTCCCTGGATCGGCACGGTGCAGGCCGGTTCAGTGCTCGATCGAACGCTGCGCTTTATCATGCCGTGCGCCGTATTGACGTTTTTCAATATCGCAGGGTGGAGCCGTTTCATTCGCGCCAGTATGCTCGAGGTGTTGCGGCAGGATTATGTGCGTACAGCGCGCGCCAAAGGCGTGCGCGAGCGGGCTGTGATTACCAAGCACGCGCTGCGCAATGCGCTGATCCCGTTCGTGACCCTGCTTGCAGGGGTGCTGCCAACCCTGGTTGCAGGCGCAGCCATTACCGAATCGGTGTTCAACTGGCCCGGTATGGGGCGCTTGCTGGTCGATGCGCTTGGACGTAGCGACTACACAGTTGCCATGGCGATCCTGTTTATCAGTACCGTTCTGGTGCTGATCGGGTATCTCATTTCTGACATCCTGTATACAGTGGTTGACCCGCGCATCCGGCTCACGTGAGGAGCAGAACGTACCATGGCTACGACAACATCAGCGCCGGCGGCGCCTGGCGCTCTCGATCGGTTGCAGACGCGCTCCGAAGGACAGTGGGCGGTTGTCTCCCGTCGCTTCCGTCGGCACCGCCTGGCAATGGTCAGTCTCGCCGTTTTGATCCTGATCTTTACCGCGTCGATCCTGGCGCCCTGGATTGCTCCCTTCCCGCGTGACGATATCGGCTTGAACCGCACCCGCCTTCCGCCAATGAGTGCTGATCCGGTGACGGGTCAACTCCATATCCTCGGCACCGATCATCTGGGGCGCGATTTCTTCACCCGCGTGATCTATGCGGCGCGGGTGTCGCTCATGGTTGCGATTTCGGTAACAACGCTGGTGGCGATCATCGGCACAATCCTCGGCTTGCTGGCAGGCTTCTTCGGTGGTTGGGTCGATAACACGATCAGTCGTATTATGGAGTTTGTGGCGACGATCCCCGACCTGCCAATCCTGCTGATCCTCAGTGCGATCATGATTCAGAATGCTGATCTGATCGTTCTGCCGTCCTGGATCATCGGTCCGGTCGCATGGATCATGGCGGTTCCCAACCGTGAAGCAACCCAGGTGGCGTTGCTGATCCTGGTGCTTGCGTCGCTCGGCTGGGTCGGCGTGGCGCGTCTGATGCGCGGCATGGTGCTTCAGGTGCGCGAAATGCAGTATATCGAGTCGGCGCGCGCACTCGGTGGATCGAATGCGTGGATCCTGCTCAAGCACGTCTTTCCGAACGCCTTCCCGCCGCTGATCGTGGCATTTACACTCGGTCTTAACGGCGCATTGGTGAGTGAAGTGGCGATCAGTTTCCTCGGTTTCGGCGTGCAAGACCCGACGCCAACCTGGGGGAATATGATGGGGTTTGCCACTAGTTATATGTTCAATCACCCGTGGATGCCGCTCATCCCTGGTTTGCCAATCTTTCTCTGTTCGCTGGCGTTCAACTTTATTGGTGATGGGTTGCGCGATGCGCTTGATCCGCGCTTGAAACTGTAAGAGAAGTAAGAGAAACGTGACGACGTCATCTGTTCCTGCTCCTGCTGCGACTCCGCGCAAAAAAGCTGCCAATGGCGATGTTCTCCTCGAAGTGCGAGGATTGAAAACCTACTTCTTCACCGAAGCCGGCGTAGTGCGCGCCGTCGATGGGATCGATCTGACGGTGCATCGAGGTGAGGCGCTCGGTATCGTGGGCGAAAGCGGCTGTGGCAAAAGTGTTACGTCGCTTTCGATCATGCGCCTGATCCAGGAGCCGCCGGGTAAAATTGTCGAAGGGCAGATCATCTTCGATGGTACGGATATCCGCACGCTGAGCGAAGAGGATATGCGCCATATCCGTGGCAACCGTATCTCGATGATCTTTCAACAACCTACCACCTGCCTCAATCCGGTCTTCAAGGTAGGGGATCAACTCATCGAAGCGCTGGAGATCCATCAGGGGCTGCGGGGTGAGGAGGCGCGCCAGCGTGCGGTCGAGCTCCTCTCGCTCGTGGGGCTGCCCGACCCGGAACGGCGCATCAACCAGTATCCGCACGAGCTGTCCGGCGGGCAGGCGCAGCGGGTAATGATTGCCATGGCGCTGGCCTGTAATCCGGAACTCTTGATTGCCGACGAACCCACAACTGCGCTCGATGTGACGATTCAGGCGCAGATTCTCGATCTGATGCGCGAATTGCGCGAGAAGATCAATACATCGATCATCCTGATCACCCACGATATGGGTGTGGTCGCCGAAATGGTGGATGCGGTCGCTGTGATGTACGCCGGGCAGGTAGTTGAGTATGCCGATGTGTACAGCATTTTTGCCGAACCGAAACACCCCTATACCCAGGGTTTGCTGGCATCCATCCCGGTGCTGGGCGATATTGTCGATGAACTGGCAACCATTCCCGGTACTGTGCCGAGCCTGATCAATCCGCCGACCGGATGCCGTTTCGCCGATCGCTGTGCCAAACGATTTGCACGCTGCGATGAACCGCCACCGATGTTCGACCTCGAAGGCGGGCGGCAGGTGCGGTGCTGGCTGTATGCTCCCGATGCCCAAACTTCCTGATGAGATGGACGCATGTCTATGACAACCGCAGTGCAGCACAGCGTGTCGAGCGATACGCTGCTGGAAGTCAATAACCTGGTCAAGCATTTCCCGATCAAAGGCGGCATTCTACGGCGTACCGTCGCCGTCGTCAGAGCCGTCGATGGTGTCAGTTTCACCCTCAAACGCGGCGAAACCCTGGGTCTAGTCGGTGAGAGCGGATGCGGCAAAACGACGACCGGACGCACGATCCTGCGGCTGGAGAAGGCAACCGATGGCGAGGTGATCTTCGATGGCAAGGATGTGCTTGCCGCCTCCGGCAGTCAATTGAAGGCGCTGCGCCGTGATATGCAGATCGTCTTCCAGGACCCGTATGCCTCCCTCGATCCACGGATGACGATCGGCGAGAGTGTGGCAGAAGGGTTAACGATCCATGGCATCGGTAGCAGAGCCGAGCGCATCGAGCGCGTGCGTGAGGTGCTGGCGAAGGTCGGTATGCATCCCAGCCATATGGAACGTTTTCCGCACGAGTTCTCCGGCGGTCAGCGCCAGCGGATCGGGATTGCCCGCGCGCTGGTGATGAATCCAAAACTGATCGTGTGCGATGAACCGGTGTCGGCGCTCGACGTGTCGATCCAGTCGCAGGTGCTTAACCTGTTGCGCAATTTGCAGCAGGAGTTTGGTCTCACCTACCTCTTCATCGCGCACAATCTCAGTGTCGTCGAGCATATCAGCAACCGGGTGGGTGTGATGTACCTGGGAAAGATGGTCGAACTGGCCGACCGGATGGAACTCTTCCGTCGTCCGCTCCATCCGTACACCAAAGCACTGATTTCCGCCATTCCCATCCCGAATCCGACCGTTCGCCGCGAGCGGATCATTCTCCAGGGGGATGTGCCGAGTCCGATCAATCCGCCAAAGGGGTGCCGGTTTCATCCGCGCTGCTGGATGGCACGCGACATCTGTCGCGAAGTCGAACCGGTATTCGAGGAAAGAGCTCCCGGTCACTGGTCAGCCTGCCATTTTGCACACGAGGTTTCACCCTAAAAGGAGATCGCCTATGTCGCAACCGCTGCTCGTCGTCAAGAATCTCGAGACTCATTTCAAGACCCAGGATGGGATTGTCAGAGCCGTCAACAATGTTTCGTTCCATGTCGATCGCGGTGAGACTCTCGGCATCGTCGGCGAGAGCGGTTCAGGGAAGAGTGTCACCTCACTCTCGATCATGCGCCTCATTCCCAATCCACCGGGAAAGATCGTCGGTGGGCAGATCATCTTCGATGGCGATAACCTGCTCGACTACACCGAAGAGGAAATGCGCCACATCCGCGGCAACCGGATCGCCATGATCTTCCAGGACCCGATGACCTCGCTTAATCCGGTGTTGACCATCGGGCGTCAGATCACCGAGTCGCTCGAGCTGCACATGAAACTGTCGCCCAAAGAGGCGCGCAACCGGGCGGTCGAACTGTTGCAGATGGTCGGCATTCCGGGTGCTGCGCGGCGTCTCGATGACTACCCGCATCAGTTCTCCGGCGGGATGCGCCAGCGCGTGATGATCGCAATGGCGCTTTCGTGCAACCCGGAGTTGCTGATCGCCGATGAGCCGACAACAGCGCTCGACGTGACGATCCAGGCGCAGATTCTCGAACTCATCCAGCGGTTGCAGCACGAGCTCGGCACAGCAGTGATCATCATCACCCATGATCTCGGCGTTGTCGCCGGCATGGCAGACCGGGTGATCGTGATGTATGCCGGGCAAGTGGTGGAGGAGGGTCCCACCGAAGAGATCTTTGCCCGTCCCCGCATGCCATATACGATTGGTCTGCTGCGTTCGATCCCGCGTCTCGATGAGGCGGAAGGGCGAACGTTGACCCCTATCCGCGGGTTGCCGCCCGATCTGATCAACCTGCCGCAGATCTGTCCCTTCAGTCCGCGCTGCGACTATTTCATTCCCGGCGCCTGCGATCAGCAGGTTCCGCCGTTGCGCGAGGTGGTTCCAGGTCATAAAGCCGCCTGTCTGTTCGATATTACGCTCGAGACGCCGCTCCCCACAACCGGCGGCGAGGTGCCAGCATAGTGATTCGATGATGAGCAGGTGAGAGGGTAGAAGTATGAGCGCCACGTCGACCGATCTGATCCAGGTGCGGAACCTGAAGATGCACTTTCCCGTGACGAAAGGGGCGATTATCAAGCGCACTGTCGGCTATGTCAAAGCCGTCGATGGCGTGACATTCTCGATCAGGCGGGGAGAAACGCTGGGGCTGGTGGGGGAAAGCGGGTGCGGCAAATCTACCACCGGTCGCGCCATTCTGCAACTCTACAAGCCAACCGCCGGCGAGGTGCTGTTCCAGGGAACCGATCTGACCCGCCTGCAAGGGGAAGAGTTGCGCCGGATGCGGCGCAAGGTGCAGATGATCTTCCAGGACCCGTATGCCTCGCTCAATCCACGTATGACGGTGGGAGACATCATCGGCGAGCCGATAGCCGTCCATAATCTGCGCCAGGGGAAGGCCGCCATCCGCGAGCGCGTGCAGGAACTGCTCGAACTTGTCGGTCTTAACCCCTATTTTATCAATCGCTATCCCCACGAGTTTTCTGGCGGTCAGCGTCAACGTATCGGCATCGCACGCGCGCTGGCGGTCGAACCGGAGTTTGTCGTATGTGATGAGCCGGTGTCGGCGCTCGATGTGTCGATCCAGGCGCAAGTGCTCAATCTGCTCGAAGACCTGCAACATCGCCTTGGGTTGACCTACCTGTTCATAGCGCATGGCCTGGCGGTCGTCAAGCATATCAGCGACCGTGTGGCGGTGATGTATCTGGGGAAGGTGGTCGAACTGGCAGAGGGGAAAAAACTCTACTCCATGCCGATGCATCCCTATACCCAGGCGCTTCTGTCGGCAGCGCCGATCCCCGATCCGACGGTCGAGCGCAAACGGCAGCGCATCATTCTGGAGGGTGATGTCCCCAGTCCGTTCAATCCGCCGCTGGGTTGCCATTTCCACACCCGTTGCCCGGTTGCCATCGAACGCTGCAAAGTCGAAGAACCGCCCTTCCAGGATTACGGCGATGGACATTTCGTTGCCTGCTGGCGCGCGCGCGAGTCGATAGAGTTAATGGAGCAGTATGCAGCGCGCCCGAACAACGGCCCCCGCCCTGTTGCGCCGCAGACAGGCGCGTGATAGTATTCACCTCGGTAGCTGCCGGTTGTAATCGTTCCGGAATACCCGCAGGTTGTCGGGCGGGGTGCGTGAGGTTTCCCGCGCTCCGCCAGAACGAACAACCGCGCTGGAAAGACGTATCATGACAATTGGTTGGGGCGAGGCGTTGATTATCGTTATCCTGCTGGCATTCCTCCTGGCGCTGGCATTCCGTGGCGGTTATGTGCGCGGGCGGATGCAGCGCTCTGGCACAGCGCACAAAAAGAACCGGAACCAGACCGGTGAATGATCTCCTATCGGGAAGGAGCGGTTCGATGCAAGTAAAAAAGCCATTACGAATACCTGCTCAGTGTCCTGACCTACCTGTTCCGCGCTCAATCTTGCTTTATTGTCAGTAATCTCAACACCTATCGTCATCGTCGTCGCTACGAATATCCAATGGCGCCCGATATTGCGGTATTCAAAGGAATCAGCATACCTAACCCGGTATCGCGTGAGTTTCGCTGCTGGAGATTATACGAGGCAAATCGTCCTCCGCCTCAGGTCGTTTTTGAGTTCAGTTCTGAAGAAACGTGGCAAGCGGATATCTCCAAGAAACCGGCCAGATATGCAGATTTAGAGGTTCGTGAGTATATCGCTTATGATCCGAACGATCCGCCATACCGGCCCGCCGAAATGAGGCGGCTACGGGTCTGGAGCTGCACAGGCGACCACATCGTGGAATGCAGTGCTGATGCTCAGGGGCGTGTCTGGAGCGATGAACTGGAATGCTGGCTCGTGCCCGATGGCGCCCTGCTCCACCTCATGCTCCCTGACGGTCGCATTGCCCCGACAGAGGCGGAAGCCGAACGCGCTGTACGTGAAGCAGTTCTGGCAAAGCTGCGCGAACTCGGGGTTGAGATGCCAGACAGGATATAACCGGCGAGTGACTCCATTTTTACCTTCTAATACGCCTCTGACCGACGTAAACCGCTTCGGCACTGAAAGAAGGGGAAGGTGTAGCGTGGAAGGAACAACCCTTCCGCGCCACTTCCACCAGTAGACGATCACGCACCGCGCAGTGCGTTGCGTATCGGGCGCCAGCCGATGACCTGAATACCCTGCTCACGGACCCATGTGCGCAGTTCGGCGCTGCAAAACGCATGGTAATCGGCAACGCGGGCGCGCCAGTCGCCGGCAATGGCGCGCAGTTCCGGCGTATCGATCGCCGGGTGGATGATCAGGTATGTCAGCCCCGGCTTCACCGTGCTGAGCACCTGTTTTGCTGTCTCGATCCGGTCTTCATGCCGATCGAGCGGCATGCCGATCAGGTCATCGACCATCATCACCCCCTGCGCTTCTAGATGGCGCGCCGTCTCACGCGCAAAAGCGATCATCTCCTTCGGCATGCCATGCTCATGCATACGCGCCTCACTCAGGCGCGGTACGAGCGGCGGCACACGCGCGCGCGCGGCTGCGGCGAGGTATACTGGCAGCATATGCGGAGCAAATGCCGACCCCATATGCGAGTCGATATGGGTCACATCGATGCCACTTGCAAGCGCCTTATCGATCTGAGCGTTCAGTTCCGCCGCCACTGCGACCGGGTCGGCGCGCTCCTGAACCGCTGCAGTCGTGCGATGGAAGTACCCCTCATCATCTAGCAACCCGGATGCCGGTTCACGTGTGCTGAGCGGACCCCATCGATAGGCATCCCATTCGCAGGTTAACGTCGTGTGGACACCGATGTCGGCGTTTGGGGCGGTACGGGCATACGCGGCGACTGCCGGGAACCAGGGGCAGGGAACCATCGTTGCCGCCGATGAGACCAGCCCGGCGTCGAAAAGTTCCGCAACAGCGGGAATGGTCGCGTGACATATACCGAGATCGTCAGCGTGGATGATGACGACCCGATCGTCGGGTTGGAAGCCGAGATGTGCAAGGATTGGGTTCATTGGTCTCCTCTGGTGTTATGGTGATAATCGTTCGATGATCCATCCATCGTTGGTGCGTCGGTAGCGCAGGCGATCATGCAGGCGGTTGGGACGCCCCTGCCAGAACTCGATCATATCGGGAATGACCCGGAATCCGCCCCAGTATGGCGGACGCGGAATGTCGCGGTCGGCATAGAGCGCCGCAAGTTCGGCGACACGCTGTTCCAGTTCGGCGCGACTGCTGATGACGGTGCTCTGACGTGAAGCCCATGCGCCAATGCGACTGCCATTCGGTCGTGAGGTGAAATAGGCGTCGGACTCTTCCGACGAGACCCGTTCGACGCGCCCTTCGATACGCACCTGGCGCTCCAGTTCGGGCCAGTAGAACACCAGCGCCGCCCACGGGTTCGTCGTCAGTTCTATTCCCTTCCGGCTCTCGTAGTTGGTGAAAAAAACGAACCCACCAGCATCCACCCCTTTGAGCAGCACCATCCGCGCTGATGGTTTACCTTCGGGGGTCGCGGTTGCCAGGGTCATAGCATTCGGTTCGATCAAACCGGCGTTGAGCGCCTGATCGAACCAGTGCTGAAACTGGTGCAGCGGGTCGGGGGCGATGTCGGATTCGCTCAACCCGCGCAGGGTGTATTCTTTCCGCAGATCAGCGATAGACATAGTGATCCTTCTCCTGTATCGCGCTGTGAGAAACTGCCAGATGAAAGCCAATGCAGAGGGCGCGGCCTGCGTTCCGTTCGGCTGGCTGTCTGGCAGGAATCGCCTGTATTTCGTATCGCCTGCGCTCCTCGCTCTCCGTTTGTACCGGATGTGACCCATACACCTGCGCCGTCGCGTTGCGTCCGCTCCCGTGTTCTCTTTCACCGCTTGTAGCGTCGGTGAACCCTATCGTCGCCAGCCGCTCTGTGCGCGGTGCAGCAGGTAAACGGCAGTATCACAGGGGCGCAGAGGCGACAATCTGCTCTTCCCGGCGCTTCCTGCGCTTCTACTGCCTGGTGCAGCCATCTGAGCGCCTTGCCTCTCCCCTGCTCCCCTGGTGAGCAGTTCAAGGTCGGACAGAACATATGGCTCGACGCACCTTTCACCGCATCGAGACGCTCCAGCGCGTGGCGCTGGTCTCCCCTCTCCCGCGTCGCGGGAGAGGGGCAGGGGGGTGAGGGTCAACCGGCGCGTTGTCACACCAGATTTCTTCGATCTGCACCATACCACAGCGCCCCAGAGCATCGGCGGCGCCATCTGCACATTTTCTTCAACCTTTAGCGCCCGGCGCGCGCATAGACTGCCAGTGTCTCCGCGGCGGCGCGTCGCCAGGAGAACGCTGCGGCGCGCCGGCGTCCGGCGTCGCTCAACGCCGCACGCAGCGCCGGATCGGCAAGGACGCGGTCGATAGCCGATGCAAGCACCCTCGGATCATCGGGATCGATCGGCAACGCTGCGTCGCCAACCACCTCCGGCAGACTTCCAGCGCGGCTACAGATCACCGCTGCGCCGCAAGCCATCGCTTCTAGCGGCGGCAGGCCGAACCCTTCGTAGCGCGACGGATAGACAAAGACCAGCGCACCACTGTACAGGGCAGGAAGATCGGCTTCTGCAACTGCCCCCACATCACGGATGGCGGGATGGTCGAAGGATAACACTCCACGGTCGCGGTGACCGGCAAGCACGAGCAAGGGCGCTGTCGCGCAACGTCCAGAAGTCGAGATGCGCCATGCCTCTACCAGTGTACCAACGTTTTTGTGCGGCTTGTCGGATGCCACACAGAGCACGTAACGATCCGGCAGGCGATAGCGTGTTTTCACCTCTGCCACAATTGCCGGGTCAGCAGGACGGAAGCGTTCATCGGCAGCGCCGTATACCACATCGATGCGCGCGGGCGACACACGGTATGCGCGGGCAATATCATCGCGTGCGCAGCGTGACAGTGTGATGACCCGTTGCGCCGACCGCAGCGCCAGCAAGGTCGAGAGATCGAAGAACATACGCGCGCGCAGCGACGACTCACGGGGGAAGAGGCGCGGAATGATGTCGTAGAGCGTCACGACGACAGGGCACGGGAGACCGACATATGGAAAGAGATAGTAGGGTGAATGATAGAGATCGACGCGCGCCTGTCGCAGCAATGCGGGGAGCGCGACCTGTCCGGCGACACTGAAGGGCGGCGGAGCGGCGAGTACCCACACCCGTGACGCTTGCAGCAGATGCACCAGGTTGTAGCGCGTATTTGCGGTGGTAAAGAGATCGGGATATGCGGAAGCGCGACGCTGCGCCTCCGACGTAGAGAGGAGCACAAACTCGTGCGGCGCGTCCAGGGCGACCAGCGCCGACGCCAGGCTGAACACATAGCGTCCGATCCCCGGAAAATGATCATTGACGAAACGCAGGTCGAGCGCGATCCGCATAGTATCTTCCCAGCGTCAGACGTGGCAACGCTCATACTGCGGCATCTGACCGTCGCAATTCGAGACGAGCCACGCCGATAGCAGCATACGCCATACCATAGTACACATCGAACGTCCCTTCCGCGTGCAGATCGACGGCAGTTGGAAAGACGACTTTAGGTACGACGTCGCGTTATCGTACAGATTGAAATCGATCCGCTGACCCAGATCGAACACAAACAGCAGCGGACCAAACCGTGAAGATAGCGCGCGCGATCCTGATGGGTGAATAATTGCCTGCTGCAACAACGCGCGGGAGGAGAAAGAGCGTTCCATCGGGTACGCGTGCAGCAGCCGGGTTGAGCACACCCGGCACTTCATCAGGATTATCGGGGTCGCTGCGCATCATCAATAGGCGGCGTATCTGTGGTTGGAGACGAGCACGCATGAATAACCTCGTGCTATAATGGCAGGTATCGTCAGCAGTGGCGCTGTGACGCAGAAAGGAGCCATGTGTGGGAGACAAAAGTCCAAAAAACGTCAGCAAGCAGAAAAAACAGGCAACGGCAAAGAAGAAGAAATAAGTACTGATCCGACGTACTCCGAACACCCATGGGGGAGAGCGAGACGACACACATACTCCTCTCTCCCATCTCCGACGCGCTGCTGAGGATAGCACGCTCCCCGACGTGCGTCAAGGTTGCACATCTGTGATGACATCGTGGCTGACGGGTATCCGTATGATCCGCATCATCTTGCTTCTGGTCCTGACGGCATGGTTGACGGCGTGCACGCTCCCTGCGCCGCCACAACTGACAACCCCACGCCCGACGGCGCCGGTTATTCTTGAGATTACTCCCGCGCCGACGCTAGATGTGGATGCCACCGCGACTGCATATGCAACATTGCTTCTTCCCTCGCCGACGCCAGCCGGACTCTACATCGTTCAGCCGGGCGATACCCTGAGTGAACTGGCAATCGCATTTGGTACGACAGTTGCCGAGATTATGGCTGCCAACGGTCTGACCGATCCTGACTCGTTGCAGGTCGGGCAACCGTTGATCATTCCCTCGCTGGTAGACACAGCGCCATCACTGCGGGCAACGCCGACCATCATTGCGGGGACGGCGGATCAAACACCTGTGCCCGCAACCCCGACACTGGCGACCCCGTAGTACATCTGGAACTGGCGCTTGACAGGCGAAGCGATTTTCGGTATATTTGCAGTATCAATCCTTCAAAATTGCCGTTCAGGCGCAAAGGAGGTGATGCCCATGAGTAATAAGCGTAAGGGCATCACCGTTGAGGTGGCACGATAAACCATCCACGGTGATGCCCAGGGTCAACAAAAAACCCTCGCAGCTGCGAGGGTTTTTTGATTTCGGAAGCAAAGAAAACTACTCTTCTTCCTCTTCCTTCGACTCGCGGCGTTCACGCACCAGTTCCGGCTCAGCCGGTGTTTCGGCTGCCGCTTCTGCTTCTTCGCTTTCGACAGTGCGCGTGTGCGCAAGACCAACCACCAGTTCATCGCCGGAGGTCACGAGTGTTACGCCGGGTGGCAGCGTCAGGTCGCGCACGTGAATACTCTTGTCGAACGAATCGAGCGCACTGATATCGACTGTGATATGAGCAGGGATATTGGTTGGCAGTGCGCGGATTTCGACGGCGCTCAACACCTGGTTCAGCACTGCCTCGCCACTTTCAACGAGCGGCGACTCCCCTTCGATATGCAGCGGAACGGCCACCTCCACTTCCTGGCGCAGGTCGACGGCGCGGAAATCCGTGTGGATAATATCGCGCGTCACTGGATGGCGCTGCAACGCATGGATGAACGCTGCGAGCGGCGGATGACCGGCAATGTGCAGTTCAATCAGCGAGGTGCGCCCGGCCTGGCGATAGATCGCCTGGAACGTGCGTGCATCGACCTGCACGGCAATCGGTTCGACACTCTTTCCATAGACCGTCGCCGGCAGGATGCCGCTGCGTCGCAGCCGTTTGACCTTCTTGCCCAAAACCGAGCGTGGTTCGAGTGATAATGTGAATTTTTCCGACATACTGAATGCGATGCTCCTTATCGTATTGCAAATACCTTCGCCTCAAGCTAAGGGCATTGCCCGGTAGCTCCAAGTTGCGCATTGTACTATACCACGCGACGAGATGCAAACCGGGCGCAGCAGAGGAGAAAAGTAGAAAATATGGGCTTGACAAGAACAGGTGTGTTATGTCATAATGAATATACTACAAAAGTTCTATCGAACAGGCTTGCGGTTCTGTGGAACAGCGCCAGATGAAAGGGCAAAACGTATGCGGTCATCAGATCAACTCTCAGCGCGGCAGCGCGATATTCTTGGCTTCATCGAAGAGTTTACCCAGGAGCATGGCTATCCGCCCTCCATCCGTGAAATACAGGATGGTCTGCGCATTTCCTCGACCTCGGTTGTCGCCTACAATCTCCGCGCTCTGGAGAGCAAGGGTCTGATCGATCGCGATGGCAGGGTATCGCGTGGCATCAAGATCAAGAACCTGATGCCAGTACCCATGAGTCGCGCACTGGGTGGTCGTGTGCCGCTTCTGGGCGTCATTACTGCCGGTCAGCCGCTGCCCGATCCGGAAGATACAAGCACTGCCGCCGTCGAGATGATTGAGGTGCCTGCCGATGTGGCGCCACCTGAGAAATTGCAGGATGTCTATGCGCTGAAAGTGCGCGGTCATTCGATGATCGATGCGCTGATCGACGACGGCGATATCGTGTTGATGCGCTATCAGGAGACCGCCGACAACGGTCAGATGGTTGCAGTACGCATTGAGGACGATAACGCTGTGACGCTCAAACGGTTCTACCGTGAGGGCGATAAAGTGCGTTTGCAACCCGCCAACGTTACGATGGAACCGATCTATGTCGATGCGGCGCGCGTTCACATTCAGGGGCGTGTCGTCGGCGTGCTGCGGTCGATGTACTGAGGCGCAGCATGTCTCTCCAACAAGCACGCCCTGTGCTCGGATCGCTGCACCAGTACATGTGAACAGAACCGTGCATGCAGGTGATCGGGTAGAGGAATGGGCCAGGCGAGGGGCTAACCTTCGCCTGGCTTTTCTTTATGATGGGTCGGTGGCAGGTCTGTGTGTACTGAGTTGATTGGAAATTGAGTTCTATCAGATTGAGCGGGTCAGGATTCTATGCAACTCTATCCGTACCAGCAGCGGGTGAAAGACCTCATTCCACGACTCCGCTTTGGGCGAGTCTGGCCACCCGCGCCGTGAGCGAGGGCTGGATGGGGACAAGTTGCCCAACCGGTTTGCCGCGCTCGGTGACGACGATCGTTTCCCCGGCCTTAACGCGGCGCAGGTACTCGCTCAGCCGGTTCTTGAGTTCGCGTGTGCCCACAGTAATCTTTCGCATCACACTCTCCCTATAGATACACTATAGCACAAGTGAAGTGACGAGTTCGCCATTAAGAGCCGGGGACTGCTGAAACGTTTCTGTAGCGCAGCATCTCTGTTGCACCGAGACATCTGGACACAGAGCATTCCAACCGCACTGGCGGCGATCGGCTGTTACCGGCAGTGGCGGTGCCGACGCAGGTGCGGCTGGAAAAAGTGCTGAGGTGTGCTACAATAGAAAAAACATGCTATGGATACCCTCCCAATCTCTCATCGCCGGGCACGCCAGACCGAAAGCCGAGACCTGTGCCGGATAAGAACCATGCTATATCGTCGAAAAATAATTTTGGCATTGATAGACGTGTTTGGCAGGACCATAGGTAAGCTACACCTGCAGAAAATGCTTTTCTTGTTGAGCCAGCGACAGGAGAAACCGATCTATGAATTTATCCCTTATCACTACGGCGGCTATTCGTTCACCGCTCAGTGAGACATCAATGCGTTGTGCGCAAGAGAGTTTCTCAAGGAGGATGAAAATACAATCACCCTTGTGCGAACACAGAATAGCCTGAACGGTATCAATGTGAATGATATCCGGATCATTCGTGAACTATGGCGGAAGTATCGCACGAAAAGCAGAAATGAACTGCTGAAAGACGTGTACGAGCAATATTCCCACTATGCCACACGCAGCAAACTCCTGTATGAAGTTCTCGATAAGGAAGCACAGAAACGAGTAGAGCAGCACAAAAACACGGAACAGCAAACGGTGTTGTTTACTATCGGCTATGAAGGGCGCTCGCTAGAAAATTATCTCAACGCCCTGATCAGACATGGCATCAGGGTTCTGGTCGATGTTCGCAACAATCCTGTGAGCATGAAGCCGGGTTTCAGCAGGTGTCAACTGGAAAAGATGTGCAGGAATGTTGAAATTGAATACCGACATGTTCCAGAAGTGGGTATTGCGCCGGAACAGAGGAAAGGGCTGAAATTGCAAGAGGACTATGACGAACTATTCGCGGCGTATCGTCGTGAGATGTTACCCGCGACAGTATCCATCCAGCAAGAAATCCTGAAACTGCTCCAATACTATCGCCGTATTGCCCTGACGTGCTTTGAAGCCGAGAGCCGGCGATGCAATCGCAGCCATCTGGCTGAGGCGATCAGTAGGCTGCCTGGCTTTTCTTACGAGGTGGAACATTTGTAAGGTAACTGCCATTCATCCGAAGAAGGATGAACAACTGAGGCTGTTCTGAAATCACAAAGGGTCATTGCGCCGCGTGGCGACGCGATGCCCAACCGCGACCGGCGTGAGACGCACGACCATCATCTGGCTGTATGGGGCAGCGGCGCCTCTACCGAGAGTTCTGCCTGCTGCTGGTCGAATGCCTGGCGCGCCTGATCGAGGCGACGCGCAGCTTCCGCCATGGCAAGCGCGGCGCGATTGGCGTCTTCGGCGCGAAAACTGCTGTAGAACGCCAGCATATGGTCGAGCGCCATCAGTTCGAGTTCGAGCCCTTGCAGGTAGAGCGCATGCGCTTCGACAAGTGCATCGGGTGGTTGCATTGCTGCAATTGCTGCGTATGCCTGCTCGATCTCATCCCGCAGGCGCTGCGCCGAGGTCGCGTGGATAATCGACGAGCCACCGGGTCGACTCGTGGCGTTGCGATACGACTCGATCGCACCGCGCAAACGAGCGCGTGGCGCTTCCAGATGACTGAGGTACGTCAGGGTTGCGGCATTGCGTTCCTCCGCCAGCGTGGTTTCGAGCAGCTCCGGAACAGCAACGACCGGTTCATCAAACATTAGCGGCGCCTCTTCTCCGGCGGCCATCACTCGCTGCGTCAACTCCGCCTGAATGAGCGCCTGGTTTCGTTCCACTGCGGCACGAAGCGCATAATTGAGGGCGAGTGTGAATACCAGCAGCAAAACCGGCATACTCCAGAGTAACACACGCGCCCGACTCATCTCCTGGCGCGAGAGACGCCATCCGACCCACCAGGAATCGGTGTGATCCCGCGATGGCTCACGCGCCGGAAACAGAATGCCGATCAACCGTGTGCGCCACACTGACCGTGGTGAAGCAACGACGGCGCCGTTGTGGCCGTTCGAGACGGATTCTTCCATGCCATTGGGCGCGGCACGTGCAAATGACGCCGTAATCTCGGTGTCGCCATCGCGCAGCAACTGACGACTCTCCAGCCACGCCAGTCCGCGCCGGGCGCGCTCGTTCTGCGGGTTGATCGCCAGCACCGAACGCAGACAGAACGCGATCTCTTTCGGATCGTCGAGAACGCCGGCGAGCCACAACCATCCCATCTCGTGCTGCGGATCGAGTTGAACGACACGCGCCAGCAGCACTGCCGCCAGGCGGCGTTGCCCGCCGCGCGCCGCCGCCACCCCACGCACAAAGAGCTGCGCCGCCTCGAGCTGATTGGCCTTGATCTCTGTTTTGACCATCAATGCTCCGGCAATAACCGACTCAACACACGCTGCGATTCATACGGGTCCTGCAGCAGGCGACCGCGGATGACCTCCCAGTTGCGTGGGTCTTCGCCGCCGAGCCGCCAGATCGCAATACCTGCCAGGTCGAGTTCCTGCACCAGACGCAGTTTCGCGTCCAACCCGCTGCTTGTGGCGAACCAGACCTCACGCCGCCCTTCCTCGCGTGAACTGTAGGTGATCCAGTTCTCCTGCACTAGACCGTTCTGGTTGCTCTCCATCAGGTTGACTGACAGGCGATACGTCTGAATAATCTCGTTGATCATCGTCCACGTTTGCCCACGCGCATTGCCGCCGTCGCGGGGCCAGTTGTACCCGTAGAACGGCACGCCGATGATAACCTTCGCCGGGTCCACAACCGTCACCGCATAGCGGGCGACACGTTCCACCCAGTAGACCGGCGCAACCGGACCGGGACCGCCGCCGCGCCAGTGGTAGTCGTAGGTCATGATTCGCAACCGGTCAACAACCTGACCAATGACTGCCCAATCCTGAAATCCTCCCAGCCCGCAGTAATCGCAATCTTTGGCGTGCACGGCGACGGTCAACAGTTTGCCATGGGCGTGGAGCGCATCGGCAAGTTCGACGATGAATGCGCTGTAGTCATCACGCAGATTACTGCTGAGCGACTCATAATCGATATCAATCCCATCATACTCATAGGTAAGCACTTCATCGACAATCTGTTGCACGTGGTACGACCGCAGGCGCGGATTGCGCAGAATACCCGGCACTGGGTCTTCACCGGTAACGACATTGTGCACGGTAGGAATAACCAGCACATTCTTACTGCGCGCCAGTTCGATCAGCGTGCGGTCGCGCGCCTCGCGCCCAAAGCGTAGCGTGCCGGCCAGCGATGGTGAGTACCAGAACGGGCTGATCTCGTCGAGAATATCGGCGTTCGCCTCGAACGACTCACGATTTTCAGATCCGAACGAGTCGGGGAGCCATGCCGCAATATAACGCCCCGTTTTCGGATGAAACCACCCACCTTCTTCGGGAAGCGCAGACGCCGGCGGAGCCGTTCTCTCTACCTGTACCGACGGGATGATCGCCGGCACCGGCGTAGGCGTTGCTGCAACCGGCGTGACCGACGGGAGCGTTGGGATTGGAAACACAGGCGGTTCTGTCGCGCGCATGGCAAGACCGACAGTATCGACAACCAGCAATGCCCAGACGATCAACGACACAGCGTAGATCGACACAAACAACGGTGATGAGAAAACGTGTCGCATGATTGAACAATGGCGAATGGCGCTCGCTCAACAAGCGTCCATACGTTCTCAGTAGGCATCCAATTCGTGCAATCGCTCATCGCTGATGCCGAAAAAGTGGGCGATTTCGTGCAGCACCGTGCGCTGCACCTCTTCGCGCAGCGCATCGCGCGAGGGAAAATCACGCACCAGCGGCGTCTGAAAGATCGTGATGACATCCGGGAGCAGCGGATCGCCGTGGGCGCGCTCCGTCAGCGGTACCCCTTCATACAGACCATAGATCGTTTGCCAGGGACGCAAACCCAGTGCGCGGCGCTGCCCCCGGTTGGGGCGCGCTTCGATCCGCACTTCGACATTCGAGAGATAGCGGGCAAATTCGGGCGGCAGCGAGTCCAGCGCCTCGATAACGATCGATTCGAATGTTTTACGATCCATACGCTTCCATCGCCGGAATAAACCTTTCAGGACATTATACGCGGGCGATAGAAGGGGCGTCAAGCCGGATGTTGCATAAAAGCGGTGTGGCTGCGAACGTGCAGGCGTTGGGCGATGATAGAGTCAGGGATTGGAACGCAACTATGATGCAACGATCGGGTGATGCACCGGGTGGTCGGCAAGCGCCTCGGCAAGGCGCGCCAGCCCGCGGTGCTGGAGCGCTTTTACCGAACCAACTGTGCGTCCAAGCGACTCGGCAATCTCAGCGAGTGAGCGATCCTCATCGAACCGCAGACGCAACACAAGGCGCTGGTCACGGGTCAGGATGCGCATGACGCTCTGGAGTTCATGGTAGGCGATCCGTGAGATAACCGCTTCATCGGGGGGGTCGAGTGCCTGAGGCGCACTTTCATCGAGCGGAACGGATGGCCGCCGACGCGCCTGGCGGAGCATGTCCATTGTGCGCGCGTAGGCAATGCGGTAGAGCCAGGCAGAGAAGGGCCAGCCGCGATCTTCGTAGCGCTCCAGTCCTTCCAGCATCTTGACGAACACCTCGCTGCATACATCCTCGGCAAGGACGGGATCGCCCAAGCGGGAAGCAATGTAACGATGCACCTGCGGAGCATACCGTTCGTACAATTGCCCGATCGCGTCGGCATCGCCAGCTTTTGCGCGCGCAATGATGTGCGCTTCGCTCTCATAGTTGTCGGCAGTTGGAGATTTGACCGCCATCGTCCGCCTCTCAGCAATGCAGAACCGAATCTACTGCCCGATAGATATGTGCAACACCTTCTGGAAACACTGTCAGTGTACGTCGCAAAGATGAATGAGTTGTGTCATCGGTTTACGACTCACGCATTGCAGAGCAGGCTGGACGATGAAATTGCCGCCAGCGTTCGGTATGTGGATATGCGCATCTGTATGCTCATTAGAATGCCATGATCCCAGACGACAGATCCGTCGGTTTTTGCCCAACGCAGCGATCAGCACGCCTGGCACGCCTGCAATGATGATTCAGAGATAACGCTACGACGCGCAGTCATAATGAATGTTCATTCACAGCGCCGTCCATCGCTGGCTTCACTACCACAGGATATTACCGCTTCTTAACACATTTTTAGCACAACTGGTGTACAATATCCGCTATCATACGAGGCATCGAAAAGATCAGGCAGCAGCGATCAGCATCCTGACAATGTTGATCATACCCGGCGGCCGCGCCTGCCGGATCTGGAAAAACGCTGCGTGGCGCCCGCAGTGGCAGCGTGTACCCGTTGTTGTTGCGAGCCGGTAGAGCGTCGCAATCTTCCTGGAAAATGGCAGAACGCTGCGTTGTCTCTGTAATGAAGCATAAATAGAGTCGGCGCGGGTTGGAGCGCGCGAAAGTGAGAACACAATGCGGGAACATTACCTCAAGCAACTGCAATCGGTGCACGACGACCTTCTCCGCATGGGGAGTCGCGTCGAACATCAACTTGCTGACGCCATCAAAGCGCTGGATCGACTCGACACTGAACTGGCGCGCGAGATTGTAGCGCGTGATCGTGAGATTGACACTGCACGCAATGCTATCGACGAGCGAGTGTTCCAGTTGATCGCTACCCAACAACCGGTCGCTACCGATCTGCGTAGTCTGTTGGCAGCCATTGCCATTGCTGGCGAACTTGAGCGCGCTGCCGATTATGCCAAGGGCATCGCCAAAAAAGTCGAGCGTAGCCTGCAAACCCCATCACTTATCGAAGTTCCGAAAGAACTCTACCGCCTGGGGACGCTGGTTCAAACCATGCTGCACACCTGCCTGGATGCCTTTGTGCAACTCGATGTGACGCTGGCGCGCTCACTCGGTGAAAAAGATCAGGAGATTGATGACCTGGAAGACCGTGTCATCGAGATGTTGAAGGACACCGCGCGCCAGGATCCGCGCAAACTCGACTGCGCGCTGCTCCTGATCGATACCGCGCATGTGCTCGAGCGTTTTGCCGATCGCACGACCAATATTGCGGAACGGGTCATATTCATTGCTACCGCACAGGCGGAGGAACTCAACCCATGATGGACATGGCTCGCGCACATGTCTTCGTTTCGGGCCGCGTTCAGGGAGTGAATTTCCGCGCCAGCGCACGCAACTACGCCCGTGAAGTTGGTGTGTCCGGATGGGTGCGAAACCTGGAGGACGGACGGGTTGAAGCAGTCTTTGAAGGTGAACGTTCGGCGGTGCAGAAGATGGTCAGCTGGTGTTACAGCGGTCCATCGCACGCGCGCGTCGAAGCGGTGGAGGTACGCTGGGAGAAGCCAACCGGTGAAGAACGCGGTTTTTTGATCATCTGGTGAGTCAACCGGGTTCAAACGAAGCACAATTCCTGCGCGATGCGACGGAGTTCATCGACCGGAAATGGCGCGGCGAGATAGATGATCGCGCGGGTGAACCCCAACGCTTTCCACTGCTCGAGCGCGGCGCCCGGATCAGGTTGCAGATCGCGCCAGTCGGCGTGCACCGATAGATCAAAGCCGGCGCGTGCACGACCGGCTTCTGTCAGCCCTTCGTCGAGAGCAGCCATCTGTTCGTCGAGACGCGCGCGATCCCGCCACTGGATGTTCAACCCATCGGCGAGTCGCCCGGCGATGCGGCAGAGTCGCGCTCCACGCGCCCCAACAATGATCGGCGGGCGCAGATCGGGCGCCGGCGCGACGATCGCATCGGTGAGACGATAGTAGCGACCGTGAAATGTAACCGGTTCGCCGCTCCAGAGCAATCGGATGACCTGAATTGCTTCGGCGACGCGCTCCGTTCGCTCGTCTAGCAATCCCTGATCGATCCCGAACGCTTCCTGCTCCGATTTCCATCCGCCGCCGCCAATCCCCAGTTCGAATCGACCCTGCGCCATCTCCTGAAGCGTCGCCGCAATCTTTGCCAGCCGCCCCGGATGACGGTTGAGATTGTTTGCCACTAGCGGACCAATGCGCACACGCTGCGTTACTTCAGCAATCCCACCTAGCGCCGTTAACCCTTCGATCACCGACTCGTGCGGGTCGTTCCACGAGACATAGTGATCCCAGAGCCAGACCGAGTCGAACCGCAGGTCGTCGATCAGGCGGGCAGTATTGCGCAGGCTGGCATAGGAAACGCCGAACGTTCCCAGACAGAAACCGGTTGGCAACATCACCGGGTCTCGATCACAGAATCGTCAGAACCACTCCCTTTCCATCCTACCATGCAATTACCGTTCGGGCGCGCCAGAAAAGGACTTTCGGGCGCTTTTCTTGTTATTCGACAGTTGCTATGCTATGCCTGTCATTCGGCTATATTCGACCGACAGGGAACCTGCAATGAGCGAAGCGCCTTCTCAAACCAACAACTACCACGCCGCAGCCGTCGGTATTCTTGACGTTCCATCCGCGAATCGCCAGAACCTGCACCATCGCCCCCACCTGCGCATGATCGGTCCGCTCGGTGGTGACTTTCGTTTGCCGATCCGGGTCGTGCGTGAGATCCCCGGCGGTGAACTCCTCGATCACGCCCACCACGGCGCCCGGTTACTGATCGAGGGCCGGCTGGAGTGGAACAAATCATTCGACGTTGCTGCACTCGTACCGACGCTCATCGCCGATGCGGTGCGTCCTGTGACCCCCGATGACGAAGATGGCTGCGATGTTCGTCTCTGTGGCGAAGTCACCGCCCCGGCGCGCATCCGGCGCCATCCGTTACGACCCGGCATTCCGATGGCGCACGTAACCCTGCGTGTCCAGATACCACGCACACGCACGGCGAGTCGTGCCATGATCACCGAGACGGTAGGGATTCCGGTTGTTATTCCGCTCAACCATCCTGACGCACCGGCACTCCTGCGCCCCGGCAATCGGGTCCTTGTCGAAGGATTGCTGGAACAGGCGCCGCTGCCCCGCAACGGACCGGAGGTCGATCAGGCGCTGGCCGACCTTGATGCAGCCGCGAAGCAGCGCGCAGCGTGGACGATGACGCCGGAAGAAACGCGCGCAGCCGAGCGAGACTACACCCGACGCCGCTGGGAAGCGACCCACACCGTCATCTACCGGGTCGTTGCAGGATATGTCGAACTGTTGAACGGTGTGCCCGCCACCATCCGCGAGGCGCGCGAACTGCGCCGCGCCGAGCTTCAGCGTCGCGCGCAACGGCAGCAGTCGTCGTCATAAATTGTTGGTGACTGGCGGTCGGTTGTCCGGGCCGCCGAGACCAGGCCCGCCCACCAGATCCCCTCCCTTACCGGCGAGATGGTCGGCTGGCTTCGTATCACCGGCCCGGTTGGGCCGGCAGCGAGATCCTCGCTGCATTGCACCCTGACAACCCCATACCACATCTGGCTTTCTGATGCGCGTTGACGCACCGGTGGCGCACACGCCTTCAGAAAGAACATCAATAGCGCATGATGCGCCGCATACCCTGTTCGTTCCTCTGTCGGTCACTGGTCGGTTCAGCCACGATGCCACGCGCGTCACCTCGTATTCGCTGCGCCGCCCGGCGGCGCACCAGTATCAGGAGGAAATCGCCCACATACGCTTACCGTGTGGTGCTATGCCACGACCATCACGCGGCAGCACGGCGCTGCACCATTGTCTATTTGCCCCCGCGCGGGACACACCAGCATTCTGGAGTGTCCCGCGTGGGACATACGGAACGTCGGTGTGCTCTGCGCTCCTGCATTCAAAAGGAGACTGCAATGATCATCCACGGCGTTCCGATATTCCCCACGGCTCTTCCAAATCGAATCATTCTGGGTTATTCGGATGAACCCATCCGTAGGGCGATGAATGTACCGACGGACAGAGTGTTCTTTGAACTGCTCTGCCACGGTTCACGTCCCGATGTGCACGGCAACACGTATGCTGCTCCGCGTGTGACGGCATTCGGGGGCGAGTCGATCAAAATCGACGCCCAGAAGTTGTTCGATATCATCGTCGCCCAACACGAGTATCGCCTGGGACAACCTGTGCGGCTGCTCATGTGCTGGGTGGGATACGGACCAAACTCGCTGGCACAGCAACTTTCAGATCTGCTGGGAACCGTTGTGCTGGCGGCAAATGAGCGCATTCACGCAGATACGTTTGAGCCAGTTAGCGGCGGCGTCTGGCTCACTTTTACCCCACGCTCTCGCTACTAAACAATCAGGCAGACGGTACAGGAGCAGAGTCCTGCTCCTGTACCTGAACTTTCATCAGCAATGTTGAACTGGAGACGCGGTCATTGTCATCGGTTCGGGGCGCAGTCGATGAGGTTTTGATTGTACGAAGCTGGAGGGTGAACTGAAGACGCGGTCATTCCAACCGTTCGGGGGCGGCTATCCTGATGGACATACAACCTGTCGATACTGGAGGAATATCCATGTACTATGCCGATCTGGAGCCTTACACTGCCTTTACGTACAATCTGCCGGGGTACACCTTCCTAGCGATCGGCTGGCTCGACTCGCAGTTTCCTTATCCGGTTGGTTCGACGCCGGTAGCATTTCAGGAGCGTTTGCGCGAGCATTGCGCGCGTGGCATTCACACCCCGATGCTTGGCTTCCACGAATGTGATTTTTGCGGGAAGTATCGCATCTTTCTGAAATATGGGAGCAAGGAGGTGACCAACGACAATGGCGAAATCTGGATCCTCGACGGAAACATTGTCTATGTCGCACCGGTCATGATCTACCACTACGTTACAGATCACAACTATCGACCGCCGCAGGTGTTTATCGATGCTGTTATGCGCTGCCCGCTGCCTTACGAAGCGGCATATCAGGAGATTATGCAATCGTATGGAGAGACGACGTGTGATTTTACCTGCGAGTAACATACGTTCGACCGGCATCCCACAATCAGTGTCGCCCTGCTCTGGTGAGCACGGAACGCTCGTGTCGGTGTGCTGCCCGGTCGTTTCAAACTGGCGCTCCTGCTTACGGATGTGCAGGAGATGGCGCGCGGGTGATCGGCGCAGGGGACGGCTTCATGAATGCGGGCGGCAATCCACAGGACCGGGTGCCCTGGGGGTAACTTGAATTGCCGGGACTGTCTCCCGTTACCGGATGGGTTGCCGCCTGCGTGGATGGTTGTTCCGAAACAGTGATCGCCACGCCGCCCCAGTCCGCCCAATGAGCAGCGCGATCAGTTCACGCCGCAGCGTCTGCCAGTCTCCTTCCGGCAGTGGATCGTTCACGGTGTGACCCGGATGGTACCGCTCGGCGACAAAATTGCTGACGATCCGATCAATGGTGCGTTTCTGACGGGGAATGTGTTCGGTGATCAGCGCGCCATACTCATACGGCGTCGCATCGGGCGGTGCGTGCACGCCAGCCCAATCGGACAATCGCGCTAGACGCGCATAAGCGGTGGCAGCAGGTGATAGACCGCGCACATCCCAGCGCAACCACAGTGCTCCGGCGCCGATCAGCGTCGCCAGGCATGCCAGCATCCCGCCGATCAGTGCTGCCAGGCGCAACCGCTCCTGCATGCGCTGCGCTTCGATCTCGCGCTGTCGCGCATCCGCGTCGCCAATCGCCGGACCGGTATTGCGCTCGATCATTTCACGCAGCATGGCCTCCGGATCACTCAGCGCACCTCCCAGCCCCCCGGTTGTCTCCGGTCGTTCAGCCGCATCCGCCGGTGGAAATGCCGGTCGAACCGGTACACTGGCATACGGTGCCGGCGTTGGCTCGAAACGTTGCCAGCCATAGCCGGGGAAATACACTTCGGGCCAGCTATGGGCGATATTCTCATGAACCAGGTATACCCGTCGATCCGGATCGAGTTCGCCACCGGCGTATCCCTGAACCCAGCGCGCCGGAACGCCCTCGGCGCGCAGCAGCACGACCATCGCTGACGCAAAGTCGTCGCAGTAGCCGCCCGGCGCATCGAACAGAAACCAGTCGACCCAATCGCGGTCTTCCGGTGGCATCGGACGCTGATCGTTGTACGGCAGGGTACGGAGATACTCCTGAATTGCCAGCGCCTTGTCGTAAGGTGTGACCGCGCCAGCATCGCGAACGATCGTTGCTGCCAGCTCGCGCACCTGTGGCGTCACTGTATCGGGCAATTGCAGATACGACGTGCGTACCCATTCCGGATAGCCGGTTCCGCTTTCGCGCAGGCTCTGCTCATCGACGGTCGAGAGATACGTGGCAACAGTATAGGTTTGCGATGCCTCCAGCGGTGCTACGGCGACAACTGTCGCTGTTTCGGTGAAATTGGGCAACAACTCGCCAGATAGGTCGAGATAGCCATGCTGGATCAACACCGGCAAACTGGTAGAAGCCAGCGCCCCGCCGACCATCACCAGACCATCGGATCGTGTTTGCGCCAGCTCAAAAGTCGTCGTCACCAGCGTGCGTCCCCGCAGTTCGGGTTGTTCCAGCAGCTCGCCGGGCGCCAGCGGCGTGCGCGCATCTTCAGCGGTCGTCGCTCCCAGTGCAGCGCGCGCCCGCTCACCCACCGCGTTCTGCCACATCCGACCGGTATAGCGGTCGAACGCAGTTGCACGCCAGTAACTGTACTCGCGGGATCGCACCGTCATCACCAGTGCCGTTCCCAACTGACGGGGACCGCCAACCCGCGCGTTCCGGGTCAGAAAAGCGCCGGTCGTGCCAGGTGGCGCATTGATCGTGCTGAATGCATCCTGCCATCCCTCGCGCAGCGCCACAATCGGTGTGCGAATGGTGCGCCAGAGATGAGCCAGATGTTCATTGTCCGGACGGTTGGGCAGAAAGGCAGTGACAATCACCAGCAGAACGAACGTGATGCACCATGCCAGCAGCATGCGCGCCGGCAGAAAGTCCGGAAACTCGACGTGTGTCGCCCGCCAGAGACGCTGGTTCGCAACGACGTGCTGGTAAACGATCAGAAGCAGGGCAGCGATGAGGAACAGAAAGAACAATCCGGTCGGTTTGGGCCAGGCATAAGTGTAGTTGATCAGAATGATGCCCGCGTTCAACCCAACCGCGATCCAGGCGTGTTGATGACGAAACGCCAGCCAGCCGGTGGCATACCCGACAATCCAGACAATCAGCGCCAGCGTGATGACAAACAGCACGATGTCCTCGCCACGACCGCCCGCCTGAAGTGTGCGCACCCAGATAAGTGCGCGCAGCACGACTTCCGTTGCATAATCGCCCCAGGTTATCAGGCGCTGCGCCTTCGCCGATCCAAACTCTGCCGCCGCCTGCGCGCCAATAATCGGGCTGATCTGACGAACAATAAACACGATGCCGGGGAACAACGCCAGCGGGTGCGCCACCCATGCCGGCATCCAGGAGACGCGGGCAAAGACCGTACCGGTAACGAGTGCCGTCAGACCGATCCCTGTCAGCATGGTGAGACCATCCGCCCAATTGGCAACTTCGAGGCTGCGTGTCACGCTCCAGACGATGGTGACCGTCAGCAGAAATGGGAGCGTGAGCGATCCGACTTCGAGTCGCGCAAGCCAGGAACGCGATGGGGTCTCATTTGGAACGGTTGCAACCGGGGATCTCATAGCCCGAAAATCGCTTTCGCATTGCGCCACACCACATCGACCAGCGCATCGAGTGGCATTCCGCGTAGCACAGCAAGACGTTCGGCAATCAGACGAACGTGAGCGGGTTCGTTACGCTTTCCGCGCAAGGGATGCGGCGCCAGATAGGGGCTGTCGGTTTCGGTGAGAAGCCGGTCGAGCGGGGTGCGTCGCACCACCTCATGCAGATCGACGGCTTTCGGGAAGGTGACCGGACCGCTGAAGGAGAGGTAGAAGCCGATCTCCAGGCACTGCTCAGCATACCTCCAGTCGCCGGAGAACGAGTGCATCACGCCGGTCAGACCACGGGCTGCGTCGCGCAACACGCGAATCGTATCATTATGCGCATCGCGGCTGTGAATAACGACGGGCAACCCCAGTTCACGCGCCAGATCGAGTTGCGCCCGAAAACAGGCTTCTTGACGAGCAGGCGGGGCGGCATTCCAGTAGTAGTCCAGACCGATCTCGCCGATAGCGACGACCCTGGGTTGTACCGCCAGCGCGCACACCTGATCGAGCCAGTCGTCCGGTAGTTCAGCCACGTGGTTTGGTTGCACGCCAACGACTGCGTAGATCGGTGCGTGCTGCGCCGCAAGAGTAACCGCCGTGTGCGACGTTGCCAGGTCGTAGCCAGTTTCTATGATTTGCGCGACGCCGGCAGCTGCGGCGCGCTCTAACACCGCACTGCGATCGGCATCGAACTGAGCCGATCCAAGATGAGCATGGGTGTCGATAAAGTGAGTTGCATCCATCACGCCCGGTATTGTACCATGCAGACGGTCGTCTTCGCCGACGAACGAAGCCGTGATACAATAGCGCAATGCAACACCAGATCCGCATCCTGATCGTCGAAGATGATCCGACGATTGCCAGCCTGGTTGGAATTGTTCTGCGCGAGGCTGGTTACCAGACGTTCCGCGTGGAAACTGCCGCCGATGCCCTTCAAATCGCGGAAACAAACGCCTTTGATCTGGTGGTGCTGGACTGGATGCTGCCCGACACGCCAGGAGTTCAGATCTGCGCTGCATTGAAGGAGCGATCGGGACGACGATTCCTGCCGATTTTGATGTTGACTGCTAAAGGTGAACTTTCTGACCGGGTCACGGCGCTCGATGCCGGCGTTGACGACTATCTGACCAAGCCGTTCTATATCGAGGAGTTGAGGGCGCGTGTACGGGCGTTGCTCCGCATTCGCGCGACAGAAAACGAACGCGACGCTGTGATGGCGGCGCTCGAAGCTCAGAATGAAGCGTTGCGGGTTGCCAATGAGCAATTGCGAACCATGCAGGCGCAACTCGTTCAGAGCTCGAAACTCGCCGCTCTGGGTGAGATCGTCGCCGGTGTGGCACATGAACTGAACAATCCACTGGCGATCGTTCTCGGCAACGCTGAACTGCTCCCACCGCAACACGATCCAGAGGATCAACGATCAGTCGCACAGATTATCGAAAGCGCCAAGCGTGCCTGCCGCGTCGTTCAGAGTCTGGCAACCTTCGCCCGGCGCGGTCCGATGGCAAAAGAATGGACGTCGCCGGCCGATCTGATCGAGCGTGTGCTCGATCTTAAAAGGGCTGCGCTGCGATCTGCCGGTATTGCCCTCGAAGTCGCCTGTTCGTCCGATCTTCCACTGATCTGGGTCGATGTTCCACAAATGCAACAGGTTCTGCTCAATCTGCTTCAAAACGCTGAACACGCCCTGTCCGGCGTACCTGCGCCACGGGTGTGGTTGACCGTAGCGCGAGGACATGCTGAAAAACCGCCGTTGCCCCCCGTGCAACCCTGCAATGTTGGTGGCGCATTTGTATGCTTCGATGTTGCTGATAACGGGCCCGGTATCCTAGATCTCGTTGTCGAGCGATTGTTCCAGCCATTCGTCACCACCCGCCCTCCCGGTCAGGGATCGGGTCTGGGTCTGGCAATAGCATATGGCATTGTGACCGGGCATGGCGGTCAGATACTGATCAATACGCGCTCGGCTCAGGGAACCGCCGTACGGGTCGCACTGCCGGTCGATCCGCCGGAGAGCGCCGCGTAGCAGGAATGATAGCGTATGATCTCCCTGGTGCAGCAGCAACAGTGTGTGCGCTGTCCGGCGCTCGTTGCCAGTCGGCGGCGCATCGTTCATGGTTATGGCGATGTGAAGAGCGGCATTGTCTTTATTGGCGAAGCGCCGGGGCGTCACGGCGCTGATCGGACAGGCATTCCGTTTTGGGGTGATCGCTCAGGTCGTGTATTGCGCCGCATGCTAGTCCGTCTCGGTCTTGCTAGTGACGAAACCGCGACGGCGTCGCTGCGCTGTTTCATCACCAATACGGTGCGCTGCTGTCCGCCAGGAAACCGCACACCTACCACCGCAGAGGTGCGATCCTGTCGTGAGTGGTTGCAGGCTGAACTCGATGCAATCAAACCACGCCTGATCGTTCCGGTTGGGCGCATTGCGCTCCAGGAAGTGGGAAAACGGTACCTGGAAGGTTCGCCGGGCGCCATCCGCGCGCTCCACGCAACCGTACTCTGCGGCAGAGAGGTCACCATCCTGCCCATGATGCACCCGGCGCGCATCGGTCGTGTCGATGTCGAAGCGTTCATTGCGGCAATGCAGCCGCTCGTTGATGGAAGGAATAAACTATGAACTTCGATCTGACGCCTGAACATCAGCGCATTCGCGCAGAAGTACGCCGCTTCGCCGAGCAGGAGATTGCTCCACGCGCCCGTCACGTCGATGAGACGGGAGAGTTCCCGGCGGAAACCTTGCGAAAGATGGCGGAATTGGGACTGATGGGGTTGCCGTTCCCCGAAGAGTATGGTGGCGCCGGCGCCGACAGTATCTCGACGGCGATTGCCATCGAAGAGGTTGCGCGCGCGTGCGGTTCCACAGCGCTGATCTATTCGGCGCACCTGGGGTTGGGGTGTGCGCCGATTGCCATGTTTGGCACCGAGGAACAGAAACGACGCTTTTTGCGACCGGCTGCCGAGGGACGGCATTTAGGTGCATTTGCGCTCACCGAGCCGCACGCCGGTTCCGATGCCGGCGCCACCCGCACAACCGCACGGCTCGAAAACGGAGAGTGGGTGATCAACGGCGCCAAGATGTGGATCACAAGCGCCTCGGTTGCCGGGCATCTGATTGTCACAGCGGTGACCGATCCGGGGGAGCGCCACTCGATCAGCGCCATTATTGTGCCTGCCGGAACGCCGGGATTGAGTTTTGGCAAACCGGAAGCCAAGATGGGGTTGCGTGGCTCAATCACGAATGCGGTGACTTTCGAGGATGTGCGGGTGCCTGAAGCGAATCTGCTGGGTCGTCGGGGGCGCGGTTTGCAGCAGTTTCTTGCCGTGCTCGACGGTGGGCGCATTGGGATTGGAGCGATGGCGATTGGGCTGGCGCAGGCGGCGTTTGAGATCGCATCCGCCTATGCGCGTGAACGTACCGCCTTCGGCAAACTTATCGGCGCTTACGAATCGGTATCGAACATGATCGCCGACATGGCTGTAGGGCTGGAAGCAGCGCGGTTGCTGGTGTATCAGGCGGCGTGGTTGAAAGACCAGGGACGCCAGTACAGCCGTGAGGCGGCGATAGCCAAACTGTACGCATCGGAGGTTGGCGAGAAAATCTGCCGCGACGCTATTCAGGTGCTCGGTGGGTACGGCTACAGCAGCGAGTATCCACTCGAACGCATCTACCGCGATCAGCGCCTGCTCACCATCGGCGAGGGAACCTCGGAGATCCTGCGCGTGGTGATCGCCCGCCAGATTCTGGGAGAATTCGTTGGACGGTGATGGTGGCGGAGGGGTTAAGGGCGCGTTGATTGAAGTATGCGCGCAACAATCTCTTTCTGTCCCCGGTGAAGGGCAGTCTTCCTGCTCTGGGACGCCGTGGTTCAACCCTGATCTGCACGTAGCGAGGGTGTGGAATCGGGCAGGTTGCTGATGGGCAGTGCGATCTGCAGTTTACGCCGTACAGTGCGTCAACGTTGTTCCTGCCCCAACATCCATCCCTCAACCCGTCGGATGATCGTGTCATTCGGTTCACCAACGGCGCGGTATCCAAGCACAACGTTCAACGCGCCGAAAAGTCCAACTGTTGCATCGAAATCATCATCGCCGCCTGGTGCTGCCCCGAACCCGTTGCTGATCGCGCAGTGGAGATCGGGATCGAGAATGACGTCGGCAGCATCCGCCCACATCAGCAATACCGCTCCAGCCGCCGCTCGCGTTGCCTGCCTGCGTTTGCTGCCCCGGAATGTAACTCCCAGATGATGGTAGCATTCGCGGGGATACGTCTCGGCGACGACGAGTCGTCCTGCAGCGATCAGGTCGTCCAGACGCCCATCGAAGGGCCAGAGCCAGGGGAATGCCGGATCATCAGAGGTGAACGCGCGGCGCGCCGCGCCTAGCATATCACGCCACCCGATGATCGTTGCTTTACCGACCTGTTGCGCGCCAAGCGTCCAGAAGATCGGTGCTGCGGCGCGCCGCGCAGGGGAGGCGTGATCGCAACGACGACGCAGATCATCGATGGTTGTCATCCCCAGCGCCTGAACCAGATGCGCCTGCCGCGTTCCACCCGGTCGCTGTGGATAGAATGGGCGACCAATGCTGATCTCACTAGGATGGGCGGCGACATCGTAGAAGTGCGCCCATTGCCCGCTGCCTAACTGTGGCAGGATCGCTGCGAAGTCGGTGACTCCGGCGAGAGCAGCATAACGTTCCGGCAGTCCGAGCGGGAAATCGACACCGAAGAGGATGCCGCCACGTGGCGCAAGTGTGCGCAGGCGGGGTAGCAGCATCTGCGCATCGCCTGCCGGACCGGGCGCATACGCGATGTATCTGCCATCGGATCGGTGCAGTGCATACGCCAGGCGCCGTCGCGCCGGGCTCGATCCCCAGTCGGCATGGGCGACAAGTGCAGGTAGGGACGTCATGGCAGGGAGACGGGCACAGCGACATCGATACGGCGACTCAGCCGCAGTACATGTTCCGGCATCGGTTGCCACGTATGGGAAGGGCGCATCATGGCACAGGAACAGGGGCGGCGGTCAATACCCAATCGTGATACAAATCGTCGATAGTGCAGTTGCAGGCTTCCCCGGCGATCAGGCGCACATCGTCACTCGACGCGACCCGGTAGCGCAAGGTCGCATAATAGTCGCGCAGGAAGCGGTCGAACGCTGCTTTGCCGATACGCTGACGCAGCGCCTGGAAAAACAATGCGCCTTTGGCGTAGGCAATCGCAGTGTAGCTGCCGCGGAGCGCCGAAACCGGGCGTTTCAGCGGCGCATCGCGTCCAGCCTGTCGTGCCCGTTGATACATCGCGCGGAACCCGTCGAGTTCACGTTCCGCCGCCATCGCGCCACGAGTTTCTTCCTGATACACCACCTGCGAGAATGACGTCAACCCTTCATCGAGCCATGCTTCAGCCTGCACGTCGTTGCCGACCAGACTGTACCACCATTGATGGGCAACTTCGTGCGCAACGATGATTTCCAACCCTTCACGTTCGCCGGTGTACAGGCGACGGTCGATCATGATCAGTCCAGGATATTCGACACCGAGGAATTTGCGCGCGTCGATCTGCACAATATCCAGTTCCGCCAGCGGGTACGGACCGAACCGGCGATTGAACACGCGCAGGGCACGCGCCGCAGCGTCGAGCGCCGCGCGTCCGCCTTCGGCATTCTCGGGGCGATAGTACGACGTGATGCGTGTACCATCGACGTCGGTCGAGACGGAAGGGAGACGGGTCAACACAATCGTGAAATCACGCTGCGGACCGCTGACAAAGCGTATCGTTTGGGTTGCGCCGCCTGCACTTCTCTCAACGGCCACTCCGGTGGTAACTGCCGTCCAGGCGGCGGGAATGGTCAGTGTCACATCGTACAGCGCCGTATCACTGGTCACAACGTCACCGCGGAAAACCGGCGTTGCCACTTGCCAGGCGCTGCCGACCAGCCGCGCTGCTACCGGCAGCGCCGAAGCCAGCGCCAGAACGCCGTGTTCACGGTTGAACGCCGCGTAGTACCGCTGACTGGCATTGAGCGGCGCAGCAGCGCTGAAATCGATCATGACCGTTGCGGTAGCGCCGGCGGGCAGGGGCGTCGGGAGATTGAGCCGCAACAGGAAGCGGTTCGACTCATAGCGCATTTGCACAGGGTTACCGTCAACGGTGATCCTGCGCACCTCGAGGCGACCGCCAAACTCCGGCAGGTTGGGAAAAAGATAGAAGTAGATATGGTCGAGCGTTTCCGGAGCACGGTTCGTGTATTCCAACCGCAACAGACCCGCCAGCACACGCTTTTCGGGATCGATGCGCGCCTGGACGGTGTAGCGATCCCACTGTTCCGCTGCAGCGAGATCGGTAACGAAAGGCGGCAACAATGCAGCTTCCTGTCGCTGAACGTCGAGCGGGGCTGCGAACGGGTCGCTGCTGGGCGGGGCAGCATACAGCGGAGCGGCGCTGAGCCAGATCATCACTCCTGCCAGCGCCCACAGCAAGTTCCGCACGTGCGCAACGAGTAATCGCGGCATAATGCGCATATTATACCATCAGACACGATGTCCTGTTCGGCGCTGCTGCCTCCATCTGCAATAGCGCTTTGAACTGAGCCGAAACCCGCCACAGTAGTGTTGGCGCAACAGGAGCATGTTATACTGCCAGGCTATGACGACGCTGGAAGAACTGAGGCGCATCCCGCTCTTTGCCGCGCTGGACGATCGCACGCTGACCGATACGGCGCGTTACATGCAGGCGCGCTCCTATCGTCCAGGTGAATACATCACCTATGAGGGAGAACGTCCGGCAGGTGTCTACTTTGTGCAGCGCGGCAGGGTACGCCTGTCGCGCACTGCGCCCGATGGACGTGAGCAGGTGCTGGCGATGGTTGGCGCTGGCGAGAACTTCAATGCGGTTGCCATTTTCGACAATCACGGTAACCTGACGACCGCACGCGCAATGAGCGCGGTCCATTGTTTGCTCCTGCCGGGAGACGCGCTGATCACCCTGATTCGCCGGCATCCCGACCTGGCGCTGGCGATGTTGCGCGAAATGGCAGGGCAGTTGCGCAGTCTGGCGGTGCTGGTCGAAGACCTGGCATTCCGGTCAGTGCGGGAGCGGCTGGCGCGTGAACTGTTGCGTGAAGCGCGTGAGGGCGCAGCCGAACTGACCCACCAGGAACTGGCGGAGCGAACCGGCACAGTGCGCGAAATTGCCGGGAGAGCGCTGCGTCAGTTAGCGCAGGAAGGGCTTGTGCGTCTGGAACGGGGGCGCATTGTGGTACTCGATCCTGACGGTCTGGCGCGGGTTGGCAATGGTGAGTAGCGTCGTCCGATGCTCCTGAACGCCTGGAGTGTTCGACGCCGGTCAGCGCGACATTGCCTGGGCAACGGTAGACAGAACTTCACGCAGTGGAGAAATGACCCCCATCCTGCATGACGCGGTGTGGTATGGTACCAAAGTCACAGAAAAGTTGTGATATGCGTGCTATGATGGCGGGCGTGGACATCTTTCCTTATCCATAAGGAGACAGCATATGGCGTACATTATTACGGAACCGTGCATTGGTGTGAAGGATGCGTCGTGTGTGGCGGTCTGCCCGGTTGACTGCATCTATGAGGGCGAGGATCAGTACTACATCAATCCCGAAGAGTGCATCGACTGTGGCGCCTGCGAGCCGGAGTGTCCGGTAGAGGCCATCTTCGCCGACGACTCGGTTCCGGAGCAGTGGCACAGCTACATTGAGAAGAATCGCGCATTCTTTGGGTTGTAATCGAGGTCTTGCGTTCATCTGTCGAGGGGCGCTCCACGTGGAGCGCCTCTCCGCATGGGGCAGCAATGCTACGTCACACCTTTTCCAACCTTCTTCCCTGTGTGCTATAATTCCCGTGCTATTCTGGCACATGGAGAACTGCACGCTGATGGTGCGTTTCGACGTTCGCACATTCCTCCTCATCTTTGGGGCGGCATGCGCCGGTGCAGTGTGGGCAACGTACCAGCGCAGCACTACTGCTCTCCCTTATGGAGAAGCGCAGATTCCCGCTCTGATCTGGACGGTTTTTGCAACACCGTTTGCGATGTTCTGGGGATGGTTCGTGGCGCGTCGTACAGAACGCTGGTGGGCGGCGTTTGTCTGCTTTTGCATCTACTTCCTTTCCGCCTTCGTAGCAGCCCGCTATGAGACATGTGTGGTTGCTCACGGGTCATTCAACCTGATCAGTTGTTTTACCGATACCGCACAGGCGCTTGCGCTGGCTAACGCCAGCGGACATCGGGTCTACTTCGAGTCGATCGTGGTGTTGCAACTGATTGCAGCGCTGGCTACTGCGTTGCAGCGCTCGGTGAAACGACGTACAATGTTCGATGCACCGCTTCGTCCGACCGGCGAAGCGACGTAATGCCCGTTCCCGTCCGGTGTGCTGTTCAGTATATCCATCAGTCGCAGTGGTATCCGAAATCCTGTCGGCGCCGGAGGTTCGGCATGACCAGAGCACATACGGGTGTTCGCGCATGGATCGAAGCAGACGAACGCGCCCGCCTTTCACCTCTGGCGGCATTCAGCGACAGCGCCCGTCGGGCGCGACCTGAACCGCCATCGCCAGTGCGTAGCGGTTTTCAGCGCGACCGTGATCGTATTCTGCACTCTAAACCGTTTCGTCGGTTGAAACATAAAACGCAGGTGTTTATCTCGCCCCGGGGCGATCACTATCGCACGCGCCTGACGCATACGCTGGAAGTGACCCAGATAGCGCGTACTGTGGCGCGCGCCCTGCGGCTCAACGAAGACCTGGTCGAGGCCATCGGTCTGGGTCACGATCTCGGTCATACGCCCTTCGGTCATGCCGGTGAAACGGCGCTCTCGCATGCCATGGGGCGCGCGTTCCGCCATAACGAACAGAGCCTGCGCATCGTCGATGTGCTGGAACGAAATGGCGCCGGACTGAACCTGACCGATCAGGTGCGTGAGGGCATTTATATGCACTCTAAAGCCCGGCGTGACATTACGATGCGCGCCTGGGGCACTGCTAGCACGCTGGAGGGACAGATCGTCAAGTTATGCGATGCGATCGCATATATCAACCACGATATCGACGATGCCATCCGCGGCGGCTTGTTGCATCCCGACGATCTGCCGCGCGAGGCGATTGAGGTGCTTGGTGAAACCCACGGTCAACGCCTGGATACCATGGTCTGCGACCTGATCGATCACAACTGGTGGGCAACCGGGGCGGAGCCACCCCCCGATCCACCGGAACTGTCGATGAGTCCGGATGTCCTGAAAGCCACCAACACGCTGCGCGAGTTTCTGTACGAGCGCGTCTATCTCGGTTCAAAGGCAAAGGCGGATGATGGGAAGGTTCACATGATGATCGAGTTACTGTACCGCCATTTTATGCATCATCCCGAACAACTTCCTGCCGACCTGCTGCGGATCAATCAGGAGCGCAGCGAACCGATCGAGCGCGCGGTTGTCGATTATATTGCCGGTATGACCGACCGTTTCGCACTGAAGGTGTTCAACGACCTGTACGTGCCACGCACGTGGAGCGCATAGCGGCGCGATATGTTAGCAAGTGCGCGCTCCAGTTATCCTGCCGGGGAATGCCGTTGTAACCAGAGCGGTGTATGTCTGGTGTCATTGATCAGATCAAAGAAAAGATCGACATTGTCGAGTTTATCTCGGCATATGTGTCATTGCGGAAGACCGGGCGGAGTTATGTCGGTTTTTGTCCTTTCCACCCAAATACGCGCACACCCGCATTCCACGTGTTTCCCGATACTCAGAGTTTTCACTGTTTCGGATGCAAGGCGTCGGGATCGGTATTCGACTTTCTGATGCGTCGTGAGGGGGTGGAGTTCCGCGAAGCGCTCGAGCGTCTCGCGCAGCGGGCGGGGGTGCAGTTGCAGCCGCGCACCGAAGCCGAAGAGCAACAGGATCGGTTGCGTACACGCCTGCTCGAGGCGAATGCCGCTGCTGCAGCATTCTTCCGCCATATGCTGGTGAAATCGCAGCGTGGCGAAGCCGCGCGCGCCTATGTTGCCAGCCGCCGGATCGACGATGCCACCAGCGAGGCGTTCCTGCTCGGGTATGCCCCTGACGACTGGGAGTTGCTCCTGGGATACCTGACGGGACGACGCGGCTTTTCGCCGGAAGAGGTGGAAGCTGCCGGTCTGGCGATCCATCACGAAACGCGCGGGTACTACGACCGGTTTCGCAACCGGCTGATGTTTCCGATCCGCAATGCCCGTGGCGAGATCATCGGGTTTGGCGGCAGGGCGCTGGGTGATGCCCAGCCGAAGTATATGAACTCGCCACAAACACCGCTGTTCGATAAGGGAAAGGTGTTGTACGGGCTGGACCTGGCGCGCGATGCAATCTGCCATGCCGATGCAACCGTGATCGTCGAAGGGTATATCGATGTCATCATTGCTCACCAGCACGGTTTCCGCAATGTGGTCGCACCACTGGGTACGGCGCTGACCGCCGATCACGTTGCACAGGTGAAGAAACTGGTGCGTACTGTGTATCTGGCGCTCGATGCAGACGCTGCCGGCGTGCGCGCAACGCTGAAAGGGCTTCAGACATTGCAGAGCCAGCCCGAAGGCGAACTGACCGCCATCACCTCGCCGCACGGCGTCATCGGGTTACAACGCCAGCAGGATGTCGAGATCAGGATCCTGACCCTTCCCGAAGGGAAAGACCCGGACGAAGTCATTCAGGAAGATCCGGATCGATGGCGTGCAGCGCTGGCGGCTGCGCGTCCGGCGATGGATTTCTACATCGAAGCGTTAACGTCCGACCTTGACCTGTCGAGTGGACGCGGCAAAGCTGAAGCGGTCGAACGTGTCGCCCCGCTCCTCAGCCAGATCGCCAATCCGATCGAACAGGCGCACTACATTCAGACGCTGGCGCGACTGATCGATGTCGAAGAGCGGTATATACTTGCAGCGTTGGGAGGAAAAGCGCGACCGGAGAAACGTCATCATCCGGCAGATCCGCCGCGTGCAACCAGAGCGGCGGAACGGACTCCAACCGATGAAGTCAGGTCTGCCGCATCCACTCCCACCCAGGAGGAATATCTGTTGGGATGGGTCATTCGCTTCCCCGTAGCTCGGGCAGCGGTGGAAGAAAAACTCCACCGCGACCTGGCGCCCTATCCGGCGCTCCAATCGCTGCTGAGCGGCACGATTGACGAGTTGTTCGCACGCGACGAATGCCGGGCATTGTGGCGCGCCTGGATCGCAGCGCCTGCCGGAAGCGATCCAGCGACATGGGCGCAGGCGCTCAACGCACCGTTGAACGATGTCGCGCAGCGGGTGCTGGGATTGCACCCACCGCAACCCCAGGAGTACCGGATTGTTAACGACGCACTGGAATGTGCTACAATCCTTCAGCGCGAGGTTGCAAAACGCTGGCTTGTGCAGATCGCACGCATGCAGGCTGAGGCGACAGGAGAAACGGAGCAGGAGATGCTGCTCGAACAACTGGTACAGGTCAAGCAGTTCATCAACATGCTGAGCATCCCGCGACGCAGTTCAGCATATACCGATCTGCACGCCCTTCATTCGCTGTAGTGTCCGTATCGAAGCGCGATTCGCCGCCGGGTGAGGGTAGAACGTTGATGCAAGCAGATGTGTGAGATGCAACAATAGCCGCACATCTCTGCTGCCGGCTCTTCTCAGCACTATGCACATGGCCATCCGGGTTACGCTGACAGGGATTGGCAGTGGTTGCCTGCGGAGGTTTCGATGGAAAACGCAAACGAGTCACTTCTAGACGATGATCTGATGCTGGACGATCTGGATGATGAGCTTGCCGGCGCTGCGCGGGAACCCGAAGAAGAGCCGCAAACCATCACCAGTTTGAGCGATCTGCTGGCGATAGGCAGGCAACGTGGGTTTGTCACCGAGGGCGAGATTGCGCAACTTCTGGCAAATAGCGATGCCAATAGCGACCGTCTGGCGGAGATTCAGCAGGCGCTCCAGGCAGCCGGAATCGCAACCCGCGATGAAATGATCACCGACGGTCCAGATATCGATATTCCCTTCGAAGAAGAGGGGGAATTCGATGATCTGAACGTCGAAGGCATCAGTGTTAATGATACAGTGCGGATGTACCTGCGTGAGATTGGGCGGGTGCCGCTGCTCAATGCGCGCCAGGAGATCCTGCTTGCGCAGAAGATCGAGATCGGCGAATACCTCGAGTCGTATCGGACGCAACTGGCTGCTGACTGGCGCCCGGAGCAGGTTGAAACAATCGGCGCGCAAATGTATCAGCGGTTGCAAAAGACCTGGCCCGTCGTTGCAGATGCCATTCGGCTGCTCTATGAGATTGTCGAACAACCGTTGCCCGATCCGTTGATGCCGGGATGTCTGCGCGAGGTCTCCGCCATCCAGGAGCGAATGACCTTCGAGCAGCGCCAGTTATTCGACAAACGGCGCAACGACCTGATCAAACAACACCGGATGACGGCGGAGCAGTTCGATCAGACGTTCGCGCAGGCGACGATCATCTTCGCGCTCTTGCCCGACGCAGTGCAGCAACGGTTGATCGCCTTCACTGACTGGCCCACGGTCGAGGAAGTGCAGCAGGCATGCGCTGCAGCACGCGATCAACTCTGGCGCGACTGGAACCTTGCCATCGACCAGGGAAAAACCGCACGCGAAGACCTGACGCAGGCAAATCTGCGCCTGGTGGTGTCGGTGGCAAAGAAGTACATTGGTCGCGGGTTGCAACTCCTCGACCTGATCCAGGAGGGTAACGTCGGGTTGATCCGTGCCGTCGAAAAATTCGACTACCGCAAGGGTTTCAAGTTCTCGACATATGCGACCTGGTGGATCCGTCAGGCGATCACCCGCGCGATTGCCGACCAGGCGCGTACTATCCGCATCCCCGTGCACATGGTCGAGACGATTAACCGCCTGATGCGCGAAAGTCGCCGTATGTTGCAGGAGTTGGGGCGCGAACCGACCGATGAGGAACTGTCGCGCGCGCTGGGTATTCCGGTCGATAAGGTGCGTTCGATCCGCAAAACATCGCTCGAACCGGTCTCGCTTGAAACACCGGTCGGTCAGGAAGAAGACAGTCAACTTGGCGATTTTATCGAAGACTCGAAAGTGCTCGCCCCTTCCGATGCCGCCAGTCATCAGATGTTGCGGGAGCAGGTCGAGCAGGTGCTGAATCAACTCACCGAGCGAGAACGACGGGTGCTCCAGTTGCGCTTCGGGCTTGAAGATGGTCACAGTCGCACGCTCGAAGAAGTCGGCAAGGAGTTTGGCGTTACACGCGAGCGCATTCGTCAGATCGAGGTAAAGGCGTTGCGAAAACTGCGCCATCCGCGGCTCGGTAAGAAACTGCGCGATTATCTTGAGTAGGGCGCGGAAACCGCCGATACGGAGTATCGAACGTTCGTTGCTATTGTCTGTGGTGTGTCTGTGTACGATTTCGAGGAGCTCGACTTCTACGAGTTGCTTGGTGTTCCACGCTCGGCGTCACCAGACGAGATCAAACGCGCTTATCGGCGTGAGATTGCCAGATACCATCCTGATCGCTACGTCAACGCAAACTCGGCCGACCTCGAATATGCGCGTCGCCGCAGCCAGTTGCTGACCGAGGCATACGCCACGTTGAGTAATCCGGCGGCGCGCAGCGCCTACAATCTCAACCGTCGCCCAACCCGCACACCGTCGCCACGCCCTACACCACCGCCGGTGCAGCGTGACCATCAGGCGGAACTCTACCAGCAGGCGCGCGATCACATCGATGCCGGGCGCTATGTTCAGGCAGTTGCGGTGTTGCGCCAGTTGCACCAGATCAATCCTTTCTACCGCGACAGTGCTGAATTGCTGGCGAACGCCGAAGCTCATCTCCGCACTCGCGCACCTGCGCCGCGTCGCAGTTCGCTACCCGGTGCGCAACAGCGTTCGATCCTGGTCGCCGGTACGGTAGCAGTGATCGTGATTGCCGGCAGTGTGCTCTGGTGGTCTGGCGGGCAGGAAGCGCTGCAATTCGCCGATGCTGGTCAGAATATGGCGACCGTCGCACCAACCCGCGTCCCTTCGCCGGCGGTAGTTGTAACCACGCCGGTCACGCTGGCGCCGTCCCCTCTCCCCTCGCCAGCACCGACGTCGCCGGCTATCGCCCCAACCCAATCCCCGCCTGAGCCGTCTGCAACACCAGCGTCAACAGACGTTCCCCCGTCCCCAACTATAGAAGGGACGCTGCTGCTGCGCGATGACTCGTTCATCGATGGATGGGCAACGGTGCGCCGTGGATCCTGGAGCGTCGGACCGCGCGATGGACGCTACCGCATCTCGGCTGAAGCGCAGGTTGGGGTTATCTGGAGTTATCGCAGCGTTCCGGCGGACGATGTCAGCGTTACCGTCGATGTCGAAGTCATCGAAGGCGAAGGCGGCGTCATTCTGCGCTTCCGCGATGAACGGAATTACCTGATCTTCACCGTTGCGCCGCAAACCGGGAACTTTCTCCTCGAACAGGTGCGTGATGGAACAGCAACAGCCCTCGCTGTCGGTACACGCGACGACCTGCGTGTCGCCGATGGACGCTTCCGGATCAATGTCCGCATCCAGGATAGTCAGATCAGGATTCTCGTTAATGAGCAGGTAGTGGTCGAGACCGATGTCCCTTCGCTTCTGTCCGCGTCGCGTTATGGACTGGCAGTGGTTGCGCGTGATACACGCGCCGAGGCGTGGTTCGACGATCTGGAGATCAGGGCATTGCCGTAATGATGCGTTCTCGTCGTTGCAGTTTGGGATCCTCTGGACATGCACCGCATCTCAATCGATGTCTACCGGTTCTGCTCATCATTACGGCACTATGCGTCGGGGCGTGTGGACCGGCGCGTGTGTCATCTGTCGACCCGCTACCGCCGGTTACGTCCGATGGCGAACGTTTGCGTGCTGGCGGGCGCGACTTCGAGGTGCGCGGCGTCAATTATATCCGTCCCACCGGCGACGATGAGCGTCGCTGCTGGACGCTCCAGTTTGGCGCCGACATCAACTGCCCCTGGCGCATATCAGTCATCGAATCTGACTTCGACGTCATGCGCGCGCGCGGGGTCAACACGATACGCATCTTTCTCAACTACTATGTCTTTGGCGGGCAGCGCGAAGCCGACGCATCGTACCAGAAGAGTGATGCGCTCCGACATCTGGAAGAGTTGATCGCCGCGGCGAACCAGCGCGGTCTTTACGTGCTCCCTGTGCTCCTGGTTGAGTACCCGCAGGACCGCTTTGGACCTGAGCACTATGAGCGGGCGCTGGAGTGGCATGTTCGTCCGCTGGTGCGCCATTTTGCCGGCAAACCGGGTATTCTGGCGTGGGATCTGTTCAATGAACCGGATATTGGCAGCCCGATCGATGAGCGATGCTGGGATTGGGACAACGCCGATTTTCCACTCTGCTTTCCACTCGCCGAGGAGCGCCAGCAATTTGTGCGCGTCGTTCATGATGAAGTGAAGCGTCTCGATCCAGAGCGCCTGACGACGGTGGGCATGGCGTTTGCAAAGAGCTACTTCGAGCCTGCCGAAGCAACAATTCGCATGGCAGACATAGTTGACTTTTATACCTTTCACTACTACGACAACGAACCTTACGATAGCGGACGCTACCGGCAGCACTGGTACTATAGCGAGGGATTTCCTGCCGACCTGCAGCGTGCCATTGACGAACTCCACGCGCTGGGGCTGCGAAAACCGGTCGTCGTCACTGAACTGGGCTTCCCAACCGGTCCGGGGACAACCCGCACCCTCGACGATCTCCGACGCGACAAGCGGATTGCGCTCCAGACCATTCGCAATACACGCGGCGCCGGTGTTGTGCTCTGGTCGTTCCAGTTATCGCTGGAAGAGTTGCTTGGAGACCTGTTTGTGAGATGAGAGGGTTGGACGTTGAACGTTGAACGTTGAAGGGTTCTCAGTTCTCCCGTGTCCATATCATGCATTATTCTTGCCGGTGGAGCGAGCCGGCGGATGGGAACCGACAAGCGCCGCCTGCGGTTATGGGGCGAAGGCGGTCCGACGCTGCTGGAGCACGCGGTTGTACGCGCGGCGCGCATCGGCGACGATATTGTCGTGGCGTTGAACGATCCGGAGTCCTGGAGCAATCTTCCGGCGCGGCTGGTGCGTGATGAGGTGGAACAGAGCGGACCGCTCGCCGGACTGGCTGCCGGGCTGGCCGCGTGTCGTTACGAGTATGCGTTAACGCTGGCTTGCGACCTGCCGCTGGTGCAGGATGCGCTGATCGATGCACTTCTGGCGTATCCCCGTCCCTACGATGCACTGGCGCCGCTCCGTCCCGATAGGCGCGCGCGCGCGCCGCGCAACCCGCAGGCGGCGGAACCGCTCCTGGCAATCTACCGGCGCTCGTGTCTCGCCATCATCCGCGACTGCCTGGAGCGCGGCGCGCGCGCGCTGGTTACGCTGCTGGAACTGGTTGATGCCCGGTATCTGCCGCCGGACATGTGGCGACGCCATGACCCGCACGGGGTGTCGTTCATCAATATCAACACTCCCGATGATGCCGAACGGGTGAAGAAGATTATTTCTGGCGGGTTGCACCATTGATGCTGAACACGGTACGGTTACAATCGGTTGCTGCAGCGTTGATCGGCTTGATCGGGGCGCTGACACTGCTGTGGGGCGTGCGGCGTGAACCGCTCGCGCTGCCGCCGCTGGCATACCTCGATGCGTTGGGAGCGTTCTTTGCTCTGGCGACCTGGAGCGCAGTGTTGCTCTGGTCGTCGCTGCGCGCGACGGCGCCCACATGGCGCTTCTGGTTGATGGCGTTGCTGCTGACCGTTGCATTTCTGACATCGCTGACGCCGCTGGTGATCGCGGTGTATGCGCTGGTTGGACTGCTGACCGTGCTCCCTGTTCGGCGCACCACCGTTACCCGCCGCGCTACTGCATACCCGTTGCTGGCAGTTGCGGCGCTGGCTGTGGGGTATGGTACGCTGGCGCTGCGTGGCGGGCTGCGTTTCGATATGCCGCTTGCCGGTGCTGCTCTCGACTCGTTCGTTTTCTGGTTTGTACTGCTGGCAGCAACGCTCCCGATCCTGCCGTTCGATCCTCAGCCGACAGACACAGGCGACGCGCGGGAACAGGTGCTGCGGTTGTTCGCTTTTGCCTGGCTCTACCCGCTGATGCGGCTCTACACTCTCAGCCCCTGGAATGCGGGGTGGTCATGTGCGACGCTGATCGTCGGTGGCGGAACACTGCTCTGGCTGTCGTCCGGCGCACTCACCGGAGATACCCGTCGTGTCCGCATCGAACGCACCTGCCGCCGGTTGCTCGCCGTGGCGCTGACCGGCATCGGTTTGAGCAGCGGCGCGGGGCTGGCTGCCGGATGCTATGCAGTGCTGGTCTACCTGCTGATCGCCACTGTCGAGGACGATGATACCCCCACACCTCTCGAACACTCTCCCCTTCCTGCACGTGGCATCCTGTCATCAGCACCGGTGTGGTTCATCTCCGGCGCAATTCCGCTGACCGCGCCGTTCATTGCTACCTGGATGCTCATCGGAGCCGGCGCAGCAGGAGGAGTGACGGTACTGGCTGCGGTTGCGTGGTTCACTGCGCTGATCGGCGCACTGCCGGTCGTGATCGACGCGCCTGCCGTTGCGTCCCGCCGTCTCTGGATCGGCGGCGTGATCAGTCTGGCGCTTGGCGTTGCGTCACCGCTGGTTGTGCGCCTGTTCGTTCAACCGATCATCGAGCAGTTGCAGGGTGGATTGAGTGTCTATGGCGATATCAACGTCTGGACGTGGGTGGGACTGGCGATGGTCGACTCAGCGCGCACGGGGATAACGGCGCTGCCGACGATTGGCGCCGCCGGACTGATGATCGTGCTAAGCGCACTCGTCTATCTGCTGGCACGACTGCTCAGGATGACGCTGCCGGCAACTCCTGCCGGCGCCGATAGTCCATCGTATGATGACGTGGTGTGCTATCTTTGCCGCGCCGTTCCCTGGTTAGGCGAACCGGCAGCGAAAGCGTCCGAGCATGACAATCGCTGAACTCCTCTCATTTTTGGGGCTGGCCTGGTCACGGTTGCTGATCTTCCCCAGTGGTTTGTGCGCGTTGGTTGTTGTATGGCTAGCTGGAGCGCTGGAACAGCGACGCATCCTCCCGATTGAGCTTCTACGCTGGCTCGCCTCGCCACTCACCGCCAGCGCCGTTGTGTCACCATGGCTCGGCGTGGCACTCCTGCCGCTGCCACTTGCAGCGCCGCTGGCGCGCCCGGTCGATCTAGTCGTCGTTATGGCGCTGCTGGAATGGCCACGCCTGCTGGCGATCAGCATCGATCTGCACACCGGCGAACGTGTGCGGGGGATGCAGCGACTGGCTGCGGCGCTGAATGGCTACCCCCCGCTGGTGCTCGCGCTGCTCCTGAGTGCACAGGGATCAGGAACACTGGAGAGTGTGGGGTTGCTCCGCATACCCGAAGGCACAGCCGCACTCTGGTGGTTCTGGATCGGTGTCGGAGCGTTGATCCTGACGTTGCCGCCGGTGATCGAAGCAGGACCGTTCGCGCTCGATGCGCCTGACGACCTGCGCTTCGGCATGCGGTTGCGTGCGCTGGGGATCGTCCTGATTGCAGCGTTGCCCGGTGTGGCACTGCTGACACGCAGCGGCGACGATGACTGGTGGCGCGTCGCGCTCCCGCCACTGGCGCTCACCGGTGCAATCTGGCTTTTTCACCACAGCACGCGCCATCACTCCATTCAACGGTGGGCGTACTTCTTTCTGATCTTTGATGTTCTGCTGCTGCTTGCGCTGCTGGCAGCGGGGTTGCTGGCGTTGTGGGAACGATGGGCATAGCGCCTCGACCTCAGAGAGCACAGAGTGCAGCAGTGCATCGTGCTGGTTCTGGCGTAAAACCCGACTCAGCTCTCCAGCATGAATACACAAATCGAGTTGTGATCGGGGAGAAGACGACCAATGGCAGGTGCAGCGGTTGCGTTCGCGTGACAATCATTGACCGGCCATTGCAGGGTTGGTGTGCGCTTCCGGTAACTCAGCAGACCGCGGCGATATCGAGGGATGTGCGGTGTGCAGAGGTGATGATGACACGCTTCCAGGTGCTCGCTGAACAGAGTGAAGTCTCCCTCACCGCAACCCTGCGGTGCGGAGAGCCAGGCAGCCTCGTAGGGCGTGAGCGGCGGCGGGGGCGGGTCAGCACGGTAGTCGATCAGCCGTTCGTAATGGGCGCGACGATAGATCTGCCGCAGGATAGCGCCGAGGTCGAGGGCGACATCAGGGTCGGGATACGCCAGCGGAACCGGAAGCACCGGCAGCGGGTCGCTGAGGGCAATCGGCCAGACATCCACCAGTGGACGGCGGTAGGCGCGGCTGAGGAAGATGCAGTATGCCGTCGCTGGCAGCGGACGCGCCAGGCGGGGACGAACCCCGCTGCGCAGGAGGTCGATTTCCAGCAGATGGACGCTGCTGGCGAAGAGTTCCTGGCGCTTTTTGTCGTAGGCGTCGGCGCCATCGGGTCCGGGGCGTTTGTTGGCAGGCGAGAGCAACTCGATGGCGGTAATCAGGGTCTGCTGCACCACGGCGCGGATCTCAATCCGGGCATAGCGGGTGGGGACGGTCATTTGCGCCGGAATGGTCAGCGGGGCAGGCGTGATGGCGGTCGTCACCCGTCCGGTTTCGGGGGTATCATCGCGCAGCACGCCGATGTCGGGCACAAACGCCTGGCGCGAGGGAGCGATCTCGATGCTTTCGAGGGCGATATAGGGCGTAATAAGCGCGATGTAGGCGGGACCGAGCTGTTCCTGAATGGCATCGCACATTGCACTAATCAGGCGTGCGTGCACATCGAGCCACAGAGCGGGCTGTTCGAGGTACGGATCCATACCGGGAAAGGGGATCTCCACGACCACCTCCGTGCACCGTTGTTTTTTCAGGCATGCCTGTTACTGCCACCAATCCCCGTGTGCGCGTTTCGATGAGAAACGTACAGGTTCCACGGCGTCCTTCTGTCGGGGTGCGCAAGGTATCGAGACCAGGAGCCTGTCCGGATAACCCACTCAGATTCTATCTGATGGGTAGACGAAGACAATGCCTTTGCCTGCCTCGACAGGATTTTTTGGATAGGCTCTAAAGAGAGAACCTCAACTTGAAATTGGACCACGTTTTGCGTCGTGGCACCCTGTCGCGTGGATTGACCGGCTCAGGGGAAACAGGATCACCCACGGCGACGGGCGGCAAATCGCGTGGTATAGCGCTTTGTCCGACAGAACAACGATGGACGGACCGGATTACAGGCACAAACAAAATGGCAGCGCTCCGCCTGCCAGAACCACATGAAGGCGAAGCGCTGCGTGACTGACAGACCTAAATGATTAGCGTCGTCGCGTACTGAATGTCCGGCTCTTCACGCAGGCGCGCGACAACCTGCGGCGGTACGGGATCGTCCAGGCGCAACACCATCATCGCCTGCTCACGCGGCGCCAGACGCCCCACGTCCATGCTGGCAATATTGACGTCGGCTTCACCCAGGAGCGTGCCAACCTTGCCAATCATGCCGGGGCGGTCGCGATGATAGGTGAACAGCATCGGACCGACAGGCACAAACGTAACCCAGAAACCGTCCGCCTCGACGACGTGCGGTTCACCGCGCAGGATCGTTCCGGCAAACTCGTGTGCTCCATCGCTCGTTTGCGCGCGCAGTACCAGCAAACCGGAAAAGTTTCCTGCGTCCTCGGTTGAGAACTCCGTCAATTTCAACCCTAGTTCGCGCGCCAGCAACGGTGCGTTGACCGGCGTCACGCGCTCTTCGCGGGTTGTTGCCAGCAGCCCTTGCAGCACAGCCAGGCGTACCGGTGTGGTATCGACGGTTGCCAGTTCACCGCGATACTCGATTTCAAAGTTGCGCACCGGATCGCGCACCAGACCGGCGCAGAGCATGCCCAGACGCCGCCCCAGATCGACGTAGGGCGCAACCAGACCGCGATGCTCCGGCGGAATATAAGGGGCATTCACCGCGTAGTGCGGCGACCCGCCCGCCAGCGCCACCAGGACGCCTTCGGCAACATCGACGCCGGTCAACGCCTGCGCTTCGACGGTAGATGCGCCCAGATGGGGGAGGGTGATCACGCGCGGATGACCGACCAGTGGATTGCCAACCGGCGGTTCGGTCGAGTAGGTATCGAGCGCCGCTCCGGCGAGATGCCCGCTCTCGATGGCTTCGAGCAGCGCCGCCTCGTCCACGACGCCGCCGCGTGCAGCGTTGATCAGGTATGCACCGCGTTTCATCTGCGCCAGACGTGCTGCATTGATCAGGTTGCGCGTCGCATCGATCAGCGGCACATGCAACGAGACAATATCCGCCTGTGCCAGTACTTCTTCAAGTGGCGCGAGGGTCACACCGAGTTGAGCGGCGCGTTCAGTGGAAACAACCGGATCGTAAGCGACGACGTGCATTTCCAGCCCCCGCGCACGGCGGGCGACTTCAGCGCCGATCCGACCCAGCCCGATCAACCCCAGCGTCTTGTTGCGCACCTCGAAGCCCATGAACCGGTTGCGCTCCCACTTCCCTGCCACGACTAAACTGTGCGCCTGGGGGATATGACGCGCCAGACTCAGAATGAGCGCGATCGTCAGTTCTGCCACGGCAACGCTGTTCGAGGCAGGCGCGTTGACAACCATAATACCCTGACGGGTGGCAGCTTCGAGATCGATATTATCGACCCCGGTTCCGGCTCTCCCTACGACGCGCAGACGGGTTCCTGCCGCCAGTACGTCGGCAGTCACTTTGGTGGCGCTGCGAACAATAAGAGCGTCGTATTCGGGAAGAATGGTGATCAGCCCGGCTTTGTCGAGGTCGGTGCGCACATCGACATACGCTGCGGTGCGGAGACGGGCAAGACCTTCCTCGGCAATCGGCTCAGTCACAAGAATGCGGTCCATTGGCGCTGTCTTTGCTTCCTGGAGGTATGCAAAACACGACTACCTCGACGGCGAGACAGTCGCCACATTGCGACAGTGCGATATTATAGCACACATGCCGCGCTGCATTATGCCCTTCGCATTGCCCGGCGAACATTTCGGCTGTTGCGTAGTGCGGTTGATGGTGCAGGCTGATGGTATTCGCTGTTCGCTGTATCCGACTTCTACCGCGCGACGCCCGATTAGGGTACAATGGTAGAAACGTATCATTCATGCTGGTTAGAGTTGCGTGCTGTAGAAGGGATTGCACTCATGCGCATGCGATTTGTCATGCTGATACTTGCGTTGCTGGTGAGCGCCTGTGCTGTGCCATCATCATCGAACCCGACACCAACGCTCGCGCCCGGCGCCGAAGAGTTGCTCGGCGCTCCGACGGCAACCTCCGTTCCAGCAACAGCAGCGCCAGCCTCTGCTGCTACGCCTGCGCCGTCGCCTGCCAGGTCTACTGCACGCTATGAGACTGCCCCTTGCGAGTTTCCTACGCCTTCCGGGGTTTCGGTGGAGTGCGGCTGGCTGAGTGTTCCCGAGAATCGCGCGCAACCCGAGAATAGACGCGAAGTACGATTGCATGTGGCAATCTTTCGCAGTACGAACCCCAACCCGCCGCCCGATCCGATTGTTTATCTGGAGGGTGGTCCCGGCGTCGATGCGCTGGAACGCCTGCCGCTGGTGTTTGATTTCTGGTTTCGACCGTTCCTGGCAAACCGCGACTTTATTCTGTACGATCAGCGTGGTACTGGCTACTCCACCCCTTCACTTGCCTGCCCCGAATTGACGCAACTCAGTTTCGATATGCTGCCGATGGATATTCGCGCGAGCGAAAGTTCGCGTCTCTGGAAGGAGGCGGCGCTCAGGTGCCGTGCGCGCCTGGTTGCCGAAGACATCGACCTGAAACAGTACAATACCCTGACCGGCGCCGCCGATCTGGAAGACCTGCGTCTGGCGCTTGGCTACGAGCAGTGGAATCTGATCGGCAGTTCGTATGGCACTCGCCTGGCGTTGACGACAATGCGCGAGTATCCGCAGGGCATTCGCAGCGTGGTGCTCGACTCAACCCGCCCGCCACAGATGAACGAGTCGCAGACGCCTGCCGACGCCGAACGTGCATTTCAGATGCTGTTCCGTGGATGCGCCGCCGATCCGACCTGCAATGCGGCGTATCCTGATCTAGAACGGGTCTTCTTCGATCTGGTCGAACAACTCAACACGAAGCCGGTGACGGTTCCTGGCGTCGATCCATTCACCGGGCGCACCTACCAGGTGCTGATCAATGGCGACACGCTGATCAGCACCCTGTTTCAGGCGATGTATTCGACTGAGATCATTCCGCTGCTGCCGCGTGCGATCTATGGCGCCGCACAAAACGGGGATTTCGATCTCTGGGTGCGTCTGATTATGAACAATGTCTCCCAGAGTGACTATTTTAGTTACGGGGTGATGTATTCGGCGCGTTGCTACGATGAAATTCTCTTCGAGACGCGCGAGGACCTGGCACGAGCGGATGAAGCCTTTCCACATCAGCAGGATGTGTTCGATATGGCGTCGTTCTGGGACATCTGCGATGCCTGGGGTGTGGGTTCGGCGCCGCCGGTTGAGAATCAGCCGGTGCGCAGTGCTATCCCCACGCTCATCCTCGCCGGCGCCTACGATCCGGCGACGCCACCAGACGATGGCAGAGCAGCGGCAACTACATTGCAGAACAGTTTCTTCTTTGAGTTTCCTGCATCGGGTCACGGCGTGATTCTCAACGGCGGCTGCCCGCTCAGCATTGCGTTTGCGTTCCTCGATAACCCGCAACGTAAGCCGGATGCGACGTGTATGGCGCAACTGAAGGGTCCGGCCTTCGATGTCGAAGGCGCAGCCGTGCAACTGATCCCGTTCCGCGATAGTGAACTGGGGATTGCCGGAGTGTGGCCTCAGGGATGGACGAATTTCGGTCAGGGGGTCTATGGTCGTCCGTCGGGTGATGCGGCTATCGTTCAGGTGCTGGCGCCGGGTTCCGCGCTCGAAACGCTTGTAAGGCTGAGCAGTCGCTTCAATCTGGATCGCGAGCCGGAAGCGGCAGGTGAACACGTCAGTGAGCGTTACACGTGGCAACTCTACACAACGTCCATTCGAGGTCAGCCGACCGATATTGCTCTTGCGGAAGAAGGGGGGCAGTCCTTACTGGTGATGTTAATCAGCAGCGAGAGCAACCACGATGAATTGTACGATCATGTGTTCATCCCTTCACTCGACGCCCTGCGTGTGATCAGGTAGCAGGGACGCCGTAGGGCGCAGTGCCCCTGTGCTTCTACGGTTCCCCCGCTGCGCTCCCGTTACTCGTACCGCAACGCCTCGATCGGCAGGAGCAGAGCTGCGCGTCGCGCCGGGTAGTATCCGAAACCCACACCGATGGCACAAGCGAAGATCAGCGCCAGCGCCACAGCAAACCACGAAATCGATACGCTCAATCCGGCAGCCACACCTACCAGTACCACCAGACCAATCGCGCCGCTAACACCGAGCAGACTGCCGACGACACTGATCGCAACCGCTTCGAGCACAAATTGACTAAGCACGTCGCCATCGGTTGCACCTAGCGCCTTGCGCACGCCAATCTCGCGGGTGCGTTCGGTGACTGCGACCAGCATGATGTTCATAATGCCGATGCCACCTACCACCAGACTGATACCTGCAACCAGTGCGATAAAACCGGTAATCGCGCCGTTGATGCCCGCCAGCACGTTGAGCGCCTGAGTTGGCAGGTTCAGACGAAAATTATCGACTGCGCCTTCGGGTACGTTGCGGGTGGCACGCAGCGTTGCTCGCACCAGCGCCTCGCCACGCGCAACTTCCTGTTCGCTCTGCAAACTGAGCAGAATGCTGCTCATCTGCAACCCACGTCCGGGAAGGTCCTGGCTGCCGGCAATGCGCAACCGCGCTGTGCTGACCGGTACCAGAATGCGCTGGTCGGATGAGAAGGGACCGCCGAGCTGGCGCAGGATGCCGACAACCTGGAGCGGTTGCCCGTTCACCTCTATCGTTCGCCCGACGGCGTTTTTCACATTCTCTTTGCCAAAGAGATCCTCGGCGACAAGTGCGCCGAGCACCGCCACCCGCGCTGCCTGTCGGTCATCGTCATCGGTCAGGAAGCGACCGTACTGTACCGGCACGGTCTGGACGAACTGATATTCCTTCGTCGTGCCAACAGCCGTCGGGTTGGCGGAAGAACTGCCAAAGCGCGCCTGAACGCGGAGCGATACTTCGGGCACAATGGTGCGAAAGACATCCGGATGACGGGCGACCAGTTGCTCGAGTGCGCGGTAGTCCTGGATTGAGAGCAGCCCGTATCCGGGAACATCACGGGCGCCGCGTGCTTGCGGATCGCCGGGCAACACCGCGATGCGGCGGGTGCCCAGATCGACGAAGCGCTCGAACACCTGGCTTTGCAGGGCGTTGCCAAGTGAGAGAACGGCAACCAGCGTGGCAGAACCGATGATGATCCCCAGCATTGTCAGCAGCGAACGAAACTTGTTCGCCCGCAGACTGTCAAGCGCCATGAGTGTAAGTTCTTTGAACACGGGCATCTACTCCTGTTCTGGCTTGAGAACCGGCACCGCTACAGGTTCCATCTCGCGCACCGGCAGTTCGAGTTCTTCCGATGTGAAATTGACGTGGTAGTACTCCTGCAGGATATTGTCGGCGATCCGTCCGTCGCGCAACCCGATGACCCGATCCATCTGTTTGCCGATCTCCGGATCGTGCGTCACAATCACGATCGTAATGCCCTGCTCGCGGTTCAACTTGCGAAAGAGCGCCATAATCTCTGCGCCGGTGCGGGTATCGAGCGCGCCCGTCGGTTCGTCGGCGAGCACCATCGCCGGGTTGCCCACCAGCGCGCGGGCAATGGCAACCCGCTGCTTCTGTCCGCCCGATAACTCGTTTGGACGGTTGTGGAGTTTCGAGCCCAATCCAACGGCCTCCAGCGCCTGGCGTGCGCGCGCTTCACGCTCGCGCGCACCGACACGCCCGTAGACCAGCGGCAGTTCCACGTTCTTCAATGCGGTGAGCCGGGGCAGCAGGTTGAAGTTCTGGAACACGAACCCTAGTTTTTGATTGCGCACCCGCGCCTGCTGCACACGGTCCAGCTTGCTGACATCCTGCCCGTCGAGCCAGTAGGAACCGGACGTCGGCACGTCGAGCAGCCCCAGGATTGTCATCAGGGTGCTCTTGCCGCTCCCGGATGGTCCCATAATTGCCACCATTTCGCCGCAATAGATTTCGAGCGACACGTCATCGAGGGCGCGGAAGCGACTGCCACCGGTGACGAATTCCTTCGTCACGTGCTCGACATGTACAACCGGTTCGGTCACATAGTCGATCGCTTCCGCTGGAGTTATATACTCAGTTTCGGTATGCATTGCAATGATCCTCCCGAAGATCCCGCACAGGTTCTGTGACCTGTGCGGGATGCTGGCGTTGTCACGCACCGGGCAGCAACACCTGCTGACCTTCGTTCAATCCACTGATGATTTCGATCCGATCACCGGTGCGAATGCCGGTTTCGACCGGTTGCGCAACCAGCGTGGTGCGTCCATTTTGGGTGACGATAACATCGACCACAGTCACCCCATTTTCCTCACGAATCGCCTGAACCGGCACGCTGAGTGCGTTTTCGCGCTTCGCGGTGATGATGGTGGCGCTGGCGGTCATCCCGGAACGCAAGGGACGGTTACCCGGCTCAACTTCGAGTTCGACTTCGTAAGCGGTCACGTTGCGCTCATTGGTCGCCTGCGGCGCAATACGCTGCACACGCCCGATCTGTGGTGGCGGACCGAGCGCATCGATCAGCACTTCGACATCCTGACCTGGCGCAACACGCGCCACATCCACTTCATCAACCGTAACCGTCACCTTGAAGCGACTTACGTCGATCAGTGTCATAACTGGACTCTGGCCAACCTGCTCACCTGGAGCGACATCGATACGTGCTACGACGCCGTCGAATGGCGCTGTCAGGGTCGTGTCATCGAGCCGGATCTGCGCCAGATCGAGTTGTGCCTGGGCCTGGGCAACCCGCGCCTGGGCGCGCGCCAGATCGGTTGCACGCGGGTCGGCGGTGAGGCGTGCAAGGTTGGCTTCAGCGGCAGCCAGATTTGCCCGCTGCGCTGCAAGTGCGCCCTGACGCTGCTCGCCGAGCAGGCGGGCAAGATCGGCTTCGGCCTGTGCCAGGGCGGCGCGTGCAGCAGCAAGACGGTCGGGGTTGGGATTGAGCAGCGCATCGAGGTTCGCCTGGGCTGTGGCAACCCGCGCTTCGGCTTCCGCCAGACCGGTGATCTCGTTCTGGCGTGCTGTCTCATATGCGATACGCGCCTGATTGAGCGCCAGTTCTGCATCTGCCAGTGCACGCTCTGCCTGAGCGAAGGCATCGGCATAGGCACGCTTGCCGGCGTCGGTGAGTGGCGCGCCGGTCAATGGGTCTTTACCATCCGCCTCGACCCGCGCCAGATTGTCGCGTGCGGCTGCAAACGCTGTTTGCGCATCGCGCAGCCGGTTGGCACGCTCGAAGACCTGACGTTCGGCATCGAGCTTGGCAGCGGAGAGAGCACTGCGCTGCCGGTTGAGCGCTGCCTGCGCTTCGGCAAGCGCCGAGCGCGCGGCAGTCAACTGATCGTTGTTTGGCGCCCCCTGCAGCGCGCTGAGTCGAGCGCGTGCCTCATCGACCCGGTCGCGGGCTGCGGCAATATCCGCCTCCGTCACACTTCCGGCTGTCTGCAACAGCGCACCGCGCGCTGCCTCGACCTGCGCGCGTGCCTGTGCAATCTCTTCCGGGGTAGCACCTTCCAGCAGTTGTTGCAGATCGGCATCCGCCTGCGCCAGGGCAGCGCGCGCGGATGCCACCTGCGCTGCCGCTTCACGGCTATCGAGCCGGCTCAACGGCGCCCCAGCCGAAACGCGGTCACCTTCGGCGACCAGCACTTCGGCAACGCGACCGGGAATGGCAAAACTCAGCGCCGCTTCCTGACGTGGCTCGATGCGTCCTGTGGCATTAATTCCGGCGATGAGCGTGTCACGGGTGACGGTGATCGGCGTACCGCCCTGAAGTGGATCGGCGCTGCTGGTCAATCGCGGCACAACAAACGTCGCTACTACAGCAACGATCAATACCGCTGCAATGATCACCGGAACTGGTAAACGGGGAAGGCGAAGTTTCCGTTGTGTTTGTGGAACAGACGTCATAATCTCTTTCTCCTTGAGAACATACGATTCCATCCCTCCTGCGCCAATGCGGGAAGGTCTGCATGATGATATGTCTGGCACGTTTACCTAGCGCACCGCAGTGCCGTAGAGGAACAGATCGACAAGTGTTTCGGCAGAAAAACGGTCGGTTGAGATTGTCTGATATATCTCACTGTGCTCAGGCGCGACCGCTGGCGCCATCTGACGCTGGAACCCTTCCATCATGCCAAGGAACAGCATTGCCAGATTGTGGGCGTTGTGCCTCGTCAGTTCACCGCTATCGAGACCCTGCTGCATCACCTCGCGCAGCGGTTCAACCATGTACCGTCTGAAGGCCTCTGCCAGACGGCGCTGACGTTCCGGACTGAGATGTTCACGTGCCTGATGGCGCATCATGCGCGTGTCGCCATTCGGCTCGTTCAGCAAGATCGTCGCCAGCGCAACCAGGCGCCCGCGTGTATCCGATTGTTCAGCAATGACCCGCCGCATAGTCCCGTGCATATCCGCCAGCATATGAATAGCGACCAGAACGAACAACTCTTCCTTGTCGGAAAAGTGATAGTACAGCGTTGGCTTGGTTACATCGGCAGCCTGCACAATGTCGTTGATCGACACAGCACTGTAGCCACGCTGCATGAAGAGTCGCGTCGCCGTCATCAGGATGCGGGCTGCGGTGGGACCATACGTTGGTTCGTTGTTTATGTCTTGCATCTGAAATCAATTACGCGGTCCAAACAGATCACCGATCGTATTGGCGCACTCCTTTCCACACTTTATTGTACCACCTTACCGAACGGTCAGGAATAGTCTACCATGGTGTACAGCGTTTGTCAATGACATGCAATGATTTTGTACATATTGCTGGGGCAACGACCACGTGCGCAATCGCTGGCATCAACCACGTGAAAGGGGTACTATGTCATCCATACGCCATCGCCAGGATAAACCATTCGCATCACTGTCACAGAACGAACAGCGAAACATCTTGCTTGACGCCCTTGAACGCATCGTGCAGCCGATTTTGACCGCAGGTGCAGCAGGTGAACTGCGAGTACGAATGCCGGTTGAGGCGGCGCCGGGAATGGAGACCGACCGCGCCAGATTTTCGCATCTCGAAGCAGTAGGACGGTTACTCTGCGGTATGACGCCATGGCTGGAGTTACGTGGGCTAGAGGGACCAGAAGAGTCGCTTCGCATCGAGTTTGCACAACTGGCGCACGCAACTATTGCACACAGCGTCAATCCTGCATCTGCTGGCTTTCTCAATTTTGAGGAGGGGCGCCAGCCGATTGTCGATGCTGCGTTTCTGTCCCAGGCGCTGTTACGCGCTCCTCATACATTGTGGATGGAGCTCGACTCAGCGGTGCAACGCAATCTCTGCAACGCACTGGCAGCTACACGTGTGCAGAAACCACATTTCAACAACTGGCTGCTCTTTACCGCTATTATTGAGGCGTTTCTGGCACGAGCAGGCTTTTTTGGATCGGATGCGTGTCAACTATGCGCTCCGCCAGCATATGCAGTGGTACCTCGGAGACGGGGTCTATGGCGATGGACCTGAGTTTCACTGGGATTATTACAACAGTTTCGTCATACATCCGATGCTGATCGATATCCTGACAGCCGTAGATGACCAGGATCCAGACTGGCAGGCGTTGCGCACTCCTGTGCTGAAACGTGCGCAGCGCTACGCTGTCATTCAAGAGCGGTTGATCTCCCCTGAAGGTACGTTTCCACCGCTTGGACGTTCACTCGCATACCGCTTCAGCGCACTTCATACGCTCGCACAGATGGCACTGCTCGAACAGTTGCCGCCCACACTCAGTCCGGCGCAGGTACGCTGTGCATTGACCGCTGTGATTCAGCGTATGATCGATGCTCCAGGTACATTCGATGCCGAAGGTTGGTTACGCATCGGATTTGTTGGTCACCAACCCAATCTTGGTGAGCATACATTTCAACAGGGAGTCTCTACCTCTGCGTTGCGGGTCTATTGCCGCTTGGGCTTTCTCCTGCACATCCCTTCTGGCGTGATCCGCCGCAACCATGGACGGCGCAACGCATCTGGAAGGGTGAGAACGTTCCGCGTGATCACCATCTGTGAGACCGGCAACTGCGCTCTATTCTGTTGCAAGCACCGGACTGCTTATTCTTGCTGCGGGATCAGCACATCCCACCAGACGCGACCGGTGCGCTTTTGCATCAGATCGACGTGGATATGCTTCAACTCGGTATACGCCATTAGACCGTAGATGCCATGCTCGCGCCCGATGCCACTCTGCTTGTAGCCGCCGAACGGCGCACGCGGCAGGATAATATGATGATCATTGATCCAGACTGTGCCGGTGCGGATGCGCTTGGCTACTTCAATGGCGCCCTGCAAATCGCGCGACCAGACGGCAGCGCCAAGACCATAGCGGCTGGCATTCGCCAGTTCGATGGCTTCGGTCACCGTGCGGTATGGAATGACCGCCAGCACCGGACCGAAGACTTCCTCCTGCGCCAGGCGCGTCCCGTTCAGCACATTCGTAAAGATCGTCGGTTCGACAAAGGGACCGCGCTCGAACCCCGGCACGCGCGCTCTGCGTCCGCCGGTCACCAGACGGGCGCCTTCGTTTTTGCCAACCTCGATATACTCTTCGACGATCCGACACTGCGCTTCGGAAACGAGCGGACCCAGGTCGGTTTCCAGGTCGAGAGGATCACCGATCCGCAACGAGTGGGCGCGCGTCACCAGCCGCTCGAGAAACTCGTCGTGCAGGCTTTCGGGCACCAGGCAGCGGGTTCCGGCTTCGCAACTCTGCCCGCCGTTGAAGAAGACGCCAAACAGAACGCCATCGGTCGCCAGTTCGAGATCTGCGTCCGGCATGACCAGACTGGGTGACTTGCCGCCGAGTTCGAGCGTCAGACGTTTGATCGTGTCGCTCGCCAGACGCATGATGTGTCGCCCGGTCTCGGTCGATCCGGTAAACGATACTTTGTCCACACCGGGGTGACGCGCCAGCGCATCGCCGACCTCCGCTCCTGGACCGGTCACGACGTTCAACACACCGCGCGGCAGCAGTCCTGCCTCGTGGATCAACTGTGTCAGCTTCAGCGCCGTCAGCGGCGTGTAGGACGCCGGTTTGAGCACGATGGTATTGCCAGCAGCCAGCGCCGGGGCAATTTTCCAGATCGTCATCAGAAGCGGGTAGTTCCACGGAACGATCTGACCGCACACCCCGATCGGCTCGCGCCAGACGAAGTTCCAGCTGACAGAGGGAATATCGGTCCACGGCAGCGGATCATAGGGGTGGATGGTCGCCAGTTCGGCAAAGACGCGCAGATGCTCGACCGACCAGGGAATATCGACGAACGTGGTCTTGCGCAGTGGCGCGCCGAGGTTGCGCGTTTCCAGTTCTGCGAATTCGGCAGTGTGTGCTTCGATCAGGTCGGCGATTGCGTTCAGGATGCGTGCGCGTTCGTGCCCTGGTGTATGGGGCCACGGTCCATGGTCGAAGGCTTCGCGCGCAGCGGCGACTGCACGATCAACATCGGCAGCGGAGCCGCGCGCCACACGCGCCATTGGTCGCCCCAGCGTCGGCTCGTTGACCAGCATCGTGCTCCCTTCGGCATCGACCCAGGATCCATCGATATACAACCCATAGCATGGGAGATCCTCGTTGATGCGATCGTCCATGACCTTCCTCCTGGAAGTGAGTGCGTTTCATGCCGCTTTGCGTCATCATACCATGAAAGACCCGAAGGGGAAAGGTGTGTATCGTGTTCAGGGAATATCGAGGCTGCATCCACAGGTCAGCGCCAGTGTCACCGGCGCCTGCAACGTCACCGGCGAGCGGTCGCGCTGGAAATGGAACACGACGCTGGTGTGTGGATCGGCTACGACAACATCGACAACGCCATGCGCCAGATAGAACGGCGCTCCGTCCGGTCCCAGGTCTTTGTCTTCATATCCGGGGCTGAGAATCTCAACCACCGCAGCCGGAAGAATCTCCAGTGCTTCGTCACTATCTGGCGGCTCCGTGCAAAAGATGGAGAGATCGGGTCGTTTGTATGAGCCATCGGGATCGGGGAAACGGATAAGCACATCGACAAGCGTAAAACATGCACAACCAGTCTCACCATCGAACGACGGGCGCACCGAACGCTCGATGCGTCGCAGCATCTTCTGGTGTCGGCTGGAAGGCGAGGCTTCCCAGCGGGTATGTCCTCGCACATATTCCAGACGTACCGGTGCGCCGCTGGCATCGGTTTGTAGGATCAGTTCTTCGATCCGGTGCGCGGCAGTTGTCATATCTTCCCCTACTTTTCTGTTGCACGGCGTTATCTGCTGGTACAATAGCCGATCGAAGCAATCAGATCAAGTGCAACAGGAGAAGAATGATCGCATGAAGCACCGCCTCTCACAGCACCCGGCGCTCTGTCTGCTGCTGCTGGCTCTCCTGCTCGCCGCGTGTGGCTGGTTTGCGCCGCCAACACCGACGCCAACGCCCGAACCGCGTGTGCTGCGGGTTTACACCGTGCGTAACCCGACGATCGAAGGGGTCGTTGAGATCATCAGCCAGGGATTCCGTACCCGACATCCCGATGTAACCATCGCGTTCATCTATGGTGATGGGAGTTACAGCGAATTACAGGGCAGCGCAGCCACCGGCAACATCCCCGATGTCATCTGGTTGCCAGATGTGATAACGTCGGCGCTCATCGAGGCAGAACTACTGCTGGACCTGGAAGAGTTTGCCAGGGGCGACGGGAGCGTCAATCTGGAAGATGTGCATCCGGTGGCGCTCGAACTTGGACGGTCGCGTGTTCGTCCTGGTCTCTACCTGATTCCCGCATCCCTCGAAACTATCCAGATGTACTACAACCGTTCCCTGTGGGAACGCTCCGGCGCGCCGCTGCCGCGCGACGATTGGACGTGGGACGACCTGATCGCGGCGTGTAAACAGTTGCAGGAATCCACTCCCGGCGTCGATTGTCTGAGTTTCACGAACAGTGGATTGTTCGACCACACAGCATGGGTGTACTGGCTGCCGTGGGTGCGTGGCGCTGGCGGCGATGCGCTTACCCCCGACGGTGCCCAATCGACACTGAGCGCGTCGCAATCGCTCGAAGGGTTGCAGGGGTACCTCGATCTCTGGCTCAGGCACAGGATTGCAGCAAAACCGGACTCTAGCCAGGGCGACTGTTTCGTTGCACAAACGTGTGCTGCATTCTTCTCATTTGCCGGTGCTGCACGAATCTACCGCGAGCAGATCGGTGACCGCTTCGCATGGGACGTGCAGATTGTGCCGGCGCATCGGGCAGGACGTTTCACCGGTATCGGCACGTATGGCTTTGCCGTTGCGCGCGCCTCCCGCGAGCCGCAACTGGCGTGGGATTTCGTGAAGTCTATCATTGCGCCAGAAGTGCAACGTGCCATAGCCGCCGCCTATCTGGGCACGCCGGTGCTCCTGTCGCTGAGCAACGATCCAGCAGTCGTGCAGTTGCCGCCGCCTCCGGCGAATATGCGCGTCTTCATCGTCGGGCGCGAGGCGAGCATTGCGCCACCGCGCTACCCGACTGTATGCGGCAGCGTCTACAACGGTCCGGTTTCCGCGGCTATCACCGATGCGCTCAATGCTGCTCTCCGTGAAGTAGCCTCGGTGGAGGGCGTATTTACCATCGCTGATCGCAAGATACAGACCTGTCTGGATGCGAATCGGTAGGCATTGCAGCGCCTGGTCAGGCACTCCGGTCGTTGCTGTGCGCCGTGAGTCTTGCCCGCACACCAGAGTCTGATATAATACGCATGGGGATTGCTGACGAACATCTGTCGTCAGTCCCTATCCACCGGGCGCTTCTGCGGTTCGAGTTCACCGGAGTTGCACTATGTCCGCCATCACACAGGCGAGTCTTTCAAACCGAACGCTGATCAGGTCCGGCAGTGCGGCAGTGTTTGCCGCTGTGATAGCGAACATCGTCACCCGCCTCATCCTTGGCGCCGTCGTGCCGCTGTCGCCCGATTTCATGCCGTTTACGCTCGGACCGATCATCGCCTTCACCCTGCTCTTTACGCTGATCGGCGTTGGTGTCCTGGCAATCGTCAACCGCGTTGCTGCCAATCCGCTCCGCACCTACAACATTATCGGCGTGATCGCCTTCTTTGTGTCGCTCATTCCGAATCTGGCTGGCGCTGCCAATCCGTCGTCGATGCCTATGGGGGGAAGAGGAAGCGATTACCTTGTTCTGATCATCTTTCACGTCGTTGCAGCGGTTGCCTTCCTTGGCGTGCTCAATGCCCTGGTGCGCAGAATGTAGCTGCGCAGGATGTGGCATGCTCCGCTATTATCCGCGCTACTTCCTGGTTTCCCTGGCAGCATCGTTCGTCTATCTTCCAGGTCTTTCGCGCTCCCTCCTCGCGGACGACTGGGCAGTGGTTCAGCGCAATCTGGATCTGTCGCTCCAGGATGTTCCACGCCTCCTCTCTGCCACTCACGGCGGCTGGTATCGTCCGGTGTTCGATCTGTTCATCGGGATATTTGCCCGCTTCTCCGGTTTCGATGCCACCGGCTATCACGCCATTGCATTCGTCGTCTATCTCTTTGTTATCGTACTGGTTGCAGATATTGCTGCGACGCTGACGGGACACCTCGGCATCGGCGTTGTGGCAGCCCTTCTCTTTGGCATTCACAGCGCACATGCCGAACCGGTGCTGTGGGTGTCTGCTTCGAATGAACTGCTGGCAGGATTGTTCACGCTGCTCAGCCTGCGGAGTTATCTGGCATTTCGTGCGTCTACGCGGTGCACTGCGCAGTATGCGCTGACCATTGGGTGCTACGTGCTTGCCATTGGCACGAAAGAAACCGCGATCTTCCTGCCGGTTGCGCTCGGAGTCTACGAACTGCTGACAACGGAAAACGTTCCCTGGAACGAGCGGCTCCGCCGGCTTGCACCGATCATGCCGCTCATGGCGATTCAGGCGGTGTTCGTCGCATTTCGCTTCTGGACCGGTTCTCCCTATCCGGTTGAGATTGACCTGTTCAGGATAGCGATCAATATTGCCTACTACCTGGCAGTGGGAATATTTGCCCTGCCGGATAACTATGGCTATGCGACTTCGCTCCCGCTGTGGCGCGATCAGCCTCTTCTGCCGGTTGTCGCAGTGACGATGACGGCGGGTGCACTGGGAACAGGGGGATGGGTATGGGTCGCGACGCGTCAGCAGATGCCTGAACGCCTGCAGTCGGCGCTGTGGTTTGCTGCATGGTGGAGTCTCATTGCGCTCTACCCGGTTATGCTGACTGCCACCGGTCGTACAGCCTTCATGTCATCGATAGGGATTGCCTGGATGCTGGCGATTGGTTGGGTAGCAGTCTGGCAGGTTGCCGATCGGCGGCGAACCTGGTGTGTTGTGGCGCTGATTCTGCTGATCGGAGCGCATGCCGGGGTAGCGTCGTATCGTGCGTACTGGTGGCGACAGGTGGGGAACGAAATGGAACGTGCGATTGCCCGGATCGACGCCGGTCTGGCAGATATTCCGCCAGGTGTTGCCGTATGCGTGGTTGGACTGCCGGATCACCTGCATCACGCCTATGTTTTCAGGAATGCGTTTCCTGTGCTGAACCAGGTGCGCTTTCCCGACCACATCATCCATGCGTTCCTCGACGGTGAAAGCGACGCAGCGTTTCAGGACGAACGATGCGCACGCAATCTCATCGACCTCAGAGGTTCCAGTCTTCGTGACCGTACTCATCATCCCCCTCTGTAACCGGTTTTGGTCTAGTGCATCCCTCATCATCCCTTGCCTCGCTCTGGATGCACTCAGCTTGGGTTTCTTCCAGAAGAGGATCAGGGGGAATGGCTGTCGTCACGCACACCAGGAGGTGAAACGCAGAGACGATCAGAGAACTTTCTCCGCTTCTCTCCGATCCAGCAGGGGACCGATAGGTGTCCCGATCACCGAAACAGGAGATCGAACGCAGGGATGTCGGCAACGGTACTCCGGTTGCCGCACGATAATGTCGGTTCCGTCGAGGAACAGCGACGATCAGGTGCACCACCCCTGTCCTTCCTGTTCAGTCGTGAATGGTGCGCACTGTCGGATTGGTTCCTGCCTGAACGATTACATAACTGCGCTCAATCTTATGCCGAAAGGCGGGCGGGATGCGCGCCCAATCCATCACATCGACCCGGATGGGCAGGTCACTCTCGATAAAGGCTGCCCGCAGGTCGAGAATCCGGTCGCAGGATTGGAGCAGGTGATGCGGGTTTCATACCACCAGATCGAGATCGCTTGCCGCGAATGCGCCACCACGCACCCGACTACCATAAGCCCAGACCTCGTAGTCAGGGACGTACTGTTGCAGAATAGCACGCACTTTCTCCAGATAGGGCGCTGGAAGGTCGAGAGAGGTCAGAGCAGTCATGAGCCTCCTCTTCGAGAAGCGAGCCAGTGCGTAGTCGTTCGGTCAGGTTATGCGCATCACGGATGAAATCAGACAGGAGGTGCAACGTCTGCTGCACGAATGCTTCGCCATAGTCGTGGGCCGTACTGTTACGGTTATCGCGGTAGGCGAACCAGCGCTCCACTTCAGCAAGCGAGAGCAGACTGTGCTGAGCGGCAAGTCGGAGGAATTCTTTGACCGGCGTTGCTTCCGGTCGTCGAGCGGTATAACCAAAGTCGCGCAACCGCCGCCTGATAAGCCTGATCGAAATCTCCTGCGCCAGCTCGAGGCCCTTGATGATCGCCATGCGGAAAATCTCTTGCTCGATACCCGACTGCTCGACGGCTGCACGTTCGTACAACATGAGCGCCGTTTCGAGCGCACGGAGAGTATGTTCGAGATGATCGGTGTTGATGGTCATGGCAGATGTGTTAGAGGTGTTGGATTGGAACGCACACGCAGTACCACACACTTGATGGACGTCGGGCCAGAGGTCTGGACGTTCCAGGTAGGGGTCCATACCGGGAAACGGTTCTGGCATACCGGTTGCCTCCCTTCACTGATGCTCGTGGCGCTACGAGGGATGATACTATAGCCGCACTAGCGTTCAAAAACCGATGGAGAATGATAACAGCCCGTCGCCTCTCGGTTATCCTGCTGTTGCCCCGCCGCTGCGCGACGCTGTGCCCCTATGCGTCTCGTGTGCGCCGACGTGGACGTATCGTTTACTCCCCCCTTTTCCGCTCGCGCCTGCGCCCCCAGAGCGGGTTATGAACGTTTCTTCCTGATGGATGCGACATCGGCTGCTCATGGTCACGCCGCAGCGGGCATCTCAGGCACGCGAGCGCCTGTCCACCTCTTCGCTCGTGACCGGCAGCGCGCAGAGTCATAGCTTCCGCGCGCCAGCGGAGGCGCCGCATATCATTTCGCATTGAAGCGCCCTTTCAGCGTGGCTTCCGCGCGCCGCCATTCGCAGCGATTGCGCCTGCCGCCTGGACGCCGCGCCTGCACGACACCGACGTGCTGTACATCCAGGGCGCC
>DAOUBK010000027.1:0-7768 GCA_034432635.1 Roseiflexus sp.
GGTTGCTGAAAGCTGAGATGGTGCGCCACGTGGATCGGGTGATTGCGGTGCTTGATAGCAGTAAGCTCGGTCAGATGGCTTTGACCAGCTTTTGTCCGGTGGATGCGATTCACCATTTGATTACCGCCGGACCCAACGCCGATGAGCACAGCGCACCCTTCGTCGATCTCTTTCCGGTGACGATCGTTTAGCGAGGCGATCATGCACGCCGCACCTGTTCTGGAGATGCGCGATATTTCGCGCCAGTACGGAGAACATCAACAAATAGCAGCCACCCAGCGCGGCGGGGCGTCGCATACCCTGCCGCGCTCCTGAGAAGGAGACACTCCATGAGACGGGTCGGGTTTACCCTCAAAGTCAAACCTGAACTGATCGATGAGTACAAGGCCATCCATGCCAGCGTCTGGCCCGAAATGCTCGATGCCTTGCGCTGCCATGGATGGCACAACTACACGTTGTTCATGCGAGATGATGGTCTGCTCTTTGGTTATGTTGAAGTACCGGAAAGTTTCGAGCAGGCTCTGGCCGGGATGGCGACCGAAGAGGTCAATGCACGCTGGCAGGCGATGATGGCGCCATACTTCGAGAACCTGAGCGGCGCCTACGCCGACCAGAATATGGTTCAACTGGAAGAGGTATTTCATCTCGACTGACAGGAGCAGGGGGTTGCGTGCCGGATGTACAGGCGTTCACATCTATATCTCGCGCTTGCTGGCAGCAGTCGCCTCCGATTATAGTAGCACATTTCTGCACCGGCACGTTGTCGCGTGGTCGATACCGAAGAGATGTCGTTGCCGGAGCGACCTGTACCGCTACTGTGAAATGGATGCCGGGCACACAGGCCAGTTATCCAGCACAGGAGGATTTGTATGATCTTCACTGCTCCGCCTTCGGCGCAGATCGAAGCAGCCTATGCAGTAGCACGTGAATGTTACGCGGCGCTGGGTGTTGATACCGAAGCAGCAATAGCGACCCTGGAGACGGTCAGCCTGAGCCTGCACTGCTGGCAGGGCGATGATGTCAGCGGTTTCGAGAATCCCGGCGCTCCCCTCGAAGGTGGTATTGCTGCGACCGGCAACTATCCGGGTAAGGCGCGCAACGCCGACGAACTGCGCAGCGATCTCGATATGGTCTATCGGTTGTTGCCCGGTCGGCACCGTCTCAACCTCCATGCCATCTATGCCGAGACGGGCGGAGTCAGGGTCGAGCGCGACGAACTGCGCCCTGAGCATTTTGCAGCCTGGCTCGACTGGGCAAAGGCGGGTAGGCGCGGGATCGACTTTAACCCAACGTGCTTTTCGCATCCGCTGGCAGCCGATGGTTTGACACTCTCCCATCCTGATCCGGCAATCCGCCGCTTCTGGATCGATCACTGCATCGCATGCCGTCGCATTGGCGCCCACTTTGGCCAGGCGCTGGGCACCCCCTGCATCACGAATATCTGGATTCCAGACGGCATGAAGGATAATCCGGTTGACCGGTTGGGACCACGCGAGCGCTTGCGCGAATCGCTCGATGCCATCCTGGCTGAACCGCTCGATCCGGCGCATAACCGTGATGCTGTCGAAGCCAAACTCTTCGGGATTGGCTCCGAAAGCTACGTCGTCGGCTCGCACGAATTCTACCTGGGGTATGCAATCCGTCATCCCGGCGTGATCCTCTGTCTCGATACAGGGCATTTTCACCCGACCGAACTGGTCTCGGACAAAATCTCGTCAGTGCTGCTCTATATAGACGAGATCCTGCTGCATGTCAGTCGCGGCGTGCGCTGGGATAGCGATCACGTGGTAACATTGAATGATGAGACCCAAGCCATCATGCAGGAGGTGGTGCGTGGCGGCTTCCTGACCCGTACTCACATCGGACTGGATTTCTTCGATGCCAGCATCAATCGGGTCGCTGCGTGGATCATCGGCGCGCGCAGTGCTCTGCGCGCTGTGTTGATTGCGCTCCTCGAACCGACTGAACGCCTGCGTGAACTGGAACGTACCGGAGATTTCACGGCGCGCCTTGCCCTGCTCGAAGAGTTGAAAGGTATGCCATGGGGTGCAGTGTGGGATGCCTTCTGCGACCGCCATGGTGTGCCGGTAGGCGCCAGTTTCCTCAACGAAGTGCGGCGTTATGAGTCCGACGCGCTAGCAGCGCGCACCTGATCGCTCATGTGTATCATGAGGAAAGAAGATGCTAGCCTGTCGATGCCGGGAAAACCCTGATGAGTAACCCAACGCGCTTCCGCCATGTCCATTATGGCTGGGACGCCGCCTATGCCGCCACACTCGATCCGGTCGGTCGTCTGGTATACCGTTCCAACCTGCTGGGAAGCGATCAACGCATCACAAACACCGGCGGCGGGAACACGTCTGCCAAGATAACTGAGCCTGATCCATTGACCGGCGAGCCGGTCGATGTCTTGTGGGTGAAGGGTTCGGGCGGCGATCTCCGCACCAGCACGCGCGCCAGTTTTGCATCGCTGGAACTGAGCAAACTGCACACATTGCGCGCTATCTACCTGCGTGACCCGGCACGTGGACCAAAGTCTGCAATCGAAGATGCAATGGTTGATCTCTACCCCCACTGCACCTTCAACCTCAATCCACGCGCGTCTTCGATTGATACGCCGCTCCACGCATTTATTCCCTACCGCCACGTCGATCACATGCACCCGAATGCGGTCATTGCAATTGCCGCTGCGCGCCATGGTAAGCGTCTGACGCACGAGATTTATGGCGATGAGGTAATCTGGACTCCGTGGCAGCGCCCGGGTTTCGATCTCGGCTTGACCCTCGAACGCATCTGTCGCGAGCACCCGCAGGCGAAAGGTGTTGTTCTCGGCAGTCACGGGCTGATCAGTTGGGCGGACGACGATCAGGAGTGCTACGAGCGCACACTCGACCTGATCGAGCGCGCAGCCCGCTATATCGAAGCGCACAACCGGGGCGAAGCCACATTTGGCGGACCGAAGTATGCCGCCTTACCGTTCGACCAGAGGCGCGCGACCTTCGTCAGTGTTCTGCCCTGGCTACGGGGACAGATCAGCCGGCAGCGCCGGTTCAGTGCCACTATTCAGGACAATGACGCTATCCTGCGCTTCGTCAACAGCGTCGATGCTCCACGTCTGGCTGAACTGGGCACAAGTTGCCCCGATCATTTCTTGCGCACCAAGATCAAGCCACTCTACGTCGACTGGAACCCGCACGGTGAGACCATTGATGATTTGAAACGTAAACTGTCTGCCGGACTTGAGCAATACCGCACCGATTACGCCCGCTACTACGCAACCTTCCGCCGCCCCGATTCGCCGCCGATGCGCGATCCCAATCCGACGGTCATCCTCATTCCCGGTTTGGGGATGATCGCGTGGGGCAAGGACAAGAGCGAGTCACGGGTGACGGCAGAGTTCTACACGGCTGCCATCGAAGTGATGCGCGGCGCGGAGGCGATTGACGAGTATACCGCATTGCCGCTGCAAGAAGCGTTCGACATCGAATACTGGCAACTCGAAGAGGCGAAACTGCGCCGGATGCCGCCAGAAAAGGAACTGGCGCGCCAGGTGATCGCCGTCGTTGGCAGCGGCAGCGGCATTGGACGCGAAGTGGCGCTGCGTCTGGCAAACGAAGGGGCACACATTGTCTGTGTCGATAAAGATGGTGAGGCAGCGCAGGCAACTGCACAGATGATTGTCGAGCGGCATGGCATGGGGATCGGGGTTGCCGGCAGCGACATTTCCGCCTGTGGACCGGCGATCGGGCTGACTGCCGACATTACCGATCGCACCAGCGTGCAGGCGATGCTTCAGCAACTGGTGCTTGCCTACGGCGGTCTCGACGCCGTGGCTGTCACTGCCGGCATCTTCGTTGCACCTGATGCCAGCGGGCGCATCCGCGATGAATACTGGGGACTGACCTTTGCTATCAACGTTACCGGGCACTACATCGTTGCTGATGAAGCGGCAGCGATCTGGCGCGCGCAGGGCCTGCCCGCCAGTCTGGTGCTGACCACGTCGGTCAATGCAGTGGTGGCGAAGAAAGGATCGCTGGCATACGACACCAGCAAAGCGGCAGCCAACCATCTTATTCGTGAACTGGCTATCGAACTGGCGCCGCTGGTACGGGTCAATGGCGTCGCTCCGGCAACCGTCGTACAGGGCAGTGGTATGTTCCCGCGCGAACGGGTGATCGCCTCACTCACCAAGTATGGCATCCCCTTCGCGCCAGACGAACCAACCGAGTCGCTGACGGCAAAACTGGCTCAGTTCTACGCCGATCGCTCGCTCCTCAAGCGAACGGTGACGCCAGCCGATCAGGCGGAAGCCTTCTTCCTCCTGCTCACACAGCGTCTGGGGCAAACGACCGGACAGATCATTACAGTCGACGGCGGGCTGCAAGAGGCATTCCTGCGCTGAAGAGGCACGACCATGAGCGAAGAGGTGCATTTTCTGGCAATTGACATTGGCGCTTCCAGCGGTCGGGTGATCCTGGGTCGCTGGGATGGCAGTCGCTTCACTCTGGAGGACATCCATCGTTTCGCCAACGGTATGGAGAAGCGGGATGGTCACTTGTTTTGGAACGTTGACCGGCTCTGGCGTGACATTCAGACCGGTATGCAGCGCTACGCCGCCTGTGAGAATGATGCGCGGTTGAAGAGCATCGGCGTCGATACCTGGGCAGTCGATTATGTCCTGCTCGATGCGCACGGCATGCCGCTCGGCGATCCCTATGCCTATCGCGATCCGCGCAACGAAGGGATAGCGGAGCAGGTCAATACAATCATCCCGCCAGACGAACTCTACGAACGCACCGGTTTGCAACGCCTGCCATTCAATACTCTCTATCAGTTGTATGCCGGGCGCAACGATCCGCAACTGGCGGCGGCGGCAACGCTCCTCCTCATCCCCGATTTCTTCCACTATCGCATGACCGACAAACAGGTCGCAGAGTACACCAACGCCACCACAACTATGTTTCTCGATGCCAGAAGGCGGGCATGGGCAACCGATCTGCTCGAGCGGCTGGGGTTGCCAACCCGTATTCTGCCGCCGCTGGTGATGCCGGGTACGCACCTCGGTCCGCTGCTGCCGCACGTTCAGCAGGCGGTTGGGTTCCGTTCTCCGGTGGAAGTGATTGCTGTCGGCAGCCACGACACTGCCAGCGCCGTGGTGGCCATTCCCGGTCTCGATGAGCACAGCGCCTACATCAGTAGCGGCACCTGGAGTCTGGTCGGTGTCGAACGAACCGAACCGCTCATCAACGCAGCAGCACGTCAACTCAATGTCACGAACGAAGGCGGAGTGTTCGGCACGATTCGCCTGCTGAAAAATGTCAGTGGACTGTGGCTCTTGCAGGAATGCCAGCGGCGCTGGAACGAAGAGGGTCTCCAGCTCACCTGGGAAGCAATCGTTGCTCAGGCGGCTCAAGCGACACCGTTGCGTTGCCTGATCGATCCCGATGCACCGGAGTTTCTGCCGGTCGGCGACATGCCCGCGCGCATTCGTGACTATTGCCGGTGCAGTGGTCAACCGGTTCCCGAAACGGTGGGAGAAATTGCGCGTTGCTGCCTGGAGAGCCTGGCATTGCGCTACCGCCAGGTGATCGATGCCCTGGAACGTCTCACCGGTCAATCGATCTCGACCGTGCGGATTGTGGGGGGTGGGAGCCAGAATGCGTTGCTCTGCCAGTTGACCGCTGATGCCTGCCGACGAACGGTTGTTGCCGGACCTGCCGAGGGGACGGCGCTGGGAAATATCCTGGTTCAGGCGATTGCGACCGGTTATCTCCCCGATCTCGCAACGGCTCGTCAGGCGGCTGCGGTATCAGTTCCGCAGCAGGTGTACACTCCTCAGGCAACCGTTGACTGGGATACGGTATCCCTGCCAGGACAGGTGCGCCAGTAGATTGAACGTTTCTCAGATCTCCCTACTAGCGTGTTCTGATAGTCGCAAGAAACGATGATACGCAGGGGTTTGGCCAGGACATCCTGCTCCGAAAGGCTTCTCCCACAGCGCCCCACGTTGACCGAAACACACTTCGGTTACCCTGCGATGACGAGATACGTGGACTATCGCAGTCGTTGTTCCGATGATTCTAGAACCTGTTTCAAAAAACATCTCCTCGCGCTATCATAGGGTGATGAGGAGCAGTGACGGTACGTGATCAGTCAGGGTCAATGCACCGCGTGACGATGATGCGAGGAGCGCGTGCAATGAGCAGCCACGACCTGACGGAGGCGCAATGGGCGGTCATCGAACCGCGCATCTCGAAGCGCCAGCGGCGTGGCCGTCCCCGGAATAACGACCGACGGACAGTGAACAGTATGCTCTCCGTGCTTAAGACCGGCTGTGCTTGGGCCGACCTGCCAAAGGCATACGGCTCGTCCAGCGCCTGCTGGCGCCGGTTGCGCGATCGGTCACGCGCTGGAACGTGGGCGCGTATCTGGCGGACCCTGCTCAGCCGCCTGGATACCGCTGGCGACGTGGACTGGTCACAGGCGTTCGTAGACGGGAGTTTCGTGCCCGCAAAAAAAGGGGCAATGGCGGAGGCGCAACGAAGGCTGGCAAAGGCGCGAAGGTCGTGGAGACGGTCGATGATATCAGATTGTCGATTGGCCGGCCCGTAGCGAGCGCACAACCCTACGCACGCACCCTGGCTAAAGCGCCGGTGCGAACGATTGCCGTACCACGCTCCCGTGGCCGTTCCACAACACGCCCGAAGGAGGTGGGAGCGGACAAAGCCTTTGATAGCGCTGTGTTTCGCCAGCACCTGCGTCGACGCGGCATCACGCCATGGCGCGTGCGCAAACAACCACGGTGCGGGCATCCACCCCGCATTGGTGAGGGCTTCCGTCACCGGTGGAAAGGAGAACGGTGCTTCAGTTGGATGGATCATTCCCGTCGATTGGTCGTGCGCTCTGATCGTCATCTCCATATGTATCGAGCATGTTGTCTTGTCACCATCATGCTCCAGTATATTAACCGAATTTTGAAATAAGTTCTAGACCGACCAACGACCTGCGGTTCAGCCGTACGCGGAGCGAGCGAAGCGAGCGGAGCGTGTCGGCTGGAGCGAGATGTTGGGCGGCTTCCGCATGATCTTCACGTTACTGGCCCTTGATTATCAGAGGCAAATAGACTTGCGCACCTGGTGCAATCACCGTGAGGGTTGGATCGTACACAAGAGCCGTACCCGAACCACCATACCGTCTGCCCAAGAAATAGAAGGTGTGTGCGCCAGCATTTACCGGCTTGAGCACCGACAGAGCGACGGACTCGTCCGTCCCATCACCGCTGTCGTTGTAGACGTTGACCCAGCGGTCGATGTTAGCGTCGCCGCTGGTCGTGTCAATTCCGATCTCGAAAAGGGCTTCGTATTCGCCGTCTTGCCGTGCCAACGAGCCATCAGCAGAAATGAACACCCATCCGGCTTACGGCACCGTAAGTATGCACTGGCGAATGACCTGAAAACGGCCGGATGCTGTCGTCCAGCTCAAGTTCCCCGATGCCCCGCGAATTGCCCCAACGCACCGCCGAGCGGCGCGGCTATGCCAATCGCGACACACCCAAAACCGTGACGACCCGCAGCGGCACGGTGACGGTTGCCGTGCCGCAGGTGCGCGACAGCAGCTGCTATCCCTAGGCGCGGGAGCACGGATTGCGCAGCGCAGGTGCGCTCACCCTGGCGCTAGCCGCAATGTCCGTCCAGGGCGGCTCGACGCCCACGGTGGCTGCGATCTCCGAGCAGGTGGGCGGCGGCGAACTGACCTCGACGCAGGTCAG
>DAOUBK010000028.1:0-6009 GCA_034432635.1 Roseiflexus sp.
GAACGGTAACGATGTCAGCGATGCATGTGTGTTCGATGGGCGGATCGGAGCGTATGTGCTCCCTGCTCGATGACAGGTAGAGTGACCAGATGATCGAATCGACGAAACTCAAGGGATGGATGTCGTTCGTTGCCTGTTACATCCTGTGGTTCGTCTGCATACTGTGGATCGGATGGGTGGCAGGACAGGCCATAGCCTGCTCCTGGATCTCAGTCTGGCCGTTGCGACCAATCCCTGGGTGGTGCGCGCAGTTCGTCAACTGTCATTGCCACTTCTGGGGCTTGCCTGGCTGATTTGTATATTCTGGCTGGAACATTACTTCCGCACGGGGAGTCGTACCAATCGTTTGATGGCGCGCACAGCTCGCGTTGCCGTCATAACGGTTGGTGCGTACCTGACTATCGTGACTCTGCGCCTGCTTGTACTATCGTAGAAAGGAACGCCTGTGCGTACCGAAACAGTACGTTTCGCAGCCATCGGTCTCAATCACGCACATATCTATGGTCAAACCAACCTGTTACTGCGCGCCGGCGCGGAACTGGTGTCGTTCTACGCCACCGAACCCGATCTTGCCATGCAGTATGCGCGGGTCTATCCGCAGGCGAAACAGGAGCATGATCCACGTGCAATCCTTGAAGACCCCACAATCCATCTGATCATCAGCGCTGCAATTCCGGATGAACGTGCACTGCTGGGCATTGCTGCCATGCGTCATGGCAAGGACTACATGGCGGATAAACCCGGTTTTACCACCCTGGCGCAACTCGAAGAAGCGCGACGCGTACAGGCGGAAACCGGTCGCATCTATTCGGTGTGTTTCAGTGAGCGCTTCGAAAATGCAGCGACTGTCCGCGCCGGAGAACTGGTGAAATCGGGCGCGATCGGTACAGTCGTCCAGACGATTGGATTGGGACCGCATCGGTTCAATCTTACCGTTCGGCCCGCCTGGTTCTTTCTGCGTCAGCGGTTCGGTGGCATTATCAACGACATTGGTTCGCATCAGGCGGATCAGTTTCTCTTCTTTACCGGCGCAACCTGCGCTGAGGTGGTGACTGCGCAGGTGGCAAACTATCACCATCCGCAGCATCCTGAATTCGACGATTTTGGTGATGTGTTGCTCCGCGGTACGACACCGGAAGGGCTGGAGGTGTCCGGTTACATTCGTGTCGACTGGTACACGCCGGATGGCCTGGGAACCTGGGGTGACGGTCGCTTGATCGTGCTTGGGACGGAAGGGTATATCGAGGTGCGCAAAAATATCGACATCGCCGCTCGTCCTGGCGGGAGTCATCTCTTCCTGGTCGATCACAAGGGTACGCATTATATCGATTGCCGTGATGTTGCACTCCCCTATGGTCCATGCCTCGTGTACGACATTATCAACCGCACTGAAACGGCGATGCCGCAGGCGCACTGTTTTCTGGCGTCCGAACTGGTGTTGCGCGCTCAGGAGATGGCGCATCGGTTGAAATCGAAGGAGAACGTTGCCAATGTCTGAACCACTCAATGTCGCAATTGTCGGCTGTGGCATCGGTCATATGCACGCACAGGCATACCGTGCGCTACCCGAACAGTTTCGTCTGATCGCTGTGTGCGATATCGATCTACCCAAGGCGCGCCAGTTTGCTGAGCTGCACGCCATTCCGCGCGTGGTCGGCGATCTTGCGCAACTGTGCGCGATGGATGATGTGGATGTGATCGATATCTGTACGCCGCCAGGATTGCATTTCGTACAGGTGCAACAGGCGCTGGCTGCGGGCAAGCATGTGGTGTGCGAAAAGCCGCTCGTTGGCTCACTGCATGATGCCGATGCCCTGATCGCTGCCGAAGCGGCGTCTGGTCGGCGGGTGATGCCGGTCTTCCAGTACCGCTTCGGTCATGGGTTACAGAAACTCAAGCTGCTGGTCGAGCGTGGCGTGACCGGACGCGCATATCTGACCACGGTCGAAACAGCCTGGCGACGGCGGGCATCGTACTACGATGTGCCATGGCGCGGCAAATGGACGACGGAAATGGGTGGCGCATTGCTCGGACACGCCATTCATGCACACGACATGCTCACCTATGTGCTCGGACCGGTGCGTAGCGTCTTTTGCCGTGCGGCGACGCTTGTCAATGCCATCGAAGTCGAAGATACTGCGGCTGTAGCGCTGGAAATGGCGGATGGTTCACTGGCGACGCTTGCCGTAACGCTGGGATCGAGCGTGGAAATCACGCGCCATCGCTTTTGCTTCAGCAGTATGGTTGCAGAGAGCAACACACGCCCCTACAGCAATTCGGGTGAGCCATGGACGTTTGTCGGTGATACACCGGAGCAAACTGCACAGATCGAGCAGGTTCTTGCTACCTTCGAGCCGCTGCCCGAAGGGTATGCCGGTCAGTTTTATCGCTTCTATCAGGCGCTGCACACCGGCGGCGAATTGCCGGTGACTCTTCAGGAAGCGCGGGCTTCGCTCGAACTGGTCACTGCGCTCTACGACGTGCAGCGTCGTGGTCAGCCGGTGTCGCTCCCGATAACACCCGATCATCCGATGTACGGCGGATGGCTGCCAGAGCACGCCGTCATGTAGGTGGGACGGGATGCCTGACGGTGTATTGCTTGATGGCGTCGATCCGTACAGGCGACGGTGCACGTTCGTGGCGCCCTAGTCTTGTGCGCAGGAGCGCCATCCGGGTCGAGACAGGGTATAATATGTATGATAGATACGCGATCATCCCAGCCGGCACGGCGTTGCTCAGGAACAGGATTTGCACCAGACGTGTTGCTGTGTAAACCTGTCGATCGGCCATGCACAGTGGTAGAAGGAAGGCGATCTAGGTTGGATACGCCTGTCGAACATCACTACCTCCGCATCAACGGCGTTCGCTTCCACGTGGTTCGCGCCGGGTGCGGTGATCGTCTCCTCCTGCTGTTGCACGGTTTTCCAGAGTTCTGGTGGTCCTGGCGTCATCAGATCGATGCACTCGCCGATCGCTACACCATCGTCGCCCCTGATCTGCGCGGCTACAATGAAACTGCGAAACCTGCCCGGGGCTACGAACTGCCGGTGCTGGTGCAGGACGCAGTAGAACTGATCCAGGCGTCTGGCTTTCAGCGGGCATACGTCGCCGGGCACGACTGGGGCGGCATGATTGCCTGGTCGCTGGCGATTGCGCATCCAGAGCGCGTCGAGCGATTGATTGCGCTGAATATGCCGCATCCGGCGCGTTTCTTCCAGGAACTGCGACGGAACCCGGAACAACGCCGTCGTTCGCGGTATATCCTCTTCTTTCAGATTCCGTGGTTGCCTGAACGGGTGCTGAGTGCGCGCAACGGTGCGGCGTTTGAGCGTATCTTTCGTTCGACACCAATCGATCGAACTGTGTTCGACGACGCAACGATCCACTGCTACAAACAGGCAATGGCGCGCCCTGGCGCACTAACCGCTGCGCTCAACTACTATCGCGCAATGGGACGGTATGGCGTGGGAGACCTGTTTCGTGGCACCGGCATGCGGGTTATGGTACCGGCGTTGCTAATCTGGGGTGAGCAGGACGTTGCCTTTGCGCCGGAAGTCGCCAGGGGTACGGAGCGTTTCGTCCCCAATCTGCGCATCTGTATGCTACCACGTGCGTCGCACTGGGTGCAGCAGGTTGCACCGCACGAGGTCAACACTGCTATGCGCGCATTTCTTGAATGACAGACGCGCCTGAACGTAGGTGTGTTTTCTGGTGAACCGTATGGCAATCGTCTATCGACGTATCGAAACTATCGACGAGTACCGCACCATCGAAGACCTTCAGGCGCAGGTATGGGGCAGTGACACGCGCGCTGTCGTTCCGCTCCATCTGCTGCTGACTGCCGATAAGAACGGCGGTCTAGTGCTCGGTGCGTTCGATACCGATCTGACACCGCCGGACGATCTGATCGGCTTTGTGTTCGGTTTCGTCGGTCTCACGGCAACGGGAAAGGTCAAACACTGTTCGCATATGCTGGGAGTGTTGCCGCAGTATCGTGATCGGGGGATCGGCGAGGAACTCAAACGCCATCAGCGTGACTTCGTGCTTGCCCAGGGTATCACGTTGATGACCTGGACGTTCGACCCGCTCCAGAGTCGCAACGCGCGCCTGAACCTGCGTAAACTTGGCGCTATTTGTCGCACGTATGCGCGTAATCTGTACGGTACGATGAGCGACCGGCTGAATGCTGGAATTCCCAGTGATCGCTTCGAGGTTGAATGGCATCTGGCTTCGCGGCATGTCGAAGCGCGTCTGGCGCGCGCCGAACCTGAGCCAGACCTTGCTGCTCTGCTTGCTAAGGGTGGAGCGGTGCTGAACCCGGCATCCCTCGGCGTTGCCGACGATGCACCCGCTTCTGTTTGCCACGATCCGTCTGGCGCTCGTGTCCTTCTTCGCTTCCCCGCCGACATTCATACGCTCAAGGCGACACGCCCCGCAGAGGCGCTGACCTGGCGCATGCAGGTGCGCGATCTCTGCGAGCGATCGTTTGCTGCCGGGTATACGATCACCGATGTTTTCACCGCAGGATCGTGCAGTTATTACCTGCTTCACCAGCACTGGAGCATTGTGTGAAGATCGAAGCGATCACCCTCCACCATATCGATATGCCGCTGGTAGCGCCATTCGAGACCAGTTTTGGGCGCGAGATGCACCGTCCGTGCATTCTGGTCGAGATGCGTGCTGATGGAAGAACCGGTTGGGGCGAATGCGTTGCCGGGGCGGGACCCTGGTATGCGTATGAAACCACCGGCACTGCCTGGCATATCATCACTGAGTTTCTCACCCCGATGTTGATCGGTCAGGATATTGATTCGCCCGAAGCCATTGTCGAACAGTTTGCCCACGTGCGCGGTCATCCAATGGCACGTGCTGCCGTCGAAGCTGCATTCTGGGACATTTTTGCCCAGGCACGCGGCACGTCGCTGGCACGACTCATCGGCGCAACCCGCCAACGGGTGTTGGTAGGAGTGAGCGTTGGGATCGAACCGACACTCGCTGCCCAACTCGAGCGGATTGCGCAATTTGTTGAAGCCGGATATGCGCGCATCAAACTGAAGATCAAACCAGGATGGGATGTCGCTGTCGTGCGCGCCGTCCGCGAGCGCTGGCCCGATATTGCGTTGCAGGTGGACGCCAATTCAGCGTATACCCTCGACGATATGCCGGTGTTTCGTGAACTGGACGAGATGAACCTGCTGCTGATCGAGCAACCACTGCACCACGAGGATATTGTCGATCACGCGCGCCTCCAGGCGCAGGTGCGAACCCCTATCTGTCTCGATGAAAGCATCCATTCGCCGGATCACGCCCGCTGGGCGCTGGATATCGACGCATGTCGCGTGATCAATATCAAGATCGGACGGGTTGGCGGGTTGACCGCTGCGCGTCAGATCCACGATCTGTGCGCCAGCCGCGGTGTACCGGTCTGGTGCGGCGGCATGCTCGAAACAAATGTGGGTCGCGCGGTGAACCTGGCGCTGGCGGCGCTACCCAACTTTACGCTGCCGGGTGATATTTCTGCTTCGGCGCGCTACTACCAGTGCGACATCGCTACGCCCGATTTTGTTCTGAACGACGATTCGACCATCACCGTCCCCGATGTGCCCGGTACAGGCGTCGTCGTTCTGTCAGAGCGGCTGCGCGCTGTCCAGGTGCGCGAGGTGACGATTGGGAAAGGATGAAACCATTCCCCTGCCACGTTTCCGGCACGGAAGGACAGACGGAACGTTTATGGAACGATGCGTTTTCCGGCGGTGCAATGCGCAATTTGTCCTCACTATCATCCACCGTGGTGCGCTGTGCTGCCAGGAATCGCTGCGCTAATGGACGCCAGGGGAGCGGACAGAACATGCGAGCGTGTACAGGAGATAGGGCTTGGAGACGCCCTGGAGGCCCTCACCCCTGGCCCCTTCTCCCACACCTGAATCAGCCCTAATGACGGAGGTGCGTGATGCCCGTGCCGGAGGCATTGTATCAGTTCATGACCATGATCGCACGCTTTCTGCCCAT
>DAOUBK010000029.1:0-86217 GCA_034432635.1 Roseiflexus sp.
GGTCGAAAACGATCTGGCGATGCTTCATGTTGCCTGTGCGTGGATCACCTTTCGTGCTGCCAAAGTTTTCGGATAGGCTCTTAGAACGACCGACCGTCGTGTTGTGCTAGCAGGCGCCTTTGATATCCCTGATATAATGCGCCATTCATAATCAGAATGTGCATACGTGAGTTCACGACAGTCGCAGCTACGGACTACTGGAAACTGGAGGCATCTGTGACGATCAAATCTGACCGCTGGATACGGGCGATGGCGTATGAGCACGGCATGATCGAACCATTCGTCGCCGAACAGGTGCGTGGCGGCATTATTTCGTATGGACTTTCCTCCTATGGCTACGATATGCGCGTCGCCGATGAGTTCAAGGTGTTCACCAATGTCTTCAATACACTGGTAGACCCGAAGCATTTCGATCCACGTTCGTTCGTCGATGTACGCGGTGATTATTGCGACATTCCGCCCAATTCGTTCGCGCTGGCGCGTTCGGTCGAGTATTTTCGCATTCCGCGCGATGTGCTCTGTATCGTGCTGGGGAAGAGCACCATTGCGCGCTGTGGCATCATTGTAAATGTGACGCCGCTGGAGCCGGAGTGGTGCGGATATGTGACCATCGAGATCTCGAACACGACACCGTTGCCGGCGCGGATCTACGCGAATGAGGGGATCGCCCAGGTGCTGTTTCTTGAGAGCGACGAGCCGCCGCTTGTCTCATATGCCGACAAGGCGGGCAAGTACCAGAATCAGACCGGAGTTGTGCCGCCGCGGTTGTAGAAACGTTCCTGCTGAGGAGCTGCAGTGCGTGGTGATTGCTACCGCGCAGGGAATGGTGCGCCATTGTTGGCGCCTACCATGCTTCAACGATGATGACAGTTCCCACAGAGGTTGAACCTGTTGAACCGGGTTGAACACTCCCCGGAACAACCACTCGGGTAGATCGGATAGACGCATATCCAACTCTTGCTCAAAGATGTGCGTCGTTCAGGGGTCGTCCGCGTGCTGCGTACGACCAGGCGCACTACCGGTGCGCCGCTGGCGGGTCGCCGCAGTGCAGGAGGTCTCCACCCCAGCCCGCCCCCTGCTTTAGGGGCGGACAGAATATATGAGCTAACACAACTTCTGCCGCGTTGGAACGCCCTGGCGCGTGGTTCTGGTCTCCCCTCTCCCGCGTGCGGGAGAGGGGCTGGGGGTGAGGGCCAAACAGCGCATCCCAATGCCGTAAAGCCCCCTGGCGCTCATATGTTCTGTCCGCCCTTGAACCGCACCCGGCCGGGGGCAAGAGTCACGAGGTCTACGTGTGGCGTCAAGGTGTGCAGTTCCGTGGTTTGGGCGAGCCCGATGCGTGCGCTCCCAGGGGCATATCGGCTCCTGTGCATAGCGATGCGTCGCTCAGGCGTGACGCTAGGGCGATGATGAGAGAGCGTGCCATGACGTCTATAACACCAGATTTGATATGACACAGACAAGCGGCGAGATGAAGCGCATGCTCACCTGGTCTTGCTGGACAGGGTTGATCACGCTGCCGGAAGCTGGCGCCTCGTGCGACACGGTGAATGCGAACAATGGGCGACAGATCCGAGAAGTGCTGTCTGTTAGCGCAACGGTGGCTGCGAGGGGATGAGCGTGACGGCGCGCGCGATGATGGTGCGGATCTGCTCATACCCGGCGCGCGCCTCCGCCTCGTCTGGCGGAAGCCATTCCACGGCTGTGATCCCCTCGGCAGCTTCGGGAGCCACGTCGCCATCATCGGCGTGCATGAGAAAGAAATCGACGCGCTTCAGGTATGATGCATCCTTCTTCAGCACCGGGTAGGTGATCGTCCCGACAAATGCACCAGCCTCGCCGCTCAAGCCGGTCTCTTCGCGCACCTCGCGCACTGCTGCTGCTTCGGCATCTTCGCCTGCTTCCAGGTGACCCTTGGGCAAGGTCCATTTGCCATACTGGTCGAGGATCAGCAGAATGAGTGGCTGACTGTGATCATCGTAGCGATAGACGACGCAGCCGGCCGCGTCGGGAAGATCGTTCATGCACTGTTCCTTCTGCTGAATTGTCTGCTTACTGCCCAAAGAAGATGCGTTGCACCCACTGTTCCAGGCTGAGCGCCCACTGTGCCAACGGGGTGCGCTGCGCCCACTCGCTCAGTGCCGTCAGTTGACCGGTTGCCAGCAACGATCCCATGAGCACGAGCAACGCTCCGCTGATCAGGCTGGTGGTGTGCAGGTGGAGCATGTACCCGCCAATGTTCAAGGTGAAGCCGCGCCCGCGCAGCACTCGCCAGACTGGCGAACCAGACCCTAGGCGACTGAAGAAGGTCGCTATGATGATCAGCGGTGATCCCAGCCCCAGCGCGTAGATGAACGACAGCACCGCACCCTGAAGAATGGCAATGCCCTGCGTTGCCAGCAGAGTGAGCAGCGCCCCCAGGATCGGACCGACGCACGCCGTCCATCCCAGTGCAAAGGTCGCACCGTACAGATACGATCCGGCGATGCTTGCCGATGGGCGCGACAGGATCTGAACGCCACTGAACCCTTTGCCCAGCATGCTGAGGATGCCGAAGATGATGATGATCAGTCCGCCGATGAGGGTTACAGTCTCCAGGTTGCGAAACAGTAACTGACTGAGCGCCGTCGCCGTTGCGCCCAGCAGCACCATCGTCGTCGCCAGCCCCAGGAAGAAGGCAACCGTCATCACGACGATGCGCTCGCGTTTCGCCTGGAAGGTGAACGCGAAATAGGCTGGCAGGATCGGCAGTGTGCAGGGCGAGAGAAAACTAAACACACCTGCCAGGAACGCAGCCGGCGCCAGAATGAGCATGCCTGCGCCACGTGGTGCAACCGGATTGTTGCTCCCTTGGCTCAGCAGCGCAAGCGCTGCCAGCGTCAGCGCAATGCCGAGACCGATCAACAATGCGCGCCATGAAAAAGGCGTTTCGGGGGATGTAGTTGCCGGGTTTGGATTGTGAGCAGACATCTCTCTATCCTTGTCTTTCGAGCCAGTCGGCAATCGTGTCGGCGATCTCTTGCCCGCTCTTGATCGCCAGGTGAATGCGCCCAAGCCCAACGGTATAGTCGCCGGCGAAGAATAACCCGGTCTGGGTTGTGTTCAACACTGCCGGGTTAGCCATTCCATCCGGCAGGGCATAACGCCATCCCTGACGATCATACCACAACGGATGGCGGAGATCCTCACCCAGCACCATACTGACGATCTCGATCACCGCCGATGCCAGTTCTTCAGCCGGTGTATCCCACTGCTGCAGGCTGAAGGGTCTCGCCATTTGCGCGATCAGCAGACTGTGACCTTGTGGACAGCGCTCTGATCCTTTCGTGTGCTCGAGCGCCAGCCAGGCCATGGGATGCTGTCGGTCAACATTGACCAGTGCGTAAAACGGTCGCTCAATCGGTCGATTGTACGCCAGGGTCACAGTCAGGCAGCGTCGATATGGCACGTGGATCAGTTCCCGCACCAGCATATCACGCAGCGACGGGTCAAAATCGCTCATCGCCAGGATTTCCGCCGTTTGCGGCGCCGGAGGCGTCAGCAACACTGCATCAGCGGTTCCGACGTGCGCACCCTGCGCGTCGAACAGCATCCAGCGCGCGCTTCCCGTCTCCCGACGCAGCGCAGTAATGCGTGTTTCCAGGCGCACGTCGAGTCCGGCAGCGAGTAACTTTCCCAGCCGGTTGAGACCGCTGGCATAAAACCAGGACGGTTCGGCATTGAGGGTCGGATCTCCTCCAACCATCGTCCCATCGGCATGGAAGACATAGACCGGACGATCGATACGGCGCAACTCTTCGGTGGCAAGTTCAGTGGTCAGCAGATGTTCCATACTGGCTTCCGGTGCCTTGATCACCTGTGCGCCGTGGTCGAAGACGAACCCATCGCGACGCCGTGTGGCGACACGTCCGCCGAAGCCGCGACTCTTCTCGTAGATAGTGATGGTCAGGTCAGGGCGTCGCCAACGCATCTCACGTGCTGCGCTGAGACCAGCCACCCCGGCGCCAACGATTGCCAGGTGCATCATCCTCTCCTTCGTGACCGGACATCCAGGATCATCAATCCGGCGGATAACGTTCGAAAAGACGGATATGAGCATGAAAACGCGCACATCTTCCTGCTCTTAATGAGAATCCTACCACAGGAATGCCTGACATGGGGATGGTGAACGTTGAACGTTGAACGTTAAGGTGGTACTATACCTGCGCAGGAATCCAGGCAGTGAGCGAGGGAGACGCATGAATGACGGTCGAAGCGCGCGCCAATGCATTGAAAATCACGCGCAGTGACGGACTGGAAGTTGATCTTGCGCCGCTTCAGGGACTCTGGACGGAGCAGCAGTACCTGCGATTGACCGAACAGACCAGTCATCTAATCGAGTTTACGGACGGCTGTATCGAGGTGCTGCCAATGCCGACCAGTCGCCACCAGACGATTCTGCTGCTGCTGTACGAACGTTTCAAGATGGCAGTGCAGCCGGTAGGGGGGAAAGTGCTGGTAGCGCCGCTGCGTCTGCGTCTACGTCCGGGCAAGTTCCGTGAACCCGATGTCCTCCTGTTGCGATCTGCTGCCGATCCCCGGTATCAGGACGCCTTCTGGCTCGGCGCCGATCTCGTGGTCGAAGTCGTCAGTCCTGATCGACCGGAGCGCGATACTGAGGAAAAGGTGCACGACTATGCCGAAGCAGGCATTCCCGAATACTGGATCGTCAATCCGCTCGATGAGACGGTTACAGTTCTGACGCTGGAAGATCAAGCGTATGCGCTCTATGGCATCTTTCACCGGGGTCAGCGCGCAATCTCAAAACTGCTTGATGGGTTCAGCATCGAAGTTGATGACATTTTCGATGCGCAATAGCAAGGACATAATTATGCGTTTCAGATTGCTGATACTTCTTCTGCTGGCGCTGCTCCCTGCTGCATGTGCGCAGCAACCGACGCGCTCCGCACAGGTGACGCCGGTCTTTGCCTTCACCGAAGCGGTTGTAGGTCCGAACCGGATCGCTCTGGGGCTGGTACGCGACGGTTCGCCGGTCAATGATCCAGGCGCAAAGATTCACCTGCGGTTCTTCGATCTGAACGATACCGGTGCGCCGGTCAGGTTCGAAGCGGATGCAACCTACTACGGTCAGGGGCTTCCCGCAGCCATCTACGTTGCCTATCCGACGTTCGATCGGGCGGGGAGTTGGGGGATCGAGGTGCAGACGACCCTCAGCGGTCAATCAGAACCGACGGTTGCACGGTTGCGTCTTGAAGTCAAAGAACGTTCGGATGTACCGAATGTCGGCGATAGGGCGATCCCGGTCAAGACGTTGACCGTGCACGATGTTCCCGATCCGTCGTATCTTTCGTCTGGACGGGTCGATGATCTCTCGATGTACCAGATCAGCTTGGATGCAGCGTTGCAGAACGGCAAGCCAACCGCGCTTCTGTTTGCGACGCCGGCGTTCTGTCGCACGGCGGTGTGTGCTCCCAGCCTGGGCGTGATGCAGGAATTGCAGAAAACCTACGGCGATCGCATCAACTTCATTCATGTGGAGGTTTTTCGCCATCCGTTCCGCGAATCGTTCGAGGCGCAATCTGCAGTCTTCCAGAAACTGGCGCAGGAAGGGCGCGCACCAACGCCCGAAGAGCGCAACGTAGGGCTTTCCGATCCGATGATCGCCTGGGGATTGCAATCGGAACCCTGGTTGTTCCTGATCGATGCGAATGGGACGATTGTTGCCCGGTACGAGGGGGGCATCACTCACGAAGAGATGACCCCGGCGCTCGAGAATCTGATCGCCGGTAGACCGCCTCAGGGCAGGAGTTCGACATTGGACGTTCGACGTTGAACGTTGAACGTTCAACATTACAACATTCAACCTTCATCCCCCCTCGCCGCCTGCACGAATGCCTGGAACACCCGTGCCCAGCGCTGATCGGCGCCATCCCACAGCATCTCTGGGTGGCACTGCACGCCTACGACCCATGCCGATGTCTCCGCTTCGACCGCTTCGATAATGTCATCCGGAGCGTGGGCAGTCACACGCAGCGTCGGCGCGACGTCGCGCAGCGCCTGGTGATGCAGGGTGTTGACCATCGTTTCGGTTGTACCAAGCAGATGCGCCAGCCGTGAGTCAGGATCGATGACGATAGGGTGCGCCAGGTGTCGCATATCCTGCCGGTCGGTCGACTCATTGTGGTTCAGAGCGCCTGGTATCTCAGAGGGGATGTCCTGATACAATGTGCCGCCGAGCGCAACATTGAGAAGTTGAATCCCGCGACAGATCGCCAGGATCGGCTTCCCATCCTGGATAGCGCGTCGGGTCAGTTTGATCTCGACATCGTCCTGTGCAGGATCGGGATTGCCCAGTTGCGGATGACGTGGAGCGCCGTAGAAGGCGGGATCGATATCTTCACCCCCAGCCAGGAGCAATCCGTCAATCTGCCGGTAGAGCCTGTCCAGCACGTCATCATTCGTCGTAAGATGGATGAGCACCGGGGCGCCTCCGGCTGCTTCAACTGCCTGGAGATAATCAATGACGTTCCCGTAGATTTTGGGGAACCAAGCGTCGTTCTGCGCAAAGTGAGCAATACCCATCAGGCAAGGGACGCCGATGATCGGGCGGTGCACGTGGGACACGTGGAACTCCTTGAGTGGATTTTGGATATATTGTACCATCTTTCGCTACCTGTATCTCGCTCTCGTATTCGGATTTGACACCCATGCCGGCGGTGGCTATGATCCACGCGCACTGCACCCGCAGGAGTGAACCATGCGTCTGGTCACCTTTCAGTTCGTTGATCGTCAACCGCAAGTTGGCGCGCTGCTTGGCGGCGTGATTATCGATCTGGCGGCAGCCGCACCGCTCGTCTTCGAAGATCCGCCCCAGCCGCCCTGGAGGCTGATCGATGTGCTGCGTGGCGTACCGGACGGTACGGGTCTCGATGGTGCGGCGGAGATTGTGGCGGCAGTGATCGATCAGATCGGTGGTGCAGATGACGAGTATCTCGTTCCGCAGTATGGTTCGCTAATGATCGGTGGGGTCGAGATGCTTATTCCGCTCGACGAGGCGCGCCTGCTGCCGCCCTTACCGCTCCCTTCCAGTCTACGCTGCTTCGAGTCCGGTGAACGGCACATGGCAGCGCTCGCCCGTCTGCACGGCGGTGGCATTCCCTATTTCTGGTACGAACGTCCACTCTTTGCCTTCGGTAATCATTCTGCCATATATGGTCCTGAAGATCATGTGCCACTCCCACGCACCGTTGCGTTCGATTATGAACTCGAAGTAGCATGCGTCATCGGTCGCAGCGGACGCGACATTTCTCCTGAAGAGGCTGGCGACTACATTGCCGGGTATCTGCTGCTCAACGACTGGACAGCGCGCGACATTCAGCGCGAGGAACTGATCGCCGGATTTGCCTTTAGCAAGAGCAAAGATGCAGCAACGTCCATCGGTCCGTGGCTTGCCACGCCGGACGAACTTCAGGAATACGCTCTCGGCGATGGTCAGTTCAATCTGACCCTGGTGGCTCGTGTCAATGGTGTCGAACAGTCGCGGGGCAGCCCGCGCGATCTGACGTACTCTTTTGCCCAGATGATTGCAGTTGCTTCCGAAGGGTGCACGCTGTTCCCCGGCGACATCATTGCCTGCGGTGCTGTTGGCGGTTCGCTGCTCGAAGCGACCGATGGGCAGGGACCCTGGCTCGAACCCGATGACCTGGTTGAGGTCGAGGCTGCCGGGTTAGGTCTTCTCCGCAATCGCATTGTCGCGTGAGATTTCCTCGTGAATAGCGCGCAGCGATACGTCTGGTTCCATGGCATCACGCTGGTACTGGCAGCACTGCTGACGGCTACCGTCGCAACCGCCATTGCCGATCCGCCGGAGTGCGACGTCGGCGCTGGCGAGGATGTCGGGTGCGCGCGTGGCTTCGAGACGCGCGAGCGCGACGGGTATGGTTCGTTCCGCTGGACTGACGGCAATGCACACGTAATGCTGGTCGCTTCCGGGTATGGTGCGCCGGGTATCGTCGAGATCGTCATGGCTGCGCCTCGTCCTCCTGAAACGCCATCGCCTTCGGTTACGCTGGCGGTTGCCACAACATCGGTTACAATAACGCCGTCGGATGCTCCCCGTCGTTATCTGCTGCTGCTCCGCCCTGATCGACTGTCGGGTGATGCCTTCCGCATCACGATTCAGAGCGACACATGGAAGCCACCCGGCGACCGGCGCAATCTGGGTGTACTTGTCTATCACGCCGGCGTGGCAGCTTCCCGGTCGCCGGCGCTCCCTTCGATACAGCATGCCCTTGCATTGCTGGCGATCGGTCTGGTCGTCAGTCTGGTTGGGCGCAATCGTATGAGCCTGACAGCGCGAACCGCCACTGCGCTGGCAGTCATTGGAGTGTGTGGTGTGCTATGGGTGTGGCTGCCGACGCGCACAGTTCCGTTTCTCCCGTTCTATGCCATGCTGCTGGAGGGTGTGGCGCTCCTGTTCGCCTGGCTGGAGCACCGGGAACCGCGCCGCCTGCCGACAGCGGACCTTCGACCTGTGCTCCTTGCGGCTTCCGGCAGCGTGGCGCTCGATGCGCTCCTGGTGACTGGCATTGCTCGCGGGGAGTGGAGCGTGGTAGTTATTGCAGCGCAGGCGATATGCATCGTGTGGGGCATGTGGCACAGCGTCGGGCGCACAATGGCGCTTTCTGGAGTGCTACGGATCGCACTGTTCGTTCGTCTGGCGGCGCTGACGACACGATTGCTCAGTGGGGAGATCGGTAGCGATCCGGATGTTGAACTTTTCTACAACTACGGACGTGCGACCCTGGAGTTGGGGTTGCCGGTAGTTGAGTACCCCTCCGGTGCGCTCATCCCCTGGGCGATCCTGGCGTTACCCGCGAGTCGTGAACTGTTTGCCCTAGCACTGCCGCTCTGCAACACACTCGCCGATCTGGCAATCGTCTGGGCGATCTGGAGTATGAGTGAGCAGCGCGATTCGACCGGCAGGAACGCAGCGCTGGCATGTTGTTACGCGCTCTCGCCGCTGTTGCTTCCCTTCTGGCATGGCAAGTACGATCCGTTGCCAACGGCGTTTCTGGCGCTCGGATTGGCAGCATTTGCGCATCGACGCATGGTGTGGAGCGGCGTGGCGCTCGGCATCGGCGGCGCCCTGAAATGGACGCCCTGGCTGGCGGTGCCAGCACTGGCGCTGGCGCGTCTCCGTTCGCAGGAAGACCGGCGCTATGTGCACGTTCTGGCGTTGGGCGGCGGTCTGTGCGCAGCAGTCGTTGCCACAGCGCTCCCATTCGCGCTGATCGATGGAGAACGCTTTCTTGCGCCGTACCTACTCCAGGGCGGACGCGCTATTACCGGTGAAAGCGTATGGTTTCTGGCAGTGTTGATAACCGCGCCGGAGTATCGGGTACGTCTGCCGGCGCCGTGGGGATCGGTGGAAACCGGCGCGACGATGATCGGGATTGCCGTTGGTGTGCAGGGTCTTGTCCTTGCGATCCTGACCCTGAGCGCACTGCGTTGTCCATCGCCTGCATGGCGTTCCACCGCACCGGCGGCGCTTGCGCCAGCGGCATTCCTGCTGTTGAACCGGGTCTTCAGTCCACAATACATGGTGACCATCACGGCGGCGTTGCTGATCGCTTGTGCCGTCGTTGGTCTCTCGTCGCGCTCCACGCGCGGAATAGTCGTGCTGTTGACCATTGCCCAGGCGGCCAATCTCCTGATCTGGCCCAACACAGTGCCCTGGTGGCCACTGCCGTCGGCAGTCATGTTTGCGGTTACTCTGACGTCGCTGGTGTGGCTCGCGGTGGTGGCGCTACGAAAGACGTACGCCGCTGATTGAACGTACGCCGCTGATTGAAGCGGCGCCGTTCAGATGAATATAAAGCGAAAGACCGGAAGTCGCCTTCAGCCATCCATCCTCATCGTCCGACCTCCAGCGCCATTGGAAATGCCCCAATCTGCAACATCATGGCTGAACCATCGTAACTCCACCAGGCTTCGGCAATCCTGCCACCGGCAAATCGCTCAATCGTGATACCGTGCAGGGTAACGGCGTTGTAGCTGGGCGGGATCGATCCGAAGAAGCCGGTGTGCGTCCCCGTCCATTTCCAGCGAATAACCACCCGATCGCCTTCAGCGATCATATCCTCGATCGTCATGTGCATATCCGGGAACGCAATCCGCAACCGTTCGATCCAGCACTTGAGCGCTTTTGCGCTACGAACCTGGTGCGCCGACGGATCGTGGTTGACAAAATCAGGAGCGAAGACCTCGTCGATCACCTCCAGACGTCCCTGATTCCACGCCGCTTCGGCGACATATCGCGCGAGTGCGCGATGGGTTTCGAGATACATTGGGAGAGCCTCCTTTTGTGCTGACATTGCACACCGGCAGCATTGCCGGCGATCTGCATGCGCATCATTGCAACTCTGTCAGCCGCCAGAGCACGGTGTGCTCTACTCTGCGGCGTCGCCCGCACCGGGTTGTGTCAGAGGCACATATACGCGAGGGATGACTGTCCGCGTGCTGGGCGGAGTCATCCCTCTACTGATGTATGATACTGCATAACTGCGGGTTGCAGGTAGAGGGATGATGATAAAACATTGCGGTCTCATAACCGAACATTCGTTGCCTGCCGCTGTGCTGCAAGACGCAAGGATCCATGGACGACGACAGAGCGGATGCTGGGAGGAGCGCCTGAACCATGAACGTGATCATCATCGGTGGCGGTAGTGGCGGGTTATGCACTGCACTGGCTATGAGACAGCGGGGTATCGACGCGGTTGTCAAAGATGCCACGGTGGAAATAACCGTCAGGTGTGGTACAATGCCAGGAACGGTTTCGTCGCCGTTGTCGTATTCGCAAAAGCGCAGGTTTCTGGTTCTCGGTTCTCAGTTCCCGCTTCTCCAGCACCGTGAAACATCATCTCTTGCTCCTCGTTGCGCTGCTCGCGGTCGTCGCCTGTTCGACAGGTCCTGTCGATCCGCCGACGCCATCGTCCCCATCACCGATCCCTGCATCACCAACCGCCGATCTCTTCACCGACTACTGGACGCGCACCGGTGGCGCGGCTACCCTCGGTGAACCGGTTAGTGAGCCGATGTTCCTCGACGGGATGCTGACAAAAGTGTACCGTCGCGGTTTGATTGCTTTACGTCCGGATGGATTGATAACTCTTCCCCTGCCGTCTGGTTGGGAGCATGGTTTTCCTGCCGAACTCGAACGGTTGCCTGCCTCGCCGTGGCGCGCAACGCTGACAGCGCCGACCGACGCGCTACCGCTGACCGCCGTCGAGATTCGGATTGCAGCGCCGGGCTACCATGGTCGTGCTCTGCTGTATCTCTACGATGGACGGGTACGCCGGATCGAACGCCAGGTGATCGACATTGCGGATGGGGAAGGGACAATTGCCGTCCAGGCGGGCGGCGCAATTGGCGCACACAGCGCTCTGCTGATCATCGATGGCGCAATTGCAGGTGGTTCAAGTCACCTCTACACGCTCGACGCCAGAACAGCGCTGGTCACCGGTCAGGAGCGCTTCGATGCCCTCTATCCCATGATTCGTCGCTTCATGGAACAGTGTGTGCTCGAATACGACCTCGACGGCATAGCAGTGCGCGGGTATCGGTCACCTGACAACCCGTTGCTCTGGTTGCGCGATCACACTTACCAGGCGCGTGGATTTCGGTATTTCGAGCAGGATGTCACCAGCCTGATCGATGCCTTTCGTCGCGCCCAGCGACCCAATGGCAGTTTCCCCGATTTTCTTGCGCGTCCCGAACTCGGGGTTATGCGTCCCCTGCGCAAAGAAGTCGAGGCAGACGTCGAATACCTCTTCGTGCTGGCAGTCTACGAAGCCTGGCAGGCAACCGGCGATGACGACTGGCTGCGCACCAATCTCGATGCCATGCGCCATGCTGTACGCTACACTTTGAACGATCCGCTTCGATGGGATGCACGACACGGATTGGTCAAGCGCCCCTATACCATCGATACCTGGGATTTCGCCTATGGTCCGACCACGACCGATCCAACCACCGGAAAGCCGGCGCCGCGTCACTGGATCGACGATCAGACCATCTGGGGCATTTTTCACGGCGACAACACCGGGCTGGCGCACGCTCTCGAATTACTGGCGCGAATCGAAGAGCGAGTCGGTGACCCGGCGCTGGCGCAGCAGTGGCGCACCGAAGCGGAAGGGATCATGGATCGCCTGAACGCGCTGAGCTGGAACGGACGCTTCTACACCCACTTTGTGCCGCTAGAACCGTTTGACGCGCCTGGCGTCGATGAATCTGCCCAACTCAGCCTTTCAAACGCATATGCGCTGAACCGTCAGGTCCTGAGTCGCAAGCAGGGGCGGGCAATCGTGGACGAATATTTCAGGCGCGGGTTGCAGCGCGGTGAGACGTTTGCCGAATGGTACAGCATCGATCCGCCATTTCCGCCGGGCAGTTTCGGGCTTGCCGGGCGTCCTGGCGAGCGTCCCGGCGAATATGTCAATGGCGGATTGATGCCACTGGTCGGCGGCGAACTGGCGCGTGGCGCATTCCGCCACGGCGCGGAGCGTTACGCTTTCGAGATCCTGCACCGCTACTATTTTCTGATCAGCACCACCGGCGCTTCCTATCTCTGGTACTACCCCGCAGGTAATCCGGGCATATCCGGCGAGGATACGCTACCAACCGATGGATGGGGTGCATCGGCGATGCTCGGCGCCTTGATCGAAGGCGCAGCGGGCATTGAAGACCATAGCGCACTGTATCGCGCGGTAACGCTCAGCCCGCGCTGGATCTTCACCCGTGATGTGGATCAGGCGCAGGTAACGGCGCGTTATGCCGCCTCCGACGCATATGTCGCCTATCGATGGCGTCGGCTGGAGAGTGGTGTCGAGATCCGTGTGACCGGTTCGGGTGAGCGCATTCATCTTCGTATACCGCTCCCCGAACATGTCGCTGCGCCATCCCTGGTGACATTGAACGCTATGCCGCAGGACTATGCCATTGAAGATGCGAATGGCAGCCGCTATGTCGTGTTCGATCTCACAGCGCCGTTCGGGAACGTACAGATGCTGTGGGCAGGCGAGAGCCTACATCCCATCCGTCTCGGGTGAGCGATCTTTGCGGCGGAATGGACTGGTCACAACTGCCGTCGCTGCCTCGAGACGCAACTGGAACATTGCCGACATCCAGATCAACGGGCGCGCCATCAGTTGCGCCGTCCGGCGTAACGGCGTGCGCGCCACGATCACGATCAGGATCAGAATCCCGGCGGAGATGGCGAATTGTGTCATCTCTTCGATGTGGACGTGCCACACCTCCTCTGCCAGCAACTCCGCGCCGATTGCCATCAGTAGCAGAAATGCGCCCGTCTGTAATGCCGGCTCCCATGAGATCATGCGGGTAAAGATCGTGGCGGCGAACCGCATCACCAGAATACCGATCGCCACCCCCAGCATCACCACCCAGAACTCGTCCGACAGTGCTACGGCTGCAATCACGTTGTCGATACTGAACGCCAGGTCGGCAAGTTCGATTGCCAGCACGGTCGACCAGAACCCGCCACGTGCGCGCGGCAGTTCCTCCTGCCCCGTTTCGGCGCGGTGTGCATGGTAGAGTTCAGCGAAGTGATGGATGACCAGGTAGACGAGGTATGCGGCGCCGATGATACGCAACCAGGGTACGTGGATAATAATGCTTGCCAGCGCCAGCATCAACCCGCGCCCGATGTACGCGCCGAGCAGACCGACCTTGAGCGCTGCTTCGCGCTGATACCCCAACGTATGTTGTGACCAGTCTGTCAGGAAACGGAGTGGCTGGGGCCAGGGAATCGGCTCATCGCGGGGGAGGTGTGCCACCATCGCCCCCAGCACGGCGGCATTGTCAATCGACAGAATACCTTCCAGGAAGATGAGCTGAATGATGATCGTTACCGCTGCGATGTCCATGGTCACCCTACGCTTTCTGTGTGTTCAGACCTGCCCGGCAGGTCATACGCTCATATATGTCCATGTTATTAGCGGATGAGCCTGTAAGGTGGTGTTTCGGCGCAGGGCTGCGCCCGGAATTGAAAGTCGGCTATAATAGCACACGGAGAATGATACTTTCTCTTGTATCGTATCACAGTTTTCAGGTTGCAGTGCAGAAGGGAGCCCGCATATGCCGGTCGTCGCAGTGATTGGCGCCCAGTGGGGCGACGAAGGCAAGGGGCATATCGTAGACATGCTTGCCGAACGGTCGCGACTGGTCATTCGTTATGGCGGCGGCAACAATGCCGGTCATACTGTTGTCAATCGCCATGGAACGTTCAAACTCCATATCGTTCCGTCAGGCGTTTTCGATCCGGGGATCGTCAATATCATTGGTAGTGGTGTGGTTGTCGATCCGGCCGTTCTGTTGCAGGAGATCGCCGATCTCGAAGCGCGCGGCATCACCACTGCCAAACTGTTCGTCAGCGACCGGGCGCACGTGATTATGCCCTATCACGTACTTCAGGATAAGTTCGATGAGTCGTTCCGTGGCGATGCAAAGATCGGCACCACCGGGCGCGGCATCGGGCCGGCCTATGCAGACAAAATGATGCGGATCGGCATTCGGATGGGTGATCTGCTCCATGAGGAAACGTTGCTGCGTCGTCTCCGTCAGGCGCTGGAGGTCAAAAATAAAATGCTGACGTCCTGGTATGGCGCACAGCCGCTGTCGCTGCACGAAACATTTCTGACGTACCTGGAGTATGGCAACAAACTCGAGCGTCATGTGACCGACGTGTATCCGATCATCCAGCGCGCGCTGGAGCGCGATTTGCCGATTCTGCTCGAAGGGGCGCAGGGCGCGCTGCTCGATATCGACCACGGTTCCTATCCGTATGTCACCTCGTCGCCACCCGGTGCAGCTGGCGCCTGTCAGGGAAGCGGAATCCCGCCTGCCCGCCTCTCTTCGGTCATTGGCGTCTGCAAGGCATACGCCACCCGTGTCGGCGAAGGTCCTTTCCCGACCGAAGTTAAAGATGAAACGGCGACCGTGCTGCGTCAACCTGGCACCCCGTGGGCTGAAGTCGGCACCACAACCGGTCGCCTGCGTCGGGTGGGCTGGTTCGATGCCGTGATGGTACGGTATGCCGTGCGGGTGAACGGTATCGATACCCTGGCAATCACCAAACTCGATGTGCTCGATACCCTGCCACGCATCAAGGTGTGCGTCGGCTACCGGCGTCACGACACCGAACTCGATTATCCACCGGCCAACCCGTTCATTCTCGGGCAGGTCGAACCGATCTACGAGGAACTTCCCGGCTGGCAAACCTCAACATCGGGCGTGCGCAATTTTGCGCAACTTCCTGCCGAAGCGCGTGCCTATGTCGCGCGGCTGTGCGAACTGGTCGGCGCGCGTCTGGGGATGGTATCGGTTGGACCGGGGCATGACCAGATCATCGAGGTGCATCGGGTAATGTCGGTTGCCTGACCCTGAAGGGGCAGGCTGGCTCGTCTGGCTTGCGTGGCTCCCGTTGATGTGCAGGTCGACGTTTCCCACGCGAGGGGGAAAGAGCGGCGTCCCGCCGGTGGGTCGTCGCAGTGCGGGAGGTCCCCACCCCAGCCTGCCCTCGCTGGGGGCAGGGTATGCGGTTCCATGGTGTGGGCGCGCCAGAGGCGCGCTCCCAGCGCTCCCAGGGGGCATACCTACCGGCTTTTGCGAACAGCGGTGCGTCGTTCGGGTGCGGTGCCGCAGGACGCCCCAGCCCGTGGCGCTGGTCGCCCCTCTCTCACGTGTGCATGTGAGGGCATCCAGGGTATCCTCAAGCCCTATCTCCTGCACCCGTTCGCATATTCTGTCCGCTCCTGAACGCCTGTCAACGGGGGGCGGCTTCCGCGCCGCAGGGCAGGTTCCTGTGAGCGACTGCTTGCTGGCGGATGTATCATCTCCGAATGTCACCAGGACCCCACAGGGCATTCCACAGGTCCTGAACGGTTGTCTGGACAGTAGCGATTGTCTGGCGAATGGGATCGGGCGAGAGACGCGCGTCGAGGCGGGTGTGCGCGTCTTCGATGACCTCGGTCAGCAAAGCATGGGCATGCCGCCCGTACAGCATCGTCAATTCGTCGGTATACCGCTCGATCAGCATGTCGCGCTCATCGGTCTGGTGCGCGTCGGCAAGCATCCGCTCGAGCAGGCAGCGCGCTTCGATGCGAAAATCATCGACTCCCATGTGGGTGACTCCTGTTCACGTAACGTTCCACATATGCCGCAAGGTTGGTCTGGCGATTGGTTATAACCTTTGCAAGAACACAGAGGCGAGTCATTCCTGGCAATCATCGTCCCCGGATCAGATCCTGTTTCTTATAGCGGCACTGCACACAATAACTGATGCGATAACCGGCCAGGTGTGTATGGTGCAGCGTTTGTCCGCAGTGGGGGCAGGTTTCCGGTGCGTCGGACAGTGTCTGAACAAGTGGTGCAGCAGTCCGCGTCAGGGCTGGCGGCGCGACCGGGGGCGGACAGACGGGTTGTGGGCGCGCGGTAAAACCAAAAGACCGACTGATGTGTTCAACCAGCATGGCATAGTCGATCGCGCCGCGCGAGCGTGGATCGTACTCATAGATCGTTTTTCCCAGCGCGGGCGCTTCGGAGAGGCGCACATTCACGCGTACTGGCGGCGTCACCCGGTCGCCATAGCGGGTGCGGAGCTGTGCAAGCAGTTCGCCGGACTGTCGCACCCGTGGATCGTACATCGTCGGAATAATCATGCGCACCTGCCCGGCAGCGCCCTTGATCCGCCCGATCTGGAGCGTCAGCAATTCTAGGCTTTTGACCGAAAAATGCTCGACGGTTGTGGGAGCGATCACATCGTGGGCACAGACCAGCGCATTGACATTCAACGGCGTCAGTGAACCAGCCGAGTCGATGAGCACAAAATCATAGGCGCCGGCGACCGGTTGGAGCGCCTGCGCCAGTACTCGGCTCCAATCCGGGCGCCGGGCAATGATCGGTTGGGCGCCGAGCAGGGTTGCATCAGCCGGCAGCAGATCGAGGCCAGGGCGGGCTTCGACGATGCAACATTCGGCAGGTGCGCCATCGACCAGGACATCGTAGAGTGTACGGTGGGGATAGATCCCCAAAGCCATTGCCAGGTTCCCCTGGGCGTCGGTATCGACCAGCAGCACGCGCGCGCCCTTCAGCGCCAGACCTGCGCCCACATTGACCACCGTTGTAGTTTTGCCGATGCCGCCCTTGAGGTTTGCAACTGCAATGACCCGTGCCACATTCCCCTCCGGACCCATCTGCGATTGGTTTCTCCAGTGTAGCACATCGGCAGAGGGGCGACAAACGACCGGTTCGTAAGAAAAATGTCATAGTCGCTGCTCTCTCAGTTTACCGTGGCTTCATTGCCGCGTGCTAGAGTGGCGTCAGCAGTGACAGCGGCGGTGTTTTGCCGCCGTGATTCACTTTCACCGGCAGCGATCAGCGTCCCTGTGCGTAAGGAGATAAAGCATGCTCATTGCACGCTCACCGGTACGGATCAGTTTTGGCGGCGGCGGAACCGATCTCGCTGCATATTACGAGCGTTTTGGCGGCATGGTTGTCAGCACTTCGATCAACAAGTACATTTACGGCATCGTGACCAGGAATTTCGATACGACTTTCCAGGTCATTTCCGCCGATTATCGCAGCAGTATTCTTCAGGTGCCGGTGGATGGTCGGGTTGTCAACAGCAACCTGGAAATGCGCATGGGTCAGGTGATTTACGAACACTTCAACCTGCGTGTGCCGGTCAATATCTTCATTGCATCGGAAGTGCCGCCCGGCACCGGGCTGGGATCGTCGAGCGCCGTGTCGGTGACTCTCTGCAATATTTGCAGCACCCTGGCAGGCAACGCGATGAACAAGCGCCAGCTGGCTGAAACGGCGTATGAAATCGAAACCAGGCGCCTCGAAGCGCCGATTGGCAAGCAGGATCAGTACGCTGCGGCGTTTGGCGGTCTCAACTGTTTCGAGTTCAGTGCCGATGGGGTGCGTGTGACGCCGCTCAATATGAGCGCGAGCAATGTTCGTGCACTCGAACGTCGTTTGATGCTTTTCTACACCGGCGCCACGCGGCAGGCGCGCGACATCCTGAGCGAGCAGCGCGAACGAAGCGAGAAGGGGGCGGGCAGAACGGTCGAGTCGTTGCACCGCATCAAAGAACTGGGCTGGCAGATCAAGGCGGCGCTCGAAGATGGACGACTTGACGATTTTGGCGCGTTGCTCGATGAAAGCTGGCGGCACAAGAAACAACTTGCAAGCGGTATTTCCAACAACGCCATCGATGAAGCATATGCCGTTGCGCTGGCAGCCGGCGCCAGCGGCGGCAAGATCACCGGCGCCGGTGGTGGTGGATTTCTCATGCTCTACTGCCGCGAGGATTGGCAGGAAGCGGTGCATACCGCACTGGCGCGCCTGGGGTTGATCCAGATGCGCTTTGCCTTCGAGTTCGAGGGGGCGCGCATTCTGTTGCATACCAACCTGCTCAACTCGCCATACAACTGGAACGAATAATCGTCCTTGCTGCGGTTGCAGCGCCGTGGTTCGCGCTTCCAGGCGTTGCTCAGACTGAAAGGTACGCCGATGCGGACGGTATTTCTGGATCGCGATGGAGTGATCAACGAAAATCGCGTCGATCACGTTAAGTCATGGCAGGAGTTCATGTTCCTTCCGGGTGCGCTGGCAGCGTTACGCTGGCTCAATCTTGCCGGGTTTCGCGTCTTCGTGGTTACCAATCAGGCGATTGTCGGCAGGGGCATGGTTTCGGCGGAGGTTGTCGAGGACATTCATGCCCGGATGCAGGTGCAGGTAGTGCGGTATGGCGGACAGATCCACGATATTCGCTACTGCCCGCACGAAGAGCACGTCCAGTGCGATTGCCGCAAACCGCGCCCCGGCATGCTGCGCGATCTGGCACGCCGATGGAACGTCGATCTCGCGCATGCCTACCTGGTTGGCGATGCCTGGACCGACATCGCCGCCGGGCACGCGATGGGAATACGTAGTATACTGGTACGTACCGGAAGAGGAGCGCACCATGCGTTGCTGCCGGAGATCCAGAAATATCCGCCGGCGTATATTGCGAACGATCTGCTGGGTGCGGTTGCCTGGGTAATGCATCAGGAAAACGTTGCGCTGGTGCGGCGCGAAGCGGATCATCCACTCTATGAACGCTACGCAGGCGCGTCGCTGCTCTCGTGGTAGTGACAGGATCGACCGATTGTTGTATCAGCCGGAAGGCGCTGTGCTGCCGTCCTATGGGTGCTGCTCCTTACACTCTGGTGGTTCGATCTGCGGATGATAGTGATGTTGAACGGCAAGCAGGAGAAACTACCAGTGATGATTACCCTGAATGAACTGATCCGCCTTGCACGTCCGATTGTGCGCTGGTGGTGGATTATTCTTATTGCGGTTGCGCTCTCTTCCGGCGTCGCTTTCGTCGTCAGCCGCACCGAAACACGCTATTACGTCGCTCGCGCAACCCTCATGATCGGCAACACGCTCGAAAGTCAGCGCCCCGATCCCATTCAGTTGCAGTTGGGGTCGTCACTCGGGCGTTTCTATGGTGAACTGGCGAAACGCGAGCGTATCCTTCGTCCCGTGCAGGAAAAATTGAACCTCCCCTTTGGCTGGGAGGTGATCGCCACCTACATGCTGCGGACATCGGTGGTACCAAGCGCAAACCTGCTCGAAATCTATGTGACCGATTCGAATCCGGTGCGCGCTGCAGCCATCGCCAATGCTATCGCCGATCAGTTGATCGCCTACAGCCCGACATCGCCCGACAAAGTGGCTGCCGAACAGATGACGATCGAACAACAACTGCGTGAGAGTGAGGCGCGGTTGAACGATCTGCGGGCGCGCATCGAGGAGGCAACCCTTCGCCGTCAACAGGTGGTTTCCGCCGGCGACCTTGCGGAGATCAATCAGACGCTGGTGCAACTCGAAGCGAGCCTGAGCAAAGAGCAGGAGACGTACAATCGCCTGCTGTCCTACAAGAATAATAGCGTTGTGAATGTTCTGACGCCGTTCGAGCCAGCAGAGCCGCCGATCAGTCCATTGCCGTCGCGACGCAATCTGACGATTCTCTTTGCCGGTCTTGGCGGGTTCGCCATCGCGGTAGCGGCAGCATACGTGCTGGATCGGATCGATCCGCGGCTGCGCGGTCCGAGTGATATTCGTGATCGTCTCGATCTGTCGGTTCTTGGGAGTATTCCGAAAGGTCCCCCACTGCGATCTGCACCGGCAACCTTCGCGGAGCGCCGATTGGACGCGATGCGGCAGGTGCAGACCAATCTGATGCTGGCAGCGCGTGAGGGAGGGGTGCATGCGTTGCTGGTGACCGGTACGCAACCAAACGAGGCGCGCAGTGCATTCAGTGCCGACCTCGCCGATCTGTTCGCGCGCTCCGGGCACTGGGTGCTGCTGGTCGATGCAGAGCCAACTCAACCGCACCTGACGCGCCTGTTCAATGCCGAACCCTATCCCGGTCGCCCATGGACAAAGCTGGGCGCGGGGGATCGCCAGGAATTGCGAGCGCATCTGATCCCTTCCGCAATCCAGAATGCGGCGTTCCTCCCGGTAGCGCCGACGCTCGATGCGCAACCGGCGATGCTGAGTTCGCGTCGCTGGCACGAATTGACCCATCTGTTCAGCAGTATCGCCGATGTGGTCATCTTCGATGGTCCAGCGGTGATGACAGGACCGGACGCGGCGTTACTGGCGCCGCACGTAGACGGGGTTGTCATGGTGGTCGATCCGGCGGTTGACGAGCAGGATTTGATCGCGCGGAGCAGGCAGCGCCTGCAAAAGGATCAGCGTACACATCTGATGGGAGCAGTGCTGCTCGAACCGTCTGCGATCGAAGCTCCGCGCTATCCGTTGATCGGTGCATGGCCCTGGCAGCGCAAACCCGCGCTGCCCGATCTATCGGGACAAGGCGCCACTGCGGCTGCGCACGATGGCAATGTGCATCGTGGTGGCTGGTCATCGGCGCCGGAGGCGGTGGTGTCCGATATCGATACGTCGCAGATGCCGGAAGCCGAGCACGTCATCATTACGCCGCCTCCCGATGATGCTCCCCGCAACGAAGAGCGCTGCGTGATCGTGACACCGCCAGCGGATGCTATTGCAGGCACGTTGGATCAATCCGAAACAGTGAGCGCCGGGTACGTCGATCAGAACCGGGATGTTCGTGTGACAGAGCAGAGCGTCAATGGTCACGAGGCGCCAGAATCCGGCGTGGCGCTTCATCCGGCACGTGCGTCTGCAGATCGGCAACCTGCATCATCACAACCTTCTGATGTGTCCGGAGCAAGAAACACGCCTTCTTCGACTGTAAAAGCGCGTCGATCGGGGCGTGCCAGGCACCGCAGACATAGCAAGCAGTTATGATCGACCAGGTAAACCTCTATCTCTCGCGTCAATCATCGTCGATACGCCGATATGTGTGGGAACAGGTTGTCCAGGCAGCGGTCGGATGGATTCCTGGCATCTTCGGCATCGGCGTGCGCGCGGTGGCGTACCGCGCAATCCTGCACATGGACGGCGTGGCGGCGATTGAGGACGGGGTTCGCATCCGTTTTGCCGACAATGTGCGTCTTGAGCGAGGCGTGTACCTCGATCACGGCGTTTACCTCCATGCCTGTCCTGGTGGCATTTCTATCGGTTGCGAAAGTTATGTGATGAAAAATGCGATCCTGCACGTCTACAATTTTCGCAATTTGCCACATGCCGGTATTCATATCGGTGCGCGGTCGCTGATCGGTGAAGCGTGTATTTTGCGGGGGCAGGGCGGCATCAGGATCGGCGATGATGTCTTTCTCGCGCCGATGGTGCAGATGTTGGCGGTGAACCATATCTACCACGATACGACCAGACCGATCAGCCTCCAGGGGATCACCTGCCAGGGGATTACAGTTGAGGATGGCGCATGGATCGGTGGCGGCGCGATTATCCTCGACGGAGTTCGTATCGGGAAGAATGCGGTTGTCGGCGCTGGCGCGGTCATCACCCGTGATGTGCCCGATTATTGCGTTGCGGTCGGCAATCCGGCGCGTGTTGTGCGCAATCTGCGCGAGCAGCCGATGGCGCCGGTGAAGGTTCCGGTGTATTGAGCTTCATCCTGGAGCAGAGGCGTTGTAGTGCAGTGTCTGTGGACACTACGCCCCTCCAGGACCTTTGAGGTCGAGTCAGGTATAAATCGGGCGCGCGGATCATTCCGGCGGCGAGACCCCCTGGCGTTGCGCGCCGCCGGAGTACGTGTTGCTCCCGCGCTCCCTGCAACCGTTGCGCCTGCATGCTGCCCATCGCCCTGTGCATGTGGACCGACATTCATTTCGATCGCCCCACGCTCTGCCCTCCACGTCGCGGCGGGCGACGCCTCCCGCACCCTCTGCAACCGTCGCGCCTGCACGCTTCAACCCGCTGCTCATAACCTTTCCTGACGCACCCCTCACCCTTGATTCCCTGTTGCGTCATCCGATTGTCATATCTCCATGCCACGATCTCCTGCAGTGATATGGCGGATCCGTTCCTGCGTGGGGCGCCCGACGGGCGCTGTGCGACAGGTGCGAATGAGATGGAGGAATCAAGCGGTATGACAACATTATCGGTCGTGATCCCGGCGTACAACGAAGAAGATGGCATTGCAGCAATTGTGGAACGGGTACTGGCTATCGAGTCTGAACTGCCGAAGTACGGCGTCGACGAGCTAGAATGTATTGTGGTCGATGATGGCTCGCGCGACCGCACGGCGCAGATCGTGCGGCGTTACGTGCCGCGTGTGCGCCTGATCCAGCAGCCGAACAAGGGGTATGGCGGGGCGCTCAAGACCGGGTTTCAGGCAGCGACGGGCGAATTGCTCGGATTCCTCGACGCCGACAGCACCTATCCGCCGGAATACTTCCCGCAGATGTGCAAAATTGCGCTCGACGGCGCCGATCTGGTGATCGGCAGCCGGATGGCAGGGGCAACCAGCGAGATGCCGCTGGTGCGACGTATCGGAAATTTCATTTTTGCCACTCTGCTCTCACTGGTGGCAGGTGTGCGCATCAGCGACAGCGCCAGCGGTCAGCGGGTCATCCGCCGTGAGGTGCTGCCGATCCTCTACCCCCTCCCCGATACGCTGGATTTCACGCCGGCAATGAGTACGCGCGCCCTGCACGAGAACCTGCGCATGGTCGAGATGCCGATCCCGTACAAAGAACGTTCAGGACGCAGCAAACTCAGCGTCGTGCGTGACGGGTTGCGCTTCTTCAAGAGTATTGTGTGGACGGCGCTGACCTACAATCCGGTGCGGATCTTCGGTGGCGTTGGTGTGTTGCTCCTGCTTGCCAGCATCCTGGTGATGGGGCTGGCATTCGGTATGCAGGTGTTCGGCGTCGATAGCGCCGTCGCTTTCCCGCGTCTCTTTGGGGCGCTGGTGCTGGCAGTCGCCGGGGTGACGCTGTATACGACCGGCACATCGTTCAGTTATATTGTTGCCCTGTTCCACAAACGTCCTATCCGGCAGGGGATGTTCGGTCTACGCGGCAATGGACGCAAGATCGAAAAACACTACTGGTGGCTGGGTATCCTGGCGATCCTGCTGGGAGTCATTCTGTACATTGCTGCCGTCGCGTTCGACCTGACCAACCCTGCGTTGCAGGTTTCGTGGTTCGCGCCGGTTGTCAGTGCGCTGATGGTGCTGACCGGCGTGCAACTGGTGAGCGCGTGGAGTCTAGCGCGCGTTCTGGCGGAACTGAGCGCGCGCGAGGGTCTGGCAGCACGCGATCTGAACGGCAATGCCATCTCGTCGGCAGTGACGAACGCCGAAAGTGTTCATCCGGCTGTGGTATCGTAAGGTTCGACGTTTATCGATATCTCCAGACCTATGAAGCCGCACGCACAGCGCCCATTCATCACCCGTCGCCGTTTCCTTCGGGCGTGTGCATGTACCGTCGCAGCTGGCGCGTTCGGCGCAACCGGGTATGTCGTCGCCAACGCGCCGCTCCCTCCGCCCTATGCTGCAACTGACGTGTTCCAGGCGCCGGTTGCCGGCACGCCTGCGCCTGATGCCCCAATTCTGCTGGTGACCAACCCCGACGCAACGCCCTCGTTTGGAGCGTACCTGGGAGCGATCCTGAAGGCGGAAGGGTTCGTGACCTTTCGGATGATTCGCGCCGGTGATGTCGATCCGGTGTTGCTGGCGCAGTTTCCGCTCGTCCTGCTGGCAGCCGGTCCGCTGAACGCCGCAACTGCCGATCTGTTCCGCAACTATGTGCTAGCAGGCGGTCACCTGATTGCATTCCAGCCCGACCCGCGCCTCGCCGATCTGATGGGAGTACGGTCGGTTGGCGGAGTCACAATCGAAGGATTCCTGACAGTGATCGATCATCCGCTGACGCGGGGGATCGCCAGGCAACCGCTTCAGGTACATACACCGGTTGCACAGTATGTACTGGATGGCGCCGATGTGATCGCCTGGATGTCCCACCGGGACGGTGGTGCATCATCCTATCCCGCAGTGACCGTGATGCGCGCCGGGAAGGGCGTTGCAGTCCAGTGGGCATTCGATCTACCGCAGAATATCGCGCTTATCCGTCAGGGAAATCCGGTAGCCGCAAACCAGGAGCGCGATGGCATGGATGGTGTGCGGACGGTCGATCTGTTTGTGGACTGGATCGATCTCGATCGGATCGAGATACCGCAAGCCGATGAGCAGCAGCGATTACTGGCAAACATGGTGCACGCTCTGGCGGGCGATGTTCCGCTGCCACGATTGTGGTATCTGCCAGCCGGATCGACAGCAGTGCTGGTAGCAACCGGTGATGCGCACGGCATCCTGAAATCACATATCGATTCGGCGTTGGAACTGGTCGACCGCTACAATGGCGCGCTGTCGGTCTACTATGCGCCGCCGCCGCTGAGCAATCGCGGACGCACCCTGCGCCGGGTGCGCTGGTGGGCAGCGGAGTTGCCCGTGGTTGGCGCCGTGTTCGACGATGACTCCGGGTATCCCACACCGGATGCTGTGGCGCGATGGCGTGATCGTGGGCATGGCTTCGGGCTGCATCCCTACGTCGAACAGGGGGTTGGCAAAGGGTACAACGACTACTGGAACACCTTCATCAAACTGGGATACGGACCGGTTGAACCAACGGTGCGCACGCATCGGGTGCTTTGGTCGGGATGGATCGAAACGGCGCGGGTTCAGGCGCAGTATGGTCTGCGCATGAGCCTCGATCACTACCACAGCGGACCGCTGGTGCGGCGGGCGGATGGAAGCTGGGTTCATGGTTATCTGACGGGCAGCGGTCTACCGCTGCCGTTCGTCGATGAACGGGGCAACCTGTTACGGGTCTACCAGCAGCACACCCATATTGTCGATGAACATCTGATGGCAGTATTCGACACCGGCTACGAAATGGGCATCGGCGCTGAGGAAGCCGCAGCAATCGCCTGCCGACAGATCGACATCGCTGTGCAACGGTATCCCTCGGCGCTGGGCTTGCAGTGCCATATCGATCCCTTTGCCTTTGGCGGTGAGAAACAAACCATGGTGAGCGCCTGGTTCGACCGTGTGCTCGCATATGCCGCAGCACACCGTGTAGCAATCGTTTCGGCGGAACAATGGCTGGCGTTCACCGAGATGCGCGATCGTGTTGCGATCCGCAATCTCTCCTGGAATGACGCCGACGGAGTGTTGATGTTCGAAGCAGAGGCGAGAGGATCGATGCGGCATCATCTGCTGCTGCTACTGCCGGCGGAACACCGGCAACATACCCTGCGTCAGGTCGAGATCGCCGGGGTGTTGACAGGTGCAACACGCAGGCAGGTGGGTGGTGTACGGTATAGCGCAGTGGCGCTCACCCCTGGTCAACATCAGGTGCGGGCGTATTACAGGTAGCGCACACCGTACAGTTCTCCACGAGACCAAAGAGGAGACATATATCTTTAAGTTCGAGCCGTTTGATCGGTACCCTCACAAAGTGTAGCGAATAAGGATACGCAGTTTCTATTCTCCGCACCAGCACCCACAACAGAACGACAGAGTCGTATCCGGGCTGCGGCGCATGTCGTGGGATGCGTATGCCGGGCGCACGTCATCGTGTGAGGCAGAGAGGCGAAGACGGGGTTTGGTATCCGAGTAACTGAGGACAGGGAGTTGATCATGGCAGACGTTCACGTCCACTCCTGGCGCAGGTATGTCGGGCTGGCACTGGTCACAGCGAGCATACTGGCGTTGCAGATCACGTTCACCCGCGTGTTTTCGATCATGATCTGGCACCATTTCACCTACCTAATCATCGGTGTGGCGCTCCTGGGTGGCGGCGCATCCGGTACATTTCTGGCAGTACGCAGATGGAGCGCCGCTGTGCTCGAGCGGCGATTGGGCAGGCTTGTTATTGTGTACAGCCTGATTGTGCTGTTCAACCTGGCGATCATCGGCGGTATTGCCATCGATCCGCTGCGAGGTAGTCAGATTGTTCAAACCCTGATCGGGCTGGCAATTTACTTTATCGGGCTGTTCACGACCTTTTTTCTTGGCGGCGTGATTGTTTCCAGCGTCTTCACCATCTGGCACAAAGAAGCACACCGTCTCTACTTCGCCGATATGCTCGGTGCAGGCGCAGCAACGCTGGCGGTGGTGTGGGTCATTCAGGCGCTCGGAGGACCGGCGACGATTGTGGCGACAGCGTTGCTGGTGCTAGCGGGTAGTCTTCTGTTCGGCATCGGTCTCGCGCGCCCCTGGCGCATCGGTGCTGCAGCGCTCGGCATCGGGCAGGTCGGGCTGATCCTGTGGTTGCTCTTCGGCTCGCTGTTCCACCTGCCGGTGCCGGGATCGAAGGAACTGGGCTGGGCGCAGCAACACTTCGACGTTCGCCCGGAATACACCCGCTGGAATCCGGTTGGGCGCGTGGATGTACTCCCCACCATTCAGGTCAAAGAGCCGATGATCGTCGGCGGCATCAGCCGGGTCTATCTGGCGAGCGACGCATTTCAACGGGCGCCGCTGTACGATCTGAAACTGGTCACGCTCGATGGAACCTCGATGACCGGCATGTACCGTTTTGATGGAACCGACGAGGATCTGCAACGCTTTCGCTTTCTCGACCATGCCATCATCAGCGCGCCATACCAGCTGGGGCTGAAGCACGACACAACCCTGAAGATCGGCGTTGGGGGCGGGCTTGATATTCTGCTGGCGCGATTGTACGGTGCAAAGCGGATCACTGCCATCGAACTGAATGCCGATGTTGTGAAGTTGCTGGAAGGACCGTACCGCGAGTTTAGCGGCAATCTCGTCGGACATCCCGGCACCCGGATCGTCGTTGCCGAAGGGCGGAGTTTCCTGACCCGCGATACCAGCACCTACGATCTCATCCAGGGGATCGGTCTCGATAATCTGGTTGCACTTTCGGGTGGCGCGTATGTGCTGTCAGAGTCGTATCTCTACACGGTCGACTCGTTTGCGCTGGTGCTAGCGCGGCTCAATCCGGAGGGAGTGTTTGCCTGGACGCGCAACGTCGATCAACCGCCGCGTGAAATGCTGCGGATCACCGGTCTGGCTGCCGAGGCGTTGCGTCGGCGCGGCATTACCAATCCGGCGGCGCACATTGCTATCGTCGCCAACGACACCAATACCCAGGCGACGTTGCTGGTTTCGCCGTCGCCGTTTCCGCCGCAGGCAATTGAGCGACTGCGGGTATGGGCGCGTGCCAATGCGTTCATCATGTTGCACGATCCGCTGGAACGTCTTGACACTGCCTATGCGGCGTACCTGCGTGCGCCTGATCCACGCGCTTTTGAAGCGGCTTATCAGTTCAACATCTTTCCGGTGACGGACGACAATCCGTTCTTTTACAACTACTTCAGGTGGGATCACGTCGCCTTCGATCAGGCATTCACCGGCAAGCTCAATCGCTTTCCGATCGGCAATCTTATTCTGATCACGATGTCTGGCTTTTCGCTGGCAAGCGCGGCGATCTTTATCATTGCACCTCTCTGGCGACACAACCGACGCGGTCTGCAACTACCGCTGGCGCGCCCGATGCTGGTGTACTTCAGTGCGCTGGGGGTCGGCTACATTTTCGTACAGATTGTGCTGATCCAGCGTTTCACCCTGTTCATCGGCTATCCTACCAGCGCCATCACAACGACGATTTTCAGCATGCTGCTCCTTTCTGCGGCGGGCAGCCTGCTGAGCCGTCGCCTGATCGATAGCGCAGCGCGGTTGCGCGCCGTGTTGATCGGTGTGGCGGTTGCAATCGGTATCTACATTGTAATGCTGCCGCCACTCTTTCAATCGTTATTGCACCTGCCGGATGGTGTGCGCGTGGCGTTGAGCGTGCTGATGATCGCGCCGCTGGCGCTGATCATGGGGATGCCATTTCCCACCGGGCTGCGGCAGCTCGGCGTGCACGGAGCGGAACTGGTGCCATGGGCATGGGGGATGAACGGCGTGTTTTCGGTGGTTGGCTCGACCATGGTGATTATCATTAGTATGGCGAGCACATTTACGGTGGCGATGGCGTGTGCTGCACTGTTCTATGCGATAGCAGCATTCGTTGCTGCCGGTCTCTACCAGCGCGAGGCAGTTCCGGCGACGGTAGTGATAGAGGGCAGGCGGCAGAGGTTGGGTGAACTGAGAACTGAGAACTGAGAACCAGGAACTGAGGACGGGGAGACTCAACGCCGCAAGATGTCACCTCTGTAACCTCTTTTCAACGCCCGGTTCAGCAGCCATTCACCCTGGAATGGTACCGTAACGGTGCAATATCAGTCCAGCGCGCAGCGTGAGCAGGGGAACCTCGCGGCAGCAGACCCCGCGACCCCCGACGCCCGCAGCGCGTTGACCCACGTGGGAGGAAGAAGACACATGGCGGATCATGAGACGAACCCAACGAATGGTAAGCATCTTGCCCCTGGTGACAAAAAGCAGGGCATCAAACTGGTCGCCCCCGCCCGCGCCGATGAGCGCGCCGGCGAAATCAAGTTTGTCGAGATGCCGCGCGAGAAGCAACCGCGCCTCGATGTCCTGGTGCTCAACCCGCCGTCACCCGACGGCGACCTGTTCCTGCGCGACATTGCGCGCGTAGGGCGTCGCACCCGTGATGGCATCATCTGGCCCCAAACCGCGCTGGCGCAGATCGGCGCCGTGGTCAAGGAGGCAGGCTACACCGTCGATGTGGTCGATGCAATCGGTCTGGGCATGACCTGGGAAGAGTTCGAGCGCTACATGTACCGGCACAAGCCGCGCTACATGATCATCCATGCCACAGCGCCGACACTGACCAACGATATGCGCACCACCTTCATTGGCAAAGCAGTCGGTACGATCACGATGGCAATCGGCACGCACGTCACGCCGATGAGCCGTGAGACGCTCGAGTCGTACCCGACGCTTGACATTGTGGTGCGCGGCGAGCCGGAGATGACCATCCTTGACGTCATTCAGACCATCGACCGCCAGGTGGAACTCGAGAAAGCAACCGACACCGTTCCGGTGGGCAACCCCGACCTGACCGCGCCGTGGCGCAAACTTCCCTTCCCGGATGCATCGTATCTGACGACACGCGGGCGTTTTCTGGGGGTCTACCCGCAGGTCATCGCTCGCGCCCTGTGCGAGACGCGCGGCATCGCTTTCCGCAACGAGCATGGCGAGGTTCAGATCAATTCCGACCGTCCATTCATCGAGAACCTGGACAGCCTGCCGCTGCCGCTGCACCACATGCTGCCCTGGAAGAAGTACAAGGTGCCGATTGTCGGCGGTCCGTACACGTTTGTGCTAACCAGTCGCGGATGCCCGGCTGGATGTCGCTACTGCATCAAGCATGTCACCTACCAAGCGAGTGTGCGGCATCGCAGCCCGCAGCATGTACTCGAAGAGATGTACATGCTCAAAGAGATGGGCATGCACCATATCCACTTCGAGGCAGACCTGTTCACCGTCAAGAAAGAGTTCGTCTACGACCTGTGCAACGCGATCATCAAGGATGGCATCAAACTGCAATGGTCGTGCAACAGCCGCGTGGATTTCGTCGATGAAGAAGAACTGGCGCTGATGAAGAAAGCCGGTTGTTTCATGATCGCCTGGGGGCTGGAGAGCGGCAGCGAGGCGGTGCTGAAGCGCGCACGCAAAGGCACGACGGTCAAGCGCATCGAAGAAACGATCCACGCCAGCCGCAAGGTCGGCATCAAGAACTGGGGGTACTTCATTATCGGTCTGCCCGGTGAGACGGTCGAGACCATCCAGCAGACGATTGCATTGTCGAAGCGGTTACCGCTGGACATTGCCCTGTTCCACATCGCCACGCCCTATCCTGGCACGCCGTTCTACTACGAAGCGGTCGAGAACGGCTGGATTCAGATGGATCGCTGGGAAGACTACGACATGTACAACCATACCGTGCTGAACTACCCGCACCTGAGCTCGAAGGACCTGGAGTATTGGGCGAAGCGAGCGGCGCGCGAATGGTCACTGCGACCCGGTCCGATCATAACATTCCTCAAAGCAGCCAGCAACCGCGAGACGCTTGGTCATCTGTGGAAGATCGGCACGAACCACATCCGCTGGATGAGCGGCAGTCTGACCGGCAGCGGCGCGTAGCGCTTCGCACGAACACTGCAAGCAGGGCGCTGCCTACACGACTGCTGTGGGTGAAAGGTGGAGTGACCTTCCTCACGAGATCAATCCGGTGCGCTGGGACGCGATACGTCCTGGCGCGCCTGTTTATCAGTGTATTGTTGCTCCCTCACCGTGATGTTCAGCGAGAACGGGTTCTCAAAAAAGCCACTCAACTTGCAGAATTGTCATCCCGGATCGGCGCACCAGTTCATTGTTTCTTCACAGGGAGAGGCGATGATCGGCACAGGTTATCCGGGTGGCGTTCAGGTCAGGACTCCAGCGTTGTACCTGCGCCAATGCAGGAGGTGAGAAAGAATGGCGATCCGCAGTGCGGTGGGCGTTCTGCCACAAACCGGGGTCACGACCCAGGCTGCTACAAGCAGTCGCATCACCGCCATCGACGCGCTGCGCGGCATGGCGCTGGTGCTTATGGCGCTGACCCACGCAGCGTTTTTCATCGGCGTCGGCATGCAGGCCGAGTCGTATGGCGGGCAGCGGGTGTATCTGCAAAGCCCGCCCTACTGGATCTCCGGTTTGCTCACCACCCTGGCATCACCGATCTTTTTCTGTCTGGCGGGTGTCAGCCTGGCGCTGCTCGAACAGTCACGGGTGCGCAAAGGCGCGTCGCAGTGGTCGGTGAGTCGCTTCATTCTGGTGCGCGCCGGCGTGATCATGGCGTTCGATCTGACGATCTGCGCCTGGTTGTGGCTGGGGAAGATGCCGTACATCCATGTACTGATCGCTATGGGGCTGGGGATGATCATCCTGGCAGGGTTACGCCTGTTGCCGACCCGCATCATCCTGGCGGTTGCGATTGCGACATTGCTCGTTCACCAGGGACTCATCGAAGTTCTCCGTCCTCATCTCGAAGCGGGAGCGCCGCAGAGCCTGGCGCAGGCGCTCTTTCTGACCTACAGTTATGAGACGCATCCGCCAGTCGGGTTCCCGGTGCTGGGGTGGGGTCCGGTGATGTGGCTGGGATTCGTGTTGGGGCGGAATCTGAGCCAGCCGATGTTGCGTCAGCCACGCACGTGGGTCGCAATTGGCGGGGGATTGTTGCTGCTGTGGCTGGTGTTGCGTCTGATCGGCGGCTACGGTGACCTGGGATCATACCGGGCTGGCGAACCGATCCAGTATTTCCTGGTTATGAGCAAGGCGCCGCCGAGCCTGAGCTACCTGACGTTCAAACTGGGCATCGCGGCACTGATCTTTGCTGCGCTGATCGCCTTCCCAACCCTGGTGGATGCCGGTCTTTTGCGTATAGTGACGCTGATCGGGCAGACCTCGTTGTTCTTCTACGTGATGCACATCGTTATCTATCATGCCCTGGCACAGTGCTTCTTTCTGTTCGATCTGCTGCCGGGCATTGTGCATGGATACGCGGTCTGGGCGCTGGGCATGGCGGCGCTGATCCCGCTCTGCGAACGCTACCACGCGCTGCGGAAGCGGTACCCGGAGAGTGTGCTCAGATATTTGTAGTGCTCGATTGAGCACTATCGTTCAGCAGGAAAGGAGGCGTTATGTACCTTCTGTATGCCCGGGATGAGGAAGATGTCGCAGGAAAGACGGTGCTTTTCGAAGAGCACTTTGAGCTGATGCTTCAGAAACTGGAAGCATGGCTTCGGGAAGGTCAGGTGCCAGACCACATTTCCGAATTCGAGCAGTACCTCCAGGTATGCCGCTGGCCCTTCCGAAAACTGGAGTATTCTTTCGCACTCGATGTTCTGTCGAACACCTCAAGTTAGGAGATCGTTATCTCGATGCAGGATGTGGTGTCACGCTGTTGAGTCAGATAATCGCAGTGAGAGGGGTGCAAACTGATGCCTGCGATGTCGATGCCAGACTTATTGAGTATCTGCGCGTTGTAGACACCAGGCGTATTTATGGGAGCCAGGTAACATTCAGTTGCCAGGATCTGACTCACACCACATTCGCCGATGCAACCTTTGATGCGATCTCATGTATCTCTCTCAGTGCTTGAGCATATTCCCGCTGGATTGGATCGAATAGCGGTGATTGAATTGCTCCGCATTCTCAAGCCGGGTGGCATTCTTGTACTGACAGTGGACTACACTCCGCCAGCGTCGGGTGGACAGAATGGTTCAGTCAAACGTTATTTTCAGCGGGCGTTTACTCTCGCACGTCACGGCAGTGTCGTCGAAATCGGGCGTGGAGTAGTACGTAAGATTCGTGCATGGCAGACAGTTTGAGGTGGTATGGCGCACGTAGCGCGTAGTGCGAATCAATGCTTCGAAGTAAGTCATCTGGAGCAGGACATTGTGCCATTGTTGCCAGATGAGGGACTATCGACACGTATACCTTTCTCACGCGATGTGTGTTCTGTCGATGTGGATCAGGCATATCGCTTCTGGCACATAGGCGGTCTGTACGATGCCGACTCGACGCGCGCTGTGTTACCGGTTGCGATCGCAGTGCGCAAGCCGTTGTGACGCAACGATGACGAGTCAAAAACCAATGGAGTTCAGTAATGCGCGTTCTGATTGTTGCAACCAGCGCAACGCTGCCGGGACTCAGGGATGAGGTGCGCAGCGGACGCCATCAGCGCGTCGATTATCTGGAGCTGGCACAGCGCTTCAGGACGGTGTATCACGATTATAACGCATTGCCATCACGTCGCCTGTGCCGCCGGATCGAGGACCTGTGTCGGCTCAACGTTCGTCAGGCGCTGGCGGTGGCGCATCTGGCGAAGCATGGCAGGTATGATGCAGTGGTAAGTCTTTCTGAACGGGTTGGCATCCCGCTGGCTCGTCTGCTCGACCGGGGCATCCGGCACCTGGTGATTGTGCATCACGGTATGTCGCGGTTCAAATTGTGGTTGATCAGGGCATTGCATTTGCAGGATCGCTGGAATACTATCGTTGCCATCAGTCACGCCGAGGCGGAAGGGATGCGGGGAGCGCTCGGGCTCGACACTCAGCGTGTGGTGGCGCTCCATACGCCGGTCGATGTCGGTTTCTACCGTCCGTCGCAACCATCAACCGGTCGTGAGGCATTCATCCAGAGCCTGGGATTGTCGCACCGCGACTATCCGACGCTCATTCGCGCCATGCGACGTCTGCCACACATTCCATGTCACCTGCGCGTGGGAAGCACATGGGTGCAGCGTCGCGGCGGTCACAAGCACGAAACGCTGCCGCCGAACGTAACTCTCCAGCCCTTCGTTCATCCCGACGAGTTGCGCCGCTGCTACGAAGCGAGTCGCTTCATCATCGTGCCGATCAAGGCATCGACACAGTGGAGCGCGGGGTGCACGTCCGTCCAGGCAGCCCAGGCAATGGGTAAACCGGTCATTGCCACGCGTCGACCGGGTTTGAGCGAATATCTCGTCGATGGTGAGACCGGCATACTGGTCGAACCGGGTGACGACCGGGGCATGGCAGCAGCAATTGAAATGTTGTGGAACGACCCGCAACGTGTGGTGCGCATGGGACGCAATGCACACGAGTGGATCGCACGTCGCCATTCGCTCGATCAGTGGCTGGATCGGGTTGTAATGCTAGTCGAACAGATAGCGCGACCTTCAAAGTAGGACGGGCAGGCAGCATCTTTTTCCGGTCAGTACCAATAGACACTTCTATGAACCAACTCGCAACCACTGTGCTCCGCAATTCGATATTCGGCATGGCGGCGCACATCAGCATGAAGCTCCTCTCGTTCACGTTCTCGGTGCTGATCATCCGCAACCTGGGTGCGACCGATTTCGGGCAGTATGCTGCTGTGCTCGGTTTTGGCAGCGTCTTCCTGTTCATTGCCGATCTTGGATTAAGCCCGTACACGGTGCGTGAAGTGGCGCGCCTGCGCGACCAGCCCGATGGTAAAGCGCGCATTCAGGCGTTGTATGCTGACGTCCTGACCATGCGCCTGATCCTGTCGGTCATTGCAGGGATTCTGGTGATCAGCGCGGCAATCCTGACCGGACGACCGCTCCTGATGGTTGGCGCGATAGTAATCAACTCGTTCACCGTGCTGATCTATGCCGTTCACGGCAGCAGCGAAGCGGTGCTTTCCGGGTATGAACGCCTCGACCTGGTATCAGGGATGCAGGTTGTCAATCAACTCGCGTTTGTGCTCATCGGTGGGCTGGCGCTCTGGCTGGGGTTTGGCTACTACGGGTTGATCATTGCAACGATGATCGGGGTGACCCTGATGACGGCGCTGGTCGTGCGTGCACTCTGGCGCCTGGGGGTGCGTCCCGGTCGCGTCACGTGGCGACGCTGGCTGCCGCTATTACGGGCTGCATTCCCGTTTGGCGTCATCGGTCTGACCCTGGGGATTTCATACCGTTTCGATACGGTGCTGCTCAACATCTATAACGGCGACACGATGACCGGATACTACAATGCGGCGTACAACCTGATCTTCTCGCTGGTCACACTGTCGAATGTACTCAACACTGCCCTCTACCCATCACTCTCGCGGCAGTCGGTAACCGCGCCAGAGTCATTACCGCTGGTGTACGAGCGTGTGTTGCGCTACCTGATGGTGGTGGCGTTGCCGATTGCGGTGGGTGGATTCATCGTCGCCGTTCCCCTGGTCGATCTGTTGTTTGGCGCTGCTTACGCGCCATCTGCTCCACTCTTCGCCATTCTGATCTGGGTGTTGCCATTGATGTTTCTCTCCGAATTTCTCGGCTATGTCGTCGTCATAGCCGGGCGCGAGGCGCTGGTCGCACGGTCGATCATCGTCAGCAGCAGTCTCAATGTCGTTGCCAACCTCCTGTTCATCCCGATGTTCGGCGTTGTGGCAGCGGCGGTCGTCACAGTGGCAACCGAGGCAGTGCTGGTGATACAGTATGTCTGGTTGACGCGCGACCTGCTGGGACGGATGCAGTGGGGCGCACTGCTGCGCTCGGCGCTGGCAGTGGTTGCAATGGCGGCGCTTGTCTATCTGACGCGCCACTTGCCGGTGCTGGCGACGATTGCCATCGGCGGAGCGCTCTACGGCGGGTTGCTGCTGGCGATGCGGGTCATCGGTCCGGATGAAACGGCATTTGTGCGCAGCATTCTGGCGGCGCGGCGTGCAGCGGCTGAAGGACATTTATAAGAGATATGGGGGGATAATGTGAAGATCGTTCTGCCGGTACATCACTTTTTGCCGAAACACGTCGGAGGGGCTGAACTCTATACCTTGAGATTGTCCAGCCTGCTTCATGCTCGTGGTCACAGCGTCGAAATCGTATGTGTCGAGTCGCTTGATGGAAATCCCGATGTCCAGGTGGAGGCGGAAAGAGATGTTTACCGTGACATTCCTGTATGGCGACTCAGGCTGCCGCGTGGTTGCGTCCCTGGAGGAGCAGGCATGCTTTATGACTATGCACCGCTTGGGGCGTGGTTTGCCGACTATCTACAGCGGGAACATCCGGATATTATCCACTTCCAGGCGGGCTACCTGATCGGGGTAGCACCACTTCGTGCTGCTGTAAGCGTGGGTATACCAACAGTGCTCACGCTCCACGATCACTGGTTTCTTTGCCCGCGAATTATGTTACAACGCGGTGATGGCAGTATCTGTACCGCGATCCCTGAGGATTCCGCCGGATGTGCATGGTGTATGCTGCTCGAGAGGCGACGCTATTATGTGGCCGATCGCCTGACAGGTGGTCTTGCGGGTCGTCTTGCACAGTCGTTTGTGCTTACCCCACAAAGGGCAGCTATTGCGGAGCGCCGTTCGACTCTTATGGAGTCTCTGAATCTGCCGGATATCGTGATCGTGCCATCAATGTATCTTGCCAGTCGTTTTGCCGGATATATCCAACCCGGACGAATGATAGTTTCGCGCGGAGGGATCGATCTTGCTCCTTTCCAGAATATGCCATCAGTGCAGCACCATGGTGTGCTACGTTTTGGATTTATTGGCTTGATTGCTCCTCATAAAGGGGTGCATCTGCTAGTTGAAGCGTTTCGCCTGTTAGATAGCCGGAAACAACCGGTTGAATTGCATATATATGGTAATACTGATGCATTTCCGGCTTACGTCAAAGAGTTACGTCAGAAAGCGCGAGGTGATGATCGTATCCACTTCCACGGTCGTTTCGAGCCATCTCGCATCGCAGAAGTATTTGCCAGCTTTGACGTCACTGTATTACCGTCACTCGGCCATGAGAATAATCCACTCGTGATTCTGGAGTCTCATGCTGCCGGAATACCGGTAATAACAGCAGCAATGGCAGGTATGAGAGAGTTGGTGGATCACGCAGAGAATGGGTTGCATTTCAAGGCGGCAGACGCCAGAGATCTGGCGCGACAGATGCAGTTGTTGATCGATGATGCCGACCTTTTACCACGATTACGCAAAGGCATCCGACCTCCACGGGGCATCGACCAGGAGGTAGAAGATTTGCTCGGCATCTATGAACGTCTCAGTCAGCAACGGAACAATTCGCGCGTCGAGGTGGTGGAATGTCTGCGCGCGTCCTGATCATCATCCTCTGCTACAACGGAATCGCCGATACCCTGGCATGCCTGGAATCGTTGCAGCGCGTGGAGTACCCGTCATATGATGTGCTGGTCGTCGATAACGCCTCGAGTGATGGCACACCGGAAACAGTGCGTGCGCAGTTTCCGCTCGTGACCGTGATCGAGAACGGCGCGAACCTGGGGTTCGCCGCAGGGAACAACGTCGGTTTGCGCTATGCACTGCGCCACGGATACGACTACGCACTGCTGCTCAACAACGATACCGAAGTTGCGCCTGATTTCCTCGATTGCCTGGTCGAAGTCGCCGCGTCTGACCCATCTATCGGTGCGGTTGGACCGACCATTACCTATTACGACCGTCCTGACCTGATCTGGTCGGCGGGGGGCGTCATTGATTGGAGACGTGGTGCTGCGCGAATGCGCACTGACGAGGTCGATACCGGACGGGAACGCGAGCCGGTTGAGGTGGACTTTGTAACTGGCTGCACGTTGCTGGTCGGTCGAGCAGCACTGGAGCGCGCCGGATTGCTCGATGAACGCTTCTTCATGTACTTCGAGGAAACGGAATGGTGTGTCCGCATCCGACGCGCCGGTTTCCGAATCGTCTACGTCCCACAATCGCGTGTGCTCCACAAAATACCGCTCGATGCACGATTCGACAAGGAGTATCTGGCATACTATATGACCCGCAACCGTCTCCTGTTCCTGCGGGCAACCGGCGTACCGCTCCATACCTGGCTGCATGCACTGTTCGTTCAGGATTTACGCACCTACCTGAGCCTGGTGTTCCGCCCAAAATGGCGCACCCGCCCTGGACGTATCGGTATGCGCCATGCCTGGATGGACTTCTGGCGTGGGCGGTTTGGGAAGTGGGACATGGCGTGAGGAGGCGGAACGTTGAACGTTCAACGTTCAACGTTGAACACCCCCCGAAAATGACAATTTCGTTAGTCACCCTTCCCAACCGTTTAGTACACCGTCACCCCTGCGTGCTATAGTCTCGTCGGGTTTGCCTGCTGATGGCGCTCACTGGAAGGAGATTGTGGGTATGCGGAAGATTATTGCTGGCATAGTACTGATTGGAACTATCATCCTCTCTGCCTGCGGTTCGCTGGCGTCGGCGCCGGCAACCCCTGAGAGCTGGACACCGCCTACAGCGACGGCAACTCCCGTACCGACTGCAATTCCAACGCCGACGCGCCCGGCATTGACGACGTATACCGTCCAGCGTGGCACTATCGAACGACGTGTGGAGTTGCAGGGACGGGTCGCCGCAGTTGGTGAGCGCGAGCTGTCTTTTGCGATTGACGGGGTTGTCAAGAGCGTCTACGTTACCCCTGACGCCGAGATTACGAAGGGGCAGGTGCTGGCGGAACTGGAGGCGGGTGAACTGGAGGATCGCCTGGCACAGGCAAAGGAGCAATACACACTGGCGCAACAGCAGCTCGATCGCGCGCTTGGCGAGATGCGTTTCCCGTTGCGGCGCGCCGAGCTTGATCTGGAAGTGGCGCGCGCAGCACTGGCACAACTGCTCGCCCCACCCGACGCTACCAAAATTGCTGCAGCCCGTGCTGCGCTTCAGCAGGCGGAAGCAGCTCGCGACCGCGCGCGCAACGACGCATCGGCAGTCAAAACGCGTGCCGAACTTGCACTTCAGCAGGCGCAGAAACGGCTGATCGCTGCACAGGCAGAGTTCAGCGCCGCACTGTATGCCGCAGAGCAGGACAAAACCAACAACAGCGCCCAGGAACGCCTCGCGCGTGCCGGTGATGCACTGCGCGCAGCAGAAGAAGAAGTCGCGCGACTCCAGATCGAGTACGACACCGCCCGCAACAACGAAATTGCTGCGGTGCAGGCAGCCGAAGCGCAGGTGATGCTGGCGCAAACCGCACTCAACGAGTTGCTCAAAGGCCCCGATCCGCTCAAGGTCGCCGAAGCGCGGCGCGCGGTTGCTATGGCAGAACTAGCAGTCGAGCAGGCGCGCATCAATCTCCGCGTCGATCCGCAACTCGAGCGTGCAGTCGAAGAGGCAAAACAGGGAGTCGACGATATTCAGCGCCAGATTGAGGCGCTCAAACTGGTTGCCGGGTTCGATGGGCGCATTCTGGCAGTGAATGTTGCACTCGGCTCGGTCGTTCGCGCCGGAGAACCGGCCTTCATTGCGCTGGATCCGTCGGTAGCTGCCGATGCACTGGAAGTGCTGATCACGAGCAGTTCGGCACCGCTGGTTGCCGGGCAACCTGTGTCAATCTCCTTCGCGCGCTATCCGGGTGTAACGTACCAGGGGACGGTCACCGGCACTCCCGGCAGCGGATCGAATGGCACTGCGGCGCTGAGTGGCTACCACATTGCCTATGAGCCAGCCGACCTGCGACTCGAAACGGGAGACGCAGCCACAGTGACGGTCGTTCTGGCGCGGCGTGAAGGCATTCTCTGGTTGCCGCCGAAAGCCATTCGCGCTGACTCGCGCAGTTATGTGCTGGTACAGCGTGGCGATCGCCCGGAGCGGGTCGATATCGAAACAGGACTGACGACGCAGGATCGCGTGGAGATCATCAGCGGTCTGAACGAAGGTGATGTCGTCATAGGGCAGTAGGAGCGAGGTATGCGGATCGGCATCGATGTGCGCTATCTGTCGCACGGTCTGGTTGGCGGCGTTCATACCTATATCAAGCACTTCGTTGCGGAATTGTGCGCGATCGCCGCCGATCATCAGATCGTTCTGTACGCCGACACCAAACGTCCCTTTGAACTGGACAATCTACCACCGATGGTGACGCTCCGGTTGCTCCCGTACCGGGGTCCGCAGTCGAGTGTCTATCTGGACTACATTGGTCTGCGGCGTGCAATGGCGCGTGACCGCCTCGATGTCGTGCATTACCCGGCGAACTACGGTTTTCGCGTTCCCGGTGCTCCGGTGGTGGTGACGCTCCATGACGCACTGACAATTATGCCGCTCCGTGAAACGATGTTCAGCCCCGGTTCGCGGCGCACCCTGCGTTCGATGGCGATGACCGCCTATCTGCATATCGGCTCACGCCTGATGCTGCACAACGCCGATATGCTCCTGACCGTTTCGGAGCATGCAAAGCAGGATATTCTCCGGTACTGCCGATTCGATCCACAGCGTATCATCGCCATTCCGCACGCACCAACGCCAGATATGCGCCGGGTAAGCGACGAAACTATCCTTACTGCTGTCCGCCAGCGTTACGGGATCGATCAGCCGTTCATTCTCGCAGATGCGCTGAAAAACCCCGGCGTACTGGTGCGCGCCTGGCGGCGACTGCCGGCGCCGCTGCGTCGGAGCCATCGGATCGTCTTTTTCTCACGCCATCCCGCGCCACTGCCGGTCGTCTTCGAAGCGGTCGAACGTGATGGGGCAGCGCTGCTGATCAACCCGCCGCGCCCCGACCTGATTGCGCTGTACAGTATGGCGGAGGTGTTTGTCTTTCCATCCTGGTTTGAAGGTTTTGGCATTCCGGTGCTGGAAGCAATGATCTGCGGTGCGCCGGTGATTGTCTCGAATCGAGGACCGCTGCCCGAGGTGTCAGGGGGAGCAGCGCTGGTGATGGACGCCGAAGACGATGTTGCTCTTGCCGGGTATCTGGAGCGATTGCTGACCAATCCGGCGGAAGCATCCTATTGGCGCGAACGTGGTTTTGCGCACTCAGCGCAGTTCAGCTGGCGCAAGACCGCACAGCGCATCTTGGAGAGTTATGAGCAGGCGCTGCGCACAACCCGGCGCGCAGCGGCTGTCGCCTGAAGATACTGTCTGATGAGGTTGTCGCACCATGCGCATTCTCGCCCTCACATCCTGGTGGCCCGAACCGGCAGACAATGGCATCAAGCTGCGGATTCGCTATCTTCTGCGTGCAATGGCCTGCCATCACGAAATCCATCTCATAGCGCTCACCCACGACAACGCCAATACTTCACACCGCAGGGAGATCGATCAACTGTGTGCATCGGCAAGAGTGCTATCGGCACCGCAGAGGAACCCAGGTCGCCGCGATGTGATCGCTAGTTTATGGTATGTACAGCCAGCATCCGTGCGTGTTCGCTGGAATCCTCATTGGAGCGCTGTTGTGCGTGAACAGGCTGCGGCGCTGAAGCCTGACGTTGTTCTGTCCATCGAACTGTCGACCGCCGTTTACGCATGTGAGATTCCTGGTGTGGTACGCGTCCTTGACGATCCTGAACTGGTCGGAATGTCAGCCTGGTATCAGGCGGCTTCTGCACTGGGTAAGTTGCGCGCCTGGCTGACGTGGTATAAGCAGCGTTCATATGTTCGCCATTTGTTGCGCTCGTTCGATGCGTGTAGTGTTGTTTCGGACGCAGAGTTCGAACTTGTGCGCTCACTGGCGCCTGCCGATACGCACCTTGCCGTGATACCTAACGGCGCAGATCTGAGCGGAAGTATAGGCGAGTGGGGCGAACCGCAACCTGACACTCTCATCTATCCCGGTTCGCTTACCTATAGCGCCAACCTGGATGCAGTACAATATTTTCTGCAAGACATCTTTCCCCGTATACGTCAACGACGTTCAGGTGTTCGACTGCGTATCACTGGACGCGTTGAACCAGAACAACTCGCTGTATTGCCATCCTACAATGGCGTTGATGTACTGGGTTTGGTGCCTGACGTTCGGACGGAGGTCGCCCGCGCGTGGTGCGAGGTGGTCCCTCTGCGTGAAGGAAGCGGCACGCGCTTGAAAGTTCTGGAAGCCCTGGCGCTTGGCACGCCGGTTGTCTCGACGTCAAAAGGCATCGAAGGACTGGCGCTGGATCACGATCATCATGTACTGGTGGCCGACAGCCCAGAGTCGTTCGCTACCGCCACGCTACGCATCCTCAATCAACCAGCGTTGCGTGCGCGTCTTGCGGAAGCCGGACATCGTCGTGTGGCAGAACTGTATGACTGGCGGATCATTGGGCAAAGGATGAATGAATTGATCGCGGAAATTGTTCACCGTCGTTCGGATGGAAGAGTGGTTTGCAGCGCGCACGCCCGAAAAGAGGGGGCGAATCGCTAAGGGTATGGTTTCTATGAATCAGACGGATGTGTCGGTCATTCTCGTCAACTGGAATGGATGTGCTCTGCTCGAGAAGGCGCTCAGCGCCTTATTCACCACGACGCACAGGGTAACGATGCAGGTCATCGTTGTGGACAACGCATCTTCGGACGATAGTGTGGCAATGGTGCGCCGGCGGTTTCCTCAGACAACGCTGCTGGTCAATAGCAAAAATGTCGGCTTTGCACGGGCGAATAACCAGGCGCTGGAACTGGTCGAAGGACGCTATATTCTGCTCCTGAACACTGACACATTCGTTCATGATGGTGCAGTTGATGGCATGGTCGCGTTTATGGATACCCATCCGGATGCAGGGGCGGTGGGATGTCGTCTCTACTACGAAGATGGAACGTTGCAGCGTTCATGTTTCGCGTTTCCCTCGCTGGCAACAGAATTGTGGAGCTCTTTGTTCCTCGACCGTCTCCTGTCGAGAAGTCGTTATTTTGGCGCATATCAGATGACCTATTGGGACATGAACGATACACGCCATGTTGATTCACTCATGGGCGCGTGTCTTATGGTGAGAAGCGATGCTGTCAGGCGTATTGGGCTTTTCGATGAGCAGTTTTTTATGTATTCGGAGGAGATAGATCTTTGTTATCGTATTCGAGAAGAGGGTCTGAAAAACTATTATCTTCCCCAATTTTCTGCAACACATCTCTGGGGTGGAAGTTCTCGAAGAGTACGACGTGATTCTTTCCTAAGGCTTTATCAGAGCAGGGTAAAATTCTTTCGCAAGCACTACGGAGAGAAAGTTGCAGAGAAGTATAAGACAGTACTTTTGTTCTCCGCTTTCCTGAGAGTTTCTCTGGGGGTGACTCTACTTCTTTTGCGACGTACTAATGATATACGCGAGGCTATACGAGATTATGGTTCTTTGATGTGTCTAGTGAGAGTATTCTAAGTTTATAGTATCGAATTTGTGGATCTTCTATGCTCTCTCGGCTTACAGCGGCGGTTATACAGCGTCAGATGATGCTTGTTGGCATCACGATTATTGCTGTAATGACTCTGAGCCTTACCATGGGCGTCATGGCGGGGTTAGGCCATAATTATCGTGTGCTTGCAATTGGTGGCTTACCGGTTGTTGTGGCAGTAGTTGCTTTTGCGCTCCGCCGCTTCGATGTGGCTGTCTTGTCAATTCCATTGACCGCATGGATTGCGATCTATGATATACCTGCAGGTAACTATGCCAGAATTCCTATCTCTCTTGTTGTTACCCTTGGTCTCTGTGCAATATGGATCATGTCGATGGCTATTCGTCATCAGTGGCGACTGACATCGACACCGCTCAATCGGCCATTGATCGTTTTTGGGACTGTCTGTATCATCTCATTAGTGTGGGGTGTCATCTGGCGAGATCCTATTCTGCTCATGGAACGTGTCGGCGGTGATCGATTTTTGATCGTTCAGACTGCATCTCTGCTTTCGTTTCTGGGATCAATCGGTGCGGCTCTGTTGATCGGAAACTTCGTTCAGAAGATTGGGAGCCTGAAGTTCATTATTGGATTGTTTCTGGTCGGTGGTGGAGTCTCGACAATTTTATTGGTATTCAAGATTTCTCCTTTTCCCTTAAACCCGCATGGTTTGGGTGGATTATGGTTCGCCGTACCGGCTTACGCTATGGCTCTATTCCTTCCAAAACTTCGATTGAGGTGGCGAATTCTGCTGATTGTACTGGTTTTGATGCAATTGTATCTTGCTGTGGTTATTAACATTACATGGAAGTCGGGATGGGTCCCAACAGTCATAGGTTTGTTTATTGTTACGTGGTTGCGTTCGAAGCGCGCCTTTTTTGTTTTACTTGCGGTAGTTGCCATATTTCTGGTTTTTGAAAAGGAGATGGCGAATCAGGTTATTAATAGTGAACTCGAAGAAGGTAGTGATGGTAGAATTGGCATGTGGGAGATAAATCTGCGCGTAGTTGGTGATCACTGGTTGTTTGGAACCGGACCGGGAGGATACGCTGCATATTATATGACTTACTTTCCCTACGATGCTCGCTCTACCCACAACAATCATTTGGATATTATTGCTCAGTTTGGTGTTGTAGGAGCTATTGTGTGGCTTTGGTTGAGTTTTGTTGGCTTTCGTGAGGGAAGATTTCTTATCAAACAAACCCCACCCGGCTTACTTCGTGTTCTTGCAATATCGATCACTACCGGATGGATATGCGCTCAAATTGCTATGTTTTTCGGTGATTGGGTGCTGCCTTTCGTCTATAATCAGACCATTACGGGCTTCAAGTATACGGTGTATACCTGGATATGGCTGGGAATGTTGATCAGCATACGGACGATTCTAAACAGGCAGCAAATACAGGAGAATGCCTCGAATAGTCAGGGATGATGTTATGAAGGGACACCACGCTATCCGATGCTATCGTATGGTCGTGATCGCTGCGCCTCTACTTGCTGGGTTGATAAGCGCTCTTATCAGTTTACATACGACTGTGTATGCGCAGACAATACGCTGGTCACAACCGGTCGATCTCTCGGTTGGAGCAAGGTCATCGTGGTTCCCGAGCCTGACCGTCGCAGCAGATGGCAGTGTACATGTTGTCTGGGCTGGCGGTCGACCGCTTACCGAGGATAGTGGATTTAGCACCGGTCTAAATCTTGCCGATGTTATGGATCTGTTGATGTATGCTGTATATCGAAATGGCAAGTGGTTGCCAGCAAATGATATTCTTTTTGCCAGTTTGGGTGGAGCAGCCGTCCGGAACAGTATTGTAATTGGTCGTGATGGGAAGCTCCACGTTGCTTTCCGGAATGGCGAACGCATCTTTTTTAGCAGTGCGGATCCTGAGCAGGCATATCGTCCGCTTGCGTGGCGCGAGCCGAGAAGGATAAACGGATCCAGCGGTCCGTACTACGTTGAACTAGCAGTTGATAGTAAAGGAACATTGCACGTTGTATGGACAGAGGTCGTAGTTTCGGAAGAACGATCGCAGTATACCTTGTGTCCGTACTGCGCAAATCTTTTCTATCGCAATTCGCACGATGGCGGGCTGACCTGGTCTGCACCGATCAATCTGGCGGATTCATTTGACGGGACGACCAAACCACACATTGCCATTGATCAGCAGGATGGTATTCATGTTGTGTGGGACATTGGCTTTGATAATATGACCGGCAAAGGCGCTCCTCTTGCTGGTGGGTATCGTTATTCAGGCGATGGGGGTACAACCTGGAATCCTGTGGTACGTTTTACACTTTCGGGAGGACAATCTTCTTTTCAGCCGACCCCGCGCTCAACGTCCGTTGTGTTGCCAACCCAAATAGCCACACCATCCTCTGCAGAAACTCCGGCGAATCCGCTCGCTGGATCGCTCAGCGATGCACCGCAGCAAACGACACTTGGACTTTTTCAGAACCGTGATCCGATTGTCGTGTACCGCAGTACGCTAACTGATCGGATCTACTATCAGGTTTCACGCGACAACGGTATAACCTGGAGTAATCCGCGCATACTCCATGGCGTGCGTGCACGTGATCTTAGAGAAACACCATGGGATGCGTATACGATGGCTACCGATGGTTCGGGAAATGTCCATCTTATTCTCTCTGGTTTGCTGGATACAGGGAATGCTCCGACAAACCGCCAAAAGCCCTCACTTCTGCATCTGGTCTGGAACGGCGCGTACTGGTCTCGTCCGGAAGTTGTCGTCGCGAATGATTTGTATCCTGAATGGCCACGCCTCGTTGTGAGCGGACAGCAGTTGCATCTCGTCTGGTTCACCCGTAGCGATGAAGACATTTTCAAGAGCGACAATGCAAACTACCGGGTATGGTATAGCAGCGCAACTATCGATGCACTGCCGTTGCTGGCATTGCCAACGTTCACCCCCGCGCCAACTGATGGACCCACCCCTACAATTCTTCCATCACCTGTGCCTTCACCGACTCCGTTGCCATCCGCAATACAGCAAGTCCCACCACCGAAAGGGTATCCAGCCTGGGAGTCGGTAGCGCTTACCGTTATGGGCATTGCATTGCTCCCGGTATTCACCTTCGTCGTGATTGTGCTCATCGTTCGGGTTCGCATCACGCGTCGGCAAATATGATTGAATATCGTTTTCTGAAATTCACACCAAATTAATTGCATTCGATCCTATGGTGTGGTATGGTGGTGATGCTGCCAGGTTGCTGTGAGGAATCGATGAACTCGAATTTTACGAGCATGTTTTCTGGTTTGTTTTAGGGAACGAGGTAAGATGCTACTATGGTTTATAGATGGTGATACAAGGAGAGGAATATATGAAGAAATACGGCGAGAGTTTGAAAACTTCCGTGCTTTTTAGTGCGGTGATGGCGATTATCATTATTGTTTCATCGTGTTCGATATCCGGTCAATCAAAAGCATATACGTTAAGTCGTGTCGATTACTCCACTCCTTTATTGGTTCATGCAAGTACAAAGGTTGTGTATCTGCCACTGGTTCTAGGCGGTGGCATGGCTGCTCTTGAGTGGTCGCAACTGGCAGGTAATCCGCAGCGCACTGCCTATGTGCCGGTGGATTTGCCCAAACCGTGGCGCGTGAAATGGATCTGGAACGGTCCTCCGAAAGGAAGAGATGGGACGCCAGCGCCGGGGCATCTGCGCTTACCACGCGGCGTACAGCCCATTACCGGTGATGGCAAAGTATATGTTGGACACTACGATGGCATCGTTCGGGCAATCTCCGAGGCAACCGGCGATGTGGTATGGTCGACCCGTACCGGTGGGCAGATCCTCAACACTGCTGCGTATGACCACGCTACGCGCAGTGTGTATGTGGGATCGACCGATGGACGTGTGTATCACCTGAGCTCTGCCAGTGGCACAATTCTAGGCAATTTCAATGCTGGCGGGCAGATCCACATGGCGCCGCTTCTGGTTGATGATACGCTCTACATCGGCTCGACAAATGGAACCTTCTACGCACTGGATAAGGTGTCGTTACGTCCGCGATGGTCGTACAATGCTGGCGGTGCCCTCTATGGCTCACCCGCGTACTCGTCCAGGTATGGCGGTCTTGTGATTATTCTGGTCGAAGGCACTCCTCGTCCTTTTGTGCACGCGCTGCAAGCCGAGAACGGATCGCGTCGCTGGCAGCAAAACAGCGTTCTTGGTTTCGATCCAGAGGATCGTGGCAATAATCTTGCCTTTCTGGACACCTACCCAGTGGTATCCGATGTGAACAACGTGGTCATCGTCCGTACCTATCGCTCGCAAGAGCGACAGTACATGACCGGGTATCCGAACAATACTGCACCGCGTACAGTGGAAGAAATCCGCTCGCTGTTGACGCAGCGACCGGATTTTGAGTCGTTCTATGTCCTGGATCTCAATACTGGCGCCAGGAAGTACGTTGCTCCGGTTGCAGTAGGAGGAATCGGCGACGGTATCTGGACTGTCGGACCGCAGGCAGTTGTCAAGAAGATGGACGATGGTTCTGAAATTGCATATGTTCTATGGCGCACGTACCAGGCTTGTGAAGCTCTGGGCGGTTCTGCGTGCGACGCGCGCGACGATACGACATTGGGCGAGATGAATCTGGCAACCGGAAATATTCGGTTTGTGCAGGATTGGCGGAATGAAGGGACGATGCGCATTCACACCGACGAGCAAAGCCCGTTATCTATGGCAGGGAACACGATCTTCCATGCGCACTGGATGACGCTGGGAGTTCTGCGTATTACCAATCGTTCAGCAGGTTACGGTAGCAGTTATACCAATCCTATCCTTACCGAAGAAGTCTATCCGGTTGTCAACGGCATTCGTGTCGGTACCTGCCCGTGGCGGAGCAATTATTTCTGTCCAGAAGCGATGCTCCTGCCGAACGACGAACCAAATCAGGATCCCGGGTTCTATATCTACTATACGAACGAACCCCAGTACGACCTCTGGTGGTCGTCTTCCACCGGTAATCCCAACAACCGCAATCTTCCTCCAGCAAGCCCGGTGCGCAGCGCAGCCATCAGCAACAAAACGATTTACTGGAAAACAGTAGATGGTGCAATCATCGCTGTAGGACCATAACCTGAGGGAGGGTGGAGGCGCTGTTTGCTCCACCCTCTGATGGACTGTATTACTCCCGTATCGCTTCGCACCAACTATTCATCTGGCCGGCACGCACTATTCCTCTTCGCCTGAGAGTTTCTCTCGTAGCACTGGTTCCAGAACTGGCAACCCATGATACTGAGACATCGATTCGCTCCTGGTCTTTGCAGTCAGGCTTCGCATTCGGGTACCGCGACTTCAGTCGCCAGACTTCTTCATAGCGTCAACGAACGGTAAGTTACAGAATTATCACCCGCCATCCCCTATCATACAGAACGCCGTCATCCCCACGTGCTATGGTACACCTGTCTGATATGGCGGACTGCTCAGATTAACAGCATTCGTGCAGAGAGAAGAACCTATGGCGGTGACCACTCCGGCGGCATCTGCGGGGATTGCCGCTACTGCAACCCGCTGGCGAGAGCGTCTGTTCGTCGCGCTGGTCGGCATCCTGGCGCTGACGCTCAGTTCACTCCCGGTACTTGCAGGATACCTGTTCGCAACCCCTGACCGGCAGTTTGTCGGTATTGTGTACAACATACCAGATCATGCCCAGTACTTCGCCTGGATGCGCGATCTGGCGCGCGCGCCGCTGGCACCGAATCGCCTGACGCCCGAACCGAATGCACCAGCGTTCTTCAACCTGCTCTGGTGGACGGTTGGGCGGATCGGGGTGCTGACCGGTCTGGAGTACGCGGCGCTCTGGGCAGGGCTGCGGATCGTGGCGGCGGTGGCAGTGCTGGCAGCCGGGTACGCCTTTCTGAACCTGGCCGTGACCGATGTGCATCAGCGGCGTGTGGCGTATCTGCTCTTTGTGTTCGGCAGCGGTCTGGGGTTCCTCTGGGTGATAGTCAAGTATGTGTATCGTCTGCCAGATGCGCCGTTTCCGTTCAACATCTATACTGCTGAAGCCAATACGTTCTGGATTCTGACGGCGTTTCCCCATTTTGGTATGGCGCTGGCGCTGATCGTGGCAATGATGGCGCTGCTGCTCCAGGCGCTACGCACCGGTCGCTACCGCTATGCGATTGGGTGCGGTGTTCTGGGAGCGATCCTGGGGTTGCAGCACGCCTATGACCTGATCACGATCTATGCGGTAATGGGCGCGTTTGGCGTGCTCGTATGGATGCGCGACCGGCGTTTTCCAGTATTTCTGTTTCGTTGCGGGATGATCATCTTTGCGCTCTCGGCGCCGGCTGCGGCATACCTTGCGGCGCTGGTGCTGCTCGACCCGACGTGGGGCAAGAAGTTGAGTCAGTTCGACAACGCTGGCGCCTGGACGCCGCCGCCCTGGGAGCTGCCCATCCTGCTGGGTGTTCCGTTTCTGCTGGCACTGAGCAACGTTCGACCTCGTGCATTGCAGAGCCGGAATGACGCCGAACTCTTGGTTATCGTCTGGTTTCTGCTCCATTTCGTTCTGGCATACCTGCCGGTCAAGTTTCAGATCCATCTGCTCCTCGGCTGGCAGATGCCGATAGCGGTGCTTGCATCTGCGGCGGTCATCACCCGCATCGTACCCTGGCTGCAACGCCGCCAACCGGCACTGCTGCGACCGATGCTTGCGCTTCTCGCAGCGCTGGCTGTGGCAACGAATGTGTATCTCGTTGCGTGGCGGTTTGTCGATTTTCGTCGTCTCGAAGCGCCATACTACCTGACCCACGGCGAGGTGGAGGCGCTCGCATGGCTGGAAGCGCACACCACTGCCGATGACGTGGTACTGGCGGATCTTGAGTATGGGCAGCATGTGCCGGTGCGCACCGATGCGCGCGCATTCCTGGCGCACTGGGCAGGCACGCTCGATTTCCACAGAAAACGGGCGATGGTACGCGACGTGTTCGATCCCGCCGTCCCCGATGCGCGGCGGCAGGAGATCCTGGCAGGGTACCGGGTGACCTATCTTGTCGTTCGTGAGCGGGATGGCGCCGATGAGGCGCTGGCTGCGGCGGTCGGACGTTACCTGACGCTTGCCTTCTCTTCGGGCGATACAACGGTCTATCGCGTGACAGCAATGCATGTACCGAATGGGTGACCTCATGATCAGAGTTGTCCACCGCTTCCGTGTCGAAATCCTGCTCTTCCTCATGTTGCTGGCATGCTACGCCTACTTCCCGCCGCGCTGGGCGGATTGGAACCAGAACTCGCGGCTGAACCTGACGCTGGCGATTGTCGATGACCGGTCGTTCCAGATCGACCGGTTCGTTGCCAACACCGGCGACTATGCGAAGTATAACGGGCACTACTACAGTGACAAAGCGCCCGGTACGTCGTTTCTTGCGGTACCAGTGTACACTGCTGTTCGCCCGGTTTTGCAGACGGCGCCGGTTCAGCGTTTCATCGAACGCCTCGGTTCGTCGGCGGCGTTTGGGGAAACGCTGCGTCGCGATGGCAGCGGACTGGCGGCGGAGAAAGTCTATTTCGCGCTGGTATTGATGATCGTGTCATTTGCAACGGTTGCGCTGCCGGCTGCCCTGCTGGGCGTTGTCCTGTACTGTTTCCTCGAACTGTTCGATCTGGGAATGGGCTGGCGCGCAACCATAACGCTGATCTATGGTCTGGCGACACCGGCGTTCCCTTACTCTAATGCGTTCATGGGGCATCAGCAGGTTGCCGCGCTGCTCTTCGGTGCATTCTGGCTGGTCTTCCTCATCGGGCAACGTCGTCTGTCGCCGCGCTGGATGCTGGCTGTTGGCGTATTGCTCGGCTGGACGCTGATCACCGAATATCCGGCAGCGCTGATCGTTGCCGGCATCGGGGTGTATGCGCTCATCGTGATCCCCGATAGACGCTGGATTGCAGGTGCGGCACTGGCGAGCATCCCGCCACTTGCGCTTATGATGGCGTATAACTACGCAATTTTCGGCACTGTGTTGCCTGTCGGCTACAAATACTCGGAGTTGTGGCAGGCTGAGCATCAGTCGGGGTTTATGAGCCTGGCAGGACCGAACCGTGAAGCGTTGTGGGGCATTACCTTTGGTGTCCATCGCGGCCTGTTCTGGCTGGCGCCGGTGTTGCTGACCGGAGTGGCGGGATTTGTCGCCTGGTGGCGCACCGGAACCTACCGTCGTGAACTGGCGCTCTGTGTCTGGGCGGTGGTCAGTTTCCTGCTGTTCAACGGATCGTCGGTGATGTGGAGCGGTGGTTTTGGCATCGGTCCACGCTACCTTGTGCCGATGTTGCCATTTCTGGCATTCGGTATGGGCGCATTCCTTGCAACGTGGGGCGCGCGCTGGCAGGCACGGTTGGCGCTGGTTATCACGGGTGGCTGGTCATTCCTGAATGTGTGGGCGCAAACGATCGGCGGGCAGAGTTTTCCGCAGTATCAGCCGAATCCGCTACTGGATTATTCGTTGCCGGAACTTGCCGCCGGTAATGTGGCGCGCAACCTGGGCATGGCACTCAACCTCGGCGGATGGTCGAGTGTGTTGCCGCTAGCGCTGTTGCTGGCAGTAAGCATGACCATGCTCTTTTTTGCGATCCGTGGCTCTGGCGTGACGGAACGTGTCGATCAACCGGTTGTAAGAGCGCGGAGAATTGCAGGTTGAAGGTGTGTCGGAACGTAGAAAACTGTTCATCTCTCCTGGAAACTCTCCTGAGAGAAGTCCTGTCACAGGAACGGCAAGGGGATGAAACGTTCAGCGCGTTGGTGCGCATCCCGATCGACAGCAGAGACGTCCTGTCACACGAACGGCAAGGGGACGAGACGGCGCATATCTGACAGCCCATGAGGAGCACAGACGCAATGATCCATCCAGAAGCGCATCGTATGCCTCATCTTCGGACGACGACAGCGACCGGATCGGTGTACCGGATCATTATGAGTATACTGTTCGCAGCGGCGGCATTGCTGGCAACGATAAATCTGCCCTATGCGCCGCGCACCTGGTTCGATGAAGGGTCGCACCTGCACGTACCTGAGACGCTGGTCCGGTACGGGAAGTATGCCGATATCAGCGCCACTCCTGATGGCGGCGTCGAGTTTCGCTACCACGGTCCCACAATCGGCATCGGTCCGACGATTATGCTACCGGTAGCAGCAGTCTACCAGGCGTTTGGCATCGGTCTGACGCAGGCGCGCATCGTCATCGTGATCTATTTTGCGCTGGCGATTGTTGCCGGGTACGTGCTTGCACAGCGCCTCTACGGCGGATGGCCCGCGCTCATCGCGCTGGCATTGCTGCTGGCGTCGCGCACGGTCAACTACGAAGGTTTGATCGAGTACGGTCGGCAGGTGCTTGGTGAAGTGCCGGGGGTTGCATTCGTTTTTCTGGGAATGCTGGCATGGCTGGCTGCGCTGAAAACGGCGACAGAGCCTTCGATGCGGCGGGCGCATCTGATCTGGAGCGTTCTGGCGGGGTTGGGGTTCGGGATGGCGCTGGTCACGAAGAATCAGTTTGTGCTGATCGTGCCACTGGCGCTCCTGTTGACAGCGTTGCTCGACTGGTGCTACTATCGGGCTGGCAGTTGGGTGCAGCGTCTGGTTCCACTCATCGTTTCGGTTGCGTGCTTCAGCGCCTGGACGCTGGCACAGTTTGCGCTGCTGGGTCCCGGAACCTTCTTCGAGAACATACAGCAGACGCGGCAGGCAGCGGGGGGCGCGATCTTCGTCTTTAACCTCCGATCGACGCTGCGCGCCGGATATTACCTGTTGCGCCCGGATCTGTACGGCGGCTTGATCATTCCGGCGCTGGTATATACCATCTGGCGCGCGCGCAGCCGCACCGTGCAGGGGTTGTGCGATGCACTGCTGGCGCTGTTAATCGGTCTGTGGCTGGCATGGTTCGTTGGCGCTTCGCTCGGATGGCCGCGCTATGCTTTTCCGGCGGTGGCCCTGAGTGCACTCACTGTCGCGCGCCTGGCAGTCGACACGGTGGTCTGGCTGCGACGTCTGCTGCCGGTTGCGGCAACAATTGCGGTTGTCTACCTCATTGCAATCATTGCGTTGCCGCTCGCTCTGACTGGGCGCGTCGTGTTCACTCCCGACGACAGCGCACAGCGATTTGCGGCATATCTGAATGCTACCGTACCGGAAACGGCAATCGTCGCAACGTGGGAGCCGGAACTCGGCGTGCTGACCGACCACAACTACCTCTACCCGCCGCAACCGACGCTCGATCAGGCGGTGCGCTTCACCTGGCTGGGCGGGGCGCCGGTGCAGTACGACTGGTATACGGATCACCCGGCGTATGTGGTCGTTGGTCCGTTTGGGGCATACACGCGCGTGTATGACACTCCCGATCTGGCACGCCAGTACATTCAGGTGGCGCAGATCGGACCGTATGTGCTGTTCATGCATCGTTAGCCCAGTTTACGGTGTGTATCGAACAGTGGTTCATCAGTTCCATTGCGTTGCAGAAAAGTGTCCAGAAGTGACATTTTCGCTCGCCTGGCGGGGATGTTGTAGAGCATTTTTGCATATCAGGAAATGGTGCAGAGTTCGCACGGATGATTCACTATGATCGCTGCGAGAGCGCAAGGATGCGTCGGCTTGCATCCGTATGGACGCTTCTGCTGATTCTGTTGCTGATCTCGTGTGTGCTGTCGGTCGTGGATCACGGCGCACAACCAGCGCCGCTTCTCGCCGATGCGCTGCCGACGCCACGACTGGAGGGCATTGCAGCGGAACGTCGCGAGGTGCGTTTCGTCAGCGGTGACGTGGAACTGGCCGGCGAACTCGATCTTCCGGTGGGTTCTGGTCCGCACCCGCTGGTCTTCATCATTCATCACTCCGGTCCCGTTCCCCGCGACGCATACGGATACCTGACCGAGGTTCTGCTGCGTGCCGGATACGCCGTCTTCCGCTTCGACAAACGTGGAACCGGCGCGAGCGGCGGGGTATACGGGTGCTGCGAAAGTGACGATGCGCTGGCAGCCTATCGTGCAGCCGTGGCACAGGACGGGATTGACCGCTGTCGCGTCTTCATTGTGGCGCAGAGCATTGGAACGCAATATCTGGCTGAGCAGTATCAGGCATACGTTCAGGTGCAACGTCCACGTGGCGTTGCACTGCTCTCGAATCTGCTGCGCGCCGACGATATTGTGCGCATCGATGCGCCGCTCATTGTGATCGTTGCCGATAGTGAACCAGAGTTGAACGCCATCGGTGCTGAAGCCGTGGCAGCGCACAACGCGTGCTATGCATCGGGTTCGAAACTGTACATTGCCGAAGGCGCCGAACACACCCTCTTCGATATCCGCAGCGGACCGATCGACTGGAACGACCCGGCATGGGTCGACCGTTATCATCGGGGAGCAATGCAGGCGCTTGTGCAGCAACTTGATGCGTGGCAGCGCTTGCTCCATCCCTGTCATCAATGATTGTGAGCAGAGAGTTATTCAGCGCGACACATGGGGCAACCTGCCAGAGGTATGATGAGATCGAGTACTGTCATCGGTGTTAGGAGAGTCGCGTATGTTGTTCCGATTACCGCCCTGGCGACGAAGATCACTGATTGCAGTCATTACTGCGCTGAGTGTGGTGTTCACACTGACTGCAACGGCAACCTCATGAATGATCAGCCCTGCGTCGCCGATCTCTGTTGCTGCAAGCAGCGTTCCGGTCTATCTTCCGATCATCTTGCGTGACAGTGCGATGCCGGGCACAGAATGGACTCAGCATGTCGCGAATGCGCAATGCACCAGTTATGTAACCAACGAGGTCCCCCCCTGGCGTCTCAAGTGGATCTAGAACGCTCTGGACGCGAGCGGTCGGGTGCGCAGCGATAAGATTCGCCTGCCACGCGGCATTCAGCCGGTCACCGGCGGCGGTCGTGTCTACGTGGCAGCCGGGAGTCGCGGAGTGTATGCACTCGATAATGCGACCGGCGCAGTGGTCTGGAACCGTAACCCGGGGGGCGCCATCAACTCCACGCCGGCATACGATCCGTCGACTGGCGCGCTGTTCGTGGTCTCGTCGAACGGCACGCTCTACAAACTCGAAGCTGCCGCCAGTACGACACTGGGGCAGTTTGCCAGCGGCGCTTCCTTCAGCCTCCCGCTGCTGCCTGCCGTGCTTTCCGATCGGGTGCTGTTCAGCATGGGTAATCGGGTCTATGCGACCGACGATCGCACAATGGTACATATGTGGAATTACGATGCCGGGTCGCCGGTACATACGCCGCCGTCGTACTCGGCGCGTCTGGATCGGGTTATTGTGGCGAGTAGCGATCTGTATGTGCACGCCATCGATAACGCCACCGGAACGCGTATCTGGCGGGTGAAACCCACTCCGCTGTCACCGGGTGAACCGGGCGACAGTAATCCGAACGCGGAAGTATCCTATGGTTGGCCCTTCATCGCCGAGAAACATGGACTGGTGCTTATCAAACTGCGGCTCAACTGGCAAACCATGTGGATGTGGAGTCCCTGGCCCGCGACAAATGCTGCGATGTGCAGCAATCTGGAGGCGCGTCCGGATCAGCAGGCGCTGCATGTCTTGCGCCTGGATAATGGGCAACGCGCCTTCATCGTCAATGTGGGGCACGGCGGGTTTGGCGATGGCGGGTATATGCCGATGGGTCCGCAAGCAGTGATCAAACGATTTGCCAACGGTCAGGAAGTCGCTTATGTGGTAATACGCGGATCACCCTGTCTGATCGCGGCGTGTGATGGGCGCGGCGATTCGTTTTTGGCCGAAATGGTGCTGGACAATACCACCGTGTTGGGGTATCAGGCGGGGTATGTGCGCTACATACGCAACACTTTCTTTCCGACCGATGAACAGGCCAATCTATCGATGGCGGGGAGTCACCTGTTCGCTGCTCACTGGGAAGCCGGGATCGTTTATCGCATCGTGGATCGCTCGGCGGGCCGCGGATTGTCGGCGAGCGATCCGATCGTGATCGAGAATCTGCCGCATATTGCAACATCGCAGGACGAGGATACGTGCGGAATGGGATTTCGATCCAGTCATTACTGCGGGAGTAGTCTGAAAAACACCCGTCTCTGGCCCAGTGGCTTCTACATCTACTGGAAACAGGACGCGGTGTATGACCAGTACTGGACGGAGTACGCGATCTGGACGGTCAGCGGGCGCAGCGTGTACTTCCTGAGCACAGACGGTGCACTGGTTGCTCTGGAGCAGGGAAACCCGGCGAGTGTCGCGCTGTCCGGTGCAGGTGAAGCGGCATCGCAGCAGGCTGATGGGGGGCAGGTGGACTATGGTTCGTACCTGCTGGAAGAGAATGAAACTCCTGAGTCTGGTGATGCCGGGGATGTGATCATTCCCTACACGGATGCGCGCGCGTATGCGGGGCAGTATGTCACGGTCGAAGGCACGATCTGGTACATCTTCAACAACGGCAAGGCGGTCTACCTCGGATTTACCAACCCGCACCAGGGGGCGTTCAAAGTACGCATCATGAAGGAAGCGTGGGGGAACTTTGCAGGCGAACCGGAGCACCTGTACACGCTGGAACAGCGCGTGCGCGTTACAGGTATCATTGGGTGGTATCAGGGCGATCCGGTGATCTACGTTACGGAACCCGGTCAGATCGAGATCGTGCCATAGGAAACAGGGCGACTTTGCTACCCATATGCTGCTCTGCGGAGAATAGCGTTGCTATTCTCCGCTTTATTTTCATCGATGACGCTCCTGTCAAACAGCAGGATACATTCCTGGTAGGGCAACCGGGTCATTATTCGTGGGATGTTCTGACGTACTAGACCGGCGCATGTCCCTGTGCAGCTTGGGTGTGCGGCGTCTCGCCTGCATGCAGTAGTGTGAAGCATCACAGAGGTGAAAGCAGCGTGCCTGCGGCTGTTTTTGCAAGCAGGAGACCCACGCTCTATGGCGAACAGTGCAGATCGAGCACAAGCACCGGTCTATTGCGTGTCGTGTTCTGCCGGATGTGATGAGGACACAGACAGGCAGCGGGTGGAGGCAGGGTCGGGCAGTGTGTGGTCTGCGCCAGTTGCGTACAGACAGGTAATCCTGGTGTCGCAATCGGACGCGCCGTCCTTTGATACTCTGGAAATCCTGACTTTACAACACTCGGAAACCCTGAGTTCATCTTCTTTTCATATTGTTTCGCTACAGTATGCCTGCTCGCCTAAAGTATTCTATGGAGTAAGAGGGTCTGTATGCGTCGCAGTATAGTCTGGCTCTGGTTGCCTGTTCTGGTCAGCGGTTTGATGGTATTCGTTGCTACGACGGGCCAGACACTGGTTGCACATGCAACGGTTCCCAATAATCAAAACTGGACGTTCAGTCCAGGAACGTGTGCTCCAACGTTCCTGGGAGCCGTGTTTGCGAACTGGAATCCGGTGTCTGGAGCGCCTAACTGCGGTATCTTTACGTCTGGCGCAGCATCGCCGAACCAGTTCGATACTGGGCAGATTTTCCCGCCGAATGTGCTGCGCGACGATGCAAGCGCAGCCACGCCCTGCGAGAATGGTCGCACCAGCGGCGTCTGTTATCGGATGTGGTACGTCGGTACCCGTCCTGGCGAGCCGGATCGCCGGATCGGATATGCCGTCTCACCGGACGGTGTTTCCTGGTATCGCGTTCAGGGAACGCACACCGGCGGCAGTGTCTTCGAAGGTTCCGGGACGTCTGGAAGTTTTGATCAGAACGGCGTAACAACGTTTCATGTGATCAAAGATGGCGGATCGTACCACATGTGGTACACCGGCGTCAGTAGCACCTGGCGCTGGGAAGGGTTTGGTTACGCAACCTCGACCAACGGCGCTACCTGGGTGCGACAGAATGGCGGAGCGCCGGTACTGACGTCGCGCCCCGGTTTGGGTCTGTTCGACGATGATCGCATCATCGGACCGTTTGTGCTGATCGATGAAGCCAGCGCCATTGCACCGTGCGAAGGCGGTCGCACCAGTGGACGCTGCTTCCGTATGTGGTACGAAGGGTTTCGAGCGGATAGCAGTTTTTATATCGGACACGCACTGTCGCCGAATGGTATCAACTGGACGATTGTGAATGGTTCTGATGCTCTTGGTTCGGTGCTTGCCGGGGCAGATGGTTTTTCAGATTTCGACTCGAATAGCGTCGGTCTCGTCGCCGTTATCAAAGATGGCGCAATCTATCGAATGTGGTACCAGGCAAAAGACTACAGTATACCGGATACCTTCCGGATCGGGCACGTCACCTCAGTGAATGGGGTGAACTGGGTGCGCCCCGATCCGAACCTTCCTGCGTTCAGCGGTGATCTGGACACGATCAGCGTTAATCCTTCTGGAACCAGCGATAGTGTATGGGTCGTGCGGCTGTTGAAGGAAGACCTGACCTATCGGATGTGGTATGCCACTGCCGGAACGCCGGATAGCACGCGCTTCGGGCTGGCTGAGATGACGCAGGGATCGCCGATCACGCCGACAGTTCGGCGCGAAGGTGATGTGTTTACGATCAGTATGACCACGCAACAAACCATTCCGCTCGGCGGCAGTGTCCTGATCACTCTACCGCCGGATGTGTTGCTCGATCAGTTTGCTGCGGTCGAACTGCAAGGTTTTGAAGCCGGCGCCTCTCTCGTGCGTGAACGTGCGGCGGTTACTGATGCGTACAGCGGGTTCTCAGCGCGGGATGCGATCCTGATCCGCCTGCCAAACGGCTCCGTCGCTGGACCAAAAACGATCCGGTTCAATCTCGGCGCCGGTGCGCCTGATCCGACGACCTTCCTGATCCAGACGTTCGACACTCACAAGGTCCTCGAACGCGCACGTGTTGTGCCCGGCAATCTGCGAGTGATCCAGAGTGCAGATCCGGTTGTCGCTGGTGAACCGGTTACGTACACTATCACGGTCAGTAACGAGTTCGCGAATGAGGTCACTGGGGCAGTATTGACCAGCACATTTCCGGTACAACTGAGCGGTACGACCTGGACGTGTGTTCCGTCGGGTGGGGCTTCCTGTGCGCCTACCAGCGGCAGCGGCAACTGGAGCAATAAGACCCTCAATCTGCCGGTTGGGAGCAGCATTACATTTACCGTCACCGGTGTGCTGGCAAGCACAGAGACCGGCAATCTGGTCAGTACGGTCAGTGTGGCGACTCCTGCCGGGATCAATGAACTGACGCCAGACGACAATACAACCACACTCTCGACGCTGATCAGTCTCCGCGGTGATCTGGCAGTGACGCGAACGAGCGACCCGGCGGTTCCACAGGCAGGTCAGCCGATCACCTACACGCTGACGGCAACGAATGCTGGACCGAGCACCGTGGTCGATGCGAATGTAGTGAATATCTTCCCGGTTAGCGTCACAAATATAATCTGGAGTTGCAGCGCAACATCTGGATCGACGTGCCCGTCAGCGGGGAGCGGGAGCATTAATGTGCCGGTCACTCTCACGCCGGGTGGGAGCGCGGTATTCACCGCCACCGGCGTGGTGTCGTCGGCAGCGCTGACGATGCCGCCACATTCGGCAATCGTGACAGTGCCGGGGAATGTGACCGATCCTGATCCGGATAACAATGTGTTCACCGACAGTGGTGGACTGGGGCGACCTGCCGATCTGATGATCAGCAAGACGGTTGCGCCGACGATTGTTGTTCCCGGACTGCCGGTGACCTATACAATTACGGTGACGAACACCGGTAGCGCAGATGCCGATGGCGCAACCGTGCGCGACCTGTTCCCGCCAACGATTGACGGCGTGACGTGGACGTGCAGCGGCGCGAATGGCGCAACATGTGAGCAGGCGAGTGGTAGCGGCAACCTGATGCTAAACCTGCCGTCGTTCCCGGTCGGCGGATCGGCGACGATCATCATATCGGGGGTCGTGGCAGCAAATGCAACCGGCAACCTGGTGAATACGGCGCATGTCTTGCCACCCATCGACGTGGACGACCCGACATTCACCAACAACAGCGTCACGATTTCGAGTACGCTCCAACCACACACCGATCTGGCAGTGATGCAGAGCCTCCCGCTGCACGCCGTGGCGGGACAAACCGTGACATACACGGTAACAGTGCAAAACAATGGTCCGAGTGTTGCTACCGGTGCGCGGGTGAACAACACACCACCTGCGCTCGTGACAGTAGCCGGTTGGACGTGTGCGGCGTCGAGTGGGTCGTTCTGTGGCGCGGCTAGTGGCAGTGCACCGGTTGATGACGAGGTGACGCTGGCGCCGGGCGGGATGGTAACCTACACAGTGACCGGGGTTGTCTTCCGGCAGGCAGTGGGGATGTTGCCCTTCTCCAGTGCCGTTATCGCGCCAACCGGCGCAGCAGACCCTGTTTCGTCGAACAACCTGGTGGAGGGTTCGACACAGGCGCTGTATGTGGTGACCCTGCCAGTTATTATGCGGTAAACGCGAACAGCGTGTCTGTTCCGTTCAGGGTGACGGGGGAGCGGGTTCTCGCTCCCCTGTCCAATATGTTCCTCTACCCCTGCGCGTGAAGCGCCTGTCCCACCCAGTCGAGATGATACAGGCGCATCAAACCGTAGTGGTACACGTCCATACTGGCAACGCCACGCTCGCGCAGGAGAACCACTTTTGCCGTCATCTCTCCGGCGTCGTAGCAATCCGGCGGCATCGGGCGCACACCGACGGTCAGATCGATGCCGTCCGGCAACAGGTTCGCATAGGCGTCGAGGTCGGCACGCACACGGTTCACATCGTGGGCGTAAGCTAAAACGGCTATGCCGTGACACGCCGATGCAACCGCAGGGAGGTCGAGACCATCCTCCCAGGCACGCATTGGCGCCGGATCGCTAGTGGGCATGCCGGTGGCGTATCCCAGCGCCGCTCCCGACATATCCATGGCTATCACCTGTGTCGGACCGGTGGCACGGACCGCTTCGGTGATCTCTGCGACCAGGGAGGTCACAATTGCACTGCGTTGTTCGATCATGCTGCCGAGTTCGCCATCTGCCAGCGCTGCCAGCGTCGAGCGCTCGACCGGCAGATGTTCGACCAGGCTGGTCGCGCCGTTGAATACACGCTCCACCTCAATCTGCACAAAACGTCGCACACGTTCCATATCGACGCCACGCGCCGTCAACTGTGCAGTGCAATGGACGCAGAAACAGAGACCGAGCAGGAAACGTACGGCAGGTGACAGCGGTACAAAACTCCGTTCGTGGTGATACCCATGATCGAAGGAGTGGTAGCCGATTGATTTCAGCAGAATCGCCTGCACCCCACGACTCGCAATATCGGCGCTGAGTGCGCACAGGTAGGCGCGGGCATGCGGGTTCGCTGGGCAGAGGCAGGTAATGTACGGATCGCCGAACGCATTGTGCAGGGTGGAGTCGGGATGCCGTGAACCAAGCGCAGTGTTGTGCAGGTTTGTGGTCCAGGCGCGCACCGCCATTCCGCGTCGTCCGGCTTCCTCGATGCACCGGTTCAACGGATCGTGGTCGTCGGTCAGCCGGCTGACGATTGGTTGAATGGTGAGACCGGCGTAGCGTGCCGGATCGGGGCGAAAGAAGCACGCGCCGCCTTCGAGAAATCGTACTTTGCGTCGGGGGTTGTGCGGGAAAACATCACGGGCATGGTGATAACTGCACGCCAGATTGACCGCTGTTGCGCCAGCGCGGTCGCGTATCGCATCGAGTACATGACCGTAGCCTTCATCCACCAGATCATACGCGAAGACAAATACGGACGTCTGCATACCGGCTCTCCTGTCGTTCCTTGCAACCGAAATTACGCCCTTCTCCGAGAGGGGTTTGATGCTCCATTCAACCGATGCACGAAGCGTCCATAGCGTTCGTGACAGACACTTAATGAAGTATTGACAAACGCCATGGGGTATAATATAGTTTCTTTGTCAGTTCACTGAACTAAGAAAAGCCTGTATCGCCATTGTAACGCATGCCGGGTATTTTTGTCGAGCGTGTACGGGTCAAGATCCGCGACACCGCTGAAAGCGCCGATTGCTTCCAGAGGAACCATGCGAAGTCTGCTAGCAAAAGCCACGCGGCAACATACCAGAAACCACAACAGCCGGTTGGTGCTACGCATCATCTATGAAGACGAAGCGATCAGTCGAGCGGATATTGCGCGGAAGACCGGTTTGACCCGTACAACGGTCTCAGCAGTCGTGAACGAGTTGATCGAGCAGGGGTTGATCGAAGAGACCGGCGCCGGTCAGTCGTCGGGGGGGCGGTCGCCCATCCTGCTGCGCGTGGTACATGAGTCGCACTGTGTGGCGGCGTTGAGTTTCGAGGATACGCAGATCGTCGGGGCGCTCGTTGATATGCGTGGCGGTATTAAGCGGCGATCCAGCGTCCCATTGCACGGGTATCGTCCCGAAGATCTGCCCGGCTATCTGGTGCAGTTGCTCGACGATCTGGCGGCAGATCCGGCGCCACATATCCTGGGGATCGGCTTGCGCATGCCGGGTATTGTAGACCCAGTGCGCGGCATGGTGCGGCGCGCAGTCAATTTTGGTCTTGTCGATGCGCCCCTGCGTCAGTTGCTGCAGGATCAGTACCGTTTGCCAGTGTATCTCGACAATGCTGCGCGTCTGATGGCGCTGGCTGAGTACATGTTCGGTGATGGCGCTGCCAGCGGCAACCTGGTGGTGATCAGTATCGGGGTTGGCGTGGGGGCAGGCATTGTACTCAACGGCGCCCTGTTTTCCGGCGATGGGTTTGGCGCTGGCGAGATTGGTCACGTGGTTGTTGCCGACAACGGTATCCGCTGTAACTGCGGCAACATTGGCTGCCTGGAAACGGTTGCCAGTGTCCCGGCAATTGTTCGTGCTGCGCGCAGGCTTGCCAGCAATCCGTCGTCGCGTCTGCGTTCCCTTGCGCCAGCGGCTGCGGCGATTGATTTCAGCACCGTCTGCCGGGCGCTCGAAGAGGGTGACAGCGGTGTCGCCGGGATTGTCGAAGAGGTTGGACGCTACCTCGGCATAGCAGTGGCGCATATTGTCGGACTGCTCAACGTCGAGCGCATTGTGCTGACCGGAGCGATTGCCGCGCTTGGTTCGCTGCTGCTGGAAGCAGTCAAGACCTCGCTCGCACGACATGCGCTCGCTCCGCTGGCGGCGATGACGACGGTCGATCTGGTTCCCGAACGACACGACGCGGTACTGCTGGGTATCGCGGCGATGGTGCTCGATTACGAGTTTGGGTTGTTGCGCCTCGATAGTCAGGCGCAGTTGCAACGTTGAGTCGTCGGACAGGGAAGACCACGGCGCGCCCGCCCGCGCCTGGTCTGTTCTTTTCTTTCACCAGTATTGCCGCATAGTTCCAGGAAGCGTTTCCCAGGGTATATATGCTCAGGCAGCATGCTGAGAGCAATCAAGACGCTTGAGTCATCTTGTTGCCGGTTCGACATTGGTCGCGGTTATGTGGAAGGAGGCGTCTCATGAAGATTCCCGAAAAGTCAGGCACACAGGTGGACGGATCTGCACCAGCACTTACCCGCCGGCAGATGTTACGACTGCTGGCAACCGGCGCGGTCACTGTCGCTGGCGGCGCGCTGCTCGCCGCGTGTGGCGGAACCACATCGACCACACCGCCGGGGAGCGCGCCTGCGCAAACGTCGGCGCGACCCCTGACACCAACGTTCTACCAGTGGATCGTCGATCTCCATCCGTCGATTCCCCAAGTCAACAGTTCGTTCGAGGGGTTGAACTTCCAGATCGCGCCGGTACAGGGTTTTGGTATCGAACGCTTCGTCGCCGAGGCAAAGAACCAGGAGAGTACGTGGGATGTCTATGTCGGGATGACGCCGTTCGTCGAGATGAGCCAGTTGATCAAGGCGGATGTGATCGAACCGTGGGACGACTATATTCTCAAAGATGTGCTGGATGACATCCTCCCGCCGATCCGGGAAGAATGCACGGTCAATGGTAAACTCTACAGCTGGCCCTTCCTGCTCGATGTGATCGGCATGGCCTGGAACAGCAATCTGACGGAAAAGGCGGGCATTACCGGCATTCCGACGACCTGGGACGAGTACCTGGCGAATGCGAAGCAGGTGGTCGACTCAGGCGCAGCGCCGTATGGCGCAACGTATGACGCACGTGGATGGCGGTCGCTGGCGCCATTCACCCATAGCCTGAGCACGAATGTCTATACACCTGAAGGTTTGTTCGACTTTACCAGCGAACCGGCGGTCGAAGCGCTGATCCTGATGAAGAAGATCAAGGATCTGGCGAACCCTGATATTCCCAATGAAGGGACAACCGATGGCGGCGTGAACAATACCCCTGACGAAGGGGCGTTTGCAGCGCAGCAGGTTGCCTACTACACAAAGTATTTCAACGCGCCGCTCCGCTTCGCACAAACCGGCGGCTTCTCCGACAAATTGCAAATGGCGGGTCTCCCGCGTTTTGCGAACAGTCAGGGCGGCACCGTCTTCTGGACAACCGGCGCGTGTCTGTTCAAGTATGGCAAGAACAAGGAAAAGGCGGTCGAGTATATGCGCGCACTGACGTACAATCAGCAGATCTGGAAGGACTCGATCGCCGGTTCGCCGACTGCGCATCCAGGGCAGTTGCCGCCGTACAAGTCGATCTACGCCGAGTGGGAGATGAACGAGCCTGACTGGATGCAACCGTTTGTGGCGCTAGTGCGAGAACAATTCGAGCGTGCGCGCGCCATTACGAACCATCCTTTTGGGCTGACGCAGTTCGTTATCGGCAAGCCATTCTGGGAGGAGTACCTCACCGGCAAGGAGTCGGATCCGCGTGCGGCGTTACAGAAGGCGAAGGACGCAGTGGTGGCGGAGATCGCCAAAGCCGGATAGTTTGGAAGGCTGACCATGGGCGTTCCTGGCGTGCAGTCGACCGATGAGGTTAATTAAGACCGACTGTTCTGGTTCCGTGTTACGTGCAAACGACGGGGCGCCTCTGGCGATCGCTGGTTGTCTTGTTTCCCCGGCGAGGTGCGGTCGGGAGAGAGTTGAAGGCCGGACAAACGTTTGCAGAACAATGCGTTTTCCAGCTTTGCAATGCGCACTTCGCTGTTCGGGACGTCCCTCGACACCGCGCCGATCAGGGCAGGTTTTCAACCCGTCCACCATTGGGTTCTGATGCTGCCCGAAATGGGTGCTGTCTCTATGTCTGGTCTGTTCCTGAACGGGAAAGTCTGGAGGCGGACAGAATACATGAGCCTCAAGGGCTTTATGGTGTGGGGATGCGCAGGTTGGCTCTCACCCCCGCCTCTCTCCCGCACGCGAAAGAGGGAAGACGAGCGACCTGCGCTGGAGCGTCCCAATGCGAGAGAAGCCGCGCTGGACCGGATGTTCTGTCCATCCCTGAAAATGGGAAAGTGAAGAGGTAGACTCAGAAGCACGCCCGCTTTCTCTGATGGAAGGAGGGCAAATGGCAGCAAGAAGATGAAGGGCAACCACTCTTCTCTCTGCCGCGTTTGTTACGCTTGCGGCTGCTTCGCCGCGTCTGTGAAGACCTGACGGCGCTGCGAGATATACCGGATGCAGAGCGGCAAAAAGTTGCGGGCACATAGCTTGCGTCGGTTGGTCTTGCAGGCGGCGCCGACAGGATGGTTCATAGAGATATGGCATGCAAGAGGCGCGTATGGCGACAGTAACTTCCAGGGTGGCGAGTGCAGCGCGCATGTGGCGTTCGACATACCGCATGGCTGATTACGCCAACCTGCTGTTTCTTGTGCCGGCAACCTTCTTCTTCATCGGCTGGCAGATCTATCCGATCGTCCGCGTTTTTGTTCTGAGTTTCACCGATTACAAGTATCTGGAACGCAACCCGCCGAACTTCGTCGGATTACAGAACTACATCAACGCCCTCAGTGATCCGCTCTTTCATGTCGGTCTGTTGCGCGCGTTTGCATTTACTGCAGCGTTCGTTCCACTCACCATTATCATCCCGCTGGTGCTGGCAGTGCTGATCGACCGGGTGACGACGCCGTGGCTTTCGTCATTCTACCGTATTGTGTTACTCATTCCCGCCGTTATTCCCGGTCCGCTGGTATTCGTGCTCTGGAAGTGGCTCTTCGATTTTCAGATCGGGCCAATCAATACCATCCTGATCGAATGGCTGGGCATCTTCACCCGCCAGACGGCGCCGCAATGGCTGGGTGGCACACCCCTGTCTCTGCTGGCAGTGATCATCATGGAGGTCTGGTGGGGGCTTGGCTACCACACCATGTTCTTTCTCGCCGGTCTTGCCGCCGTTCCCAAAGACCTTTCCGAACAGGGGCGCATCGACGGCGCGAGTGAATGGCAACTCTTCTGGCGCGTGATCGTGCCCCGTCTGTTGCCGATCCTCTCGATCCTGGTGGTGTTACGCTTTGGCACAGCCATGTCGGTGATCGACGAGTATCTGATCTTCGGCGGCTTTCAGCGCACCTCGCCAACGTATACCTGGACGGTCTATATGTACGATCTGGCGTTCCGTATCGGTGACTGGTTGCAGGGGTATGCTGCGGCGATTGGCTGGCTGGGGGCGTTGATCATGATGGTCTTTGTAGTTGGCATGCTCTATGTATTCCGGTCGCGCGATTAGCAGGAGGTGGTCCGTGGCTGCGGCAGTTCAGCGCCATCACCGGCGCCGTTCCCCAACCGGTCTCATCGCCAGACACGTGGTGATCAATGTTTTTCTGATCATCATTGTGCTGCCACTGCTCTGGGTGTTGCTGATGTCGGTGAAATCGCTGCCGGAGTCGTACTCGACGAACTTCTGGCCCCGTCAGTTCGATTTCAGCCACTATGGGTTCGTGCTGATTCGCATTCAGACGTTGCCGCAGAACATGTTCAACAGCATTGTTGTAACGCTGGCAACAGTGGCGATTACTACCTTCTGCGCTATTCTCGGCGGCTATGCACTGGTGCACGTGAAGCTGCCCGGAAGGAGGCTGTTGATCTGGCTGTTGATTGCGTCACTCTTCTTCCCGACCCGCCTGCTGTCGCTGATTTCGATCTATGAGATTCAGCGTCAACTGGGGTTGCTCAACACAGTCGTCGGGCTGATCTTTCCCTACGTAACGCTCAATCTGGCGGTAAGCATTCTGATCATGCGCGGGATTTTCGAGCAGTTGCCGCACGAACTGGTCGAGGCGAGTCGTATGGATGGGTGCGGACCATGGCGCACCCTGTTTCTGGTACTCCTGCCGCTGCTTCTCAACGGCATCGTTGTGGTTGCAATGGTCAACTTTGTCGGTGTGTGGGGCGAGTATCTGCTGGCGGTGACCCTGACGAACGATCAGGCGACGCGCACTCTGCCGGTCGTGCTGGCTTCGGCGCACTCCGGCATGGGGCAGTGGGCGTATCCGCGCATCGCTGCGGTGTATGTGATTGCCGTCACTCCTGGTATCATTATCTTTGCCCTCTTCCAGCGTCTCTATTTCAAGGGGTTGACCGAGGGGGCGATCAAATTGTGAAGGGAGCGTATCATGCACCTGGTCAATCATCCTTCTGGCGGGTTTGCGTTTTTGCCCGGCGGTCCGCCCTATTCCGCCGGTGTTGTCGCGCTGCCGGGGTTCGAGATTGTGCGGGCGACGTTGCAACGACCGTTGCCGTATCGCGCCGGTTTTGCCCTGATCGACCGCCATCTCGAATCCCTCGGACGACCGGCGGCTGCGCTTTGCGCCATTGAACTCCGTTCTCCCAAACCGTGGAGCATGGAAGACTTCCGGATCTTCAATGCAGAGTACCGGGTCGAATTGCAAACGCGCAGCATTCTGCTCGATGAGATAAACCCGGTGGCGCGCACCAATGTTGCGCCCGCCTATCTCCCACCCGAAGAACCGTCGTTCTATGCCTTTGCCTACACCGTGCCGGCAGCGACAACCCGGCGCACCTTCGTGATTGCCGGCGCCGGTGATCTCGACGAGCACGGGATCATTGCCGAAGGTCAGACATCGCCGGAGGCCATGCGCATGAAAGCGTCGTTTGTCATGCGCGTGATGCTGCAACGACTTGCTGCGCTCGAATGTGGCATCGATGATGTAACCGATATGACCGTCTATTCGGTGCATTCGCCACTCGATTTTCTGACCGACATCCTGCTCTCGCCGCTCGGCGCTACTGCCGTGCATGCCTTTCACTGGTACTACAGCCGTCCGCCGGTTGTCGGGCTGGAGTTCGAGGTTGATATGCGCAGTGTGCGTCAGGAGTTGCGCATCTGGGAATAGGAGAGGTGACGATGCCCGATCTGCCGTACCACACTGTCCCGCGCGTTCCAGCACACTGGTCGGACGGCAACGAACCCTTTGAGTGGGAATGGATGGCGCTGCCGGCGATAACGCCGTTCATCCTGGCAGATGGAAGTGGACCTGCCATCCAGCAGACGGTGGTGCGTCTGGGGTACGATCCAGATGCACTGTACGTTCGTTTCGACTGTGAGGACAGCGACATCTGGGGGACGTACCGCGAGCGTGATGATCCGATCTATGATGAAGAAGCGGTCGAGCTATTCATCAGCCCTGCCAGGGAAACGCCGGTTGACTATTTCGAGTTTGAGATCAGTCCAGATGGTGTCTTCTTCGACGCCCGGATCAGCAACCCGCACGAGCAACGCGCCACGTTGCGCGTTGATACGGCATGGAATGCGGATGCACGCTGGTGGGTGCGTCGGGAGGATACCGACGGATGCTGGACGGCGATCCTGGCATTGCCCTGGCGCTGCCTGACGGGTGAGCCACTCCCGTTGCTCTGGCGCGCCAACCTTTTCCGGATCGAGCGTCCGCGCAACGGTGCACCGGAGTTCAGTTGCTGGTCGCCGACATTTACGTCGCCTGCCGATTTTCATAAGCCATCCTGCTTTGGGTCTCTGTTGCTCGTCGAATAACGCCTGTCTGTGACAGAGATGAGGTTCGCACCATGCAGCGCTTGAAGGATAGAGTGGCGGTCATTACCGGTGCAGCGCGCGGGATCGGACGCGGTATCGCGCTCTGCATGGCTGCTGAAGGGGCGGATATCGTGCTCAACGATCTGCCGCCTGGCGATCCGGGTATTGTTGATGCCCGCGTGACCGCTGCCGATATCGAGGCAATCGGGCGACGCGTGCTGGTGGTGTACGGCGATGTGGCGGATCGGGAAGCCGTCGATCAGGTGTTCGCCGCAGCCATCGAACAGTTCGGACGGGTCGATATTGCTGTCGCCAATGCAGCATTTTCAATTCGAGAACTTGTGGTGGATGCGCAATGGGATCATGTGCTGCGCACCATCGAAGTGACGCAGTTCGGCGTCTTCCACACCTGTCAGGCGGCGGCGCGCCACATGGTTGCGCGCGGCGGTCCCGGCAAGATCATCATTATCGGTTCGATCCTGGCACAGATTCCACTGCCAACCAGCGCTGCGTACAACATGGCAAAAGCGGCGGTCAATCACCTGGCATCGACGATGGCAGCCGAACTGGCGCCGTATCGCATTAATGTGAATGTCATCAATCCGGGGCACATCGACACCCCCGGCGAACGCAAATTCGCCACTGAGGAAGAGTTGCGGCGCTTCGCGCAGCAGATACCGTGGGGGCGCCTGGGAACGCCGCACGATATTGGTCGTGCGGCGGTGTTTCTCGCCAGCGACGACGCTGATTACATCACCGGCAGCGCTATTTGCGTCGATGGCGGCTATTGCGTAGGGATGCGGTTGTACGGATGAACAGGAGCCACAGTTCATCCCTGATTGAGGATGCGCCGCTGATGCTCCGGTAAGATTGCCTATATCGCCGGTGCGCGTTCTGCCTGTCGCGGCAGCACGTGCCCGTCAATAATCGTCATTGTGCAAACTAGGCGCCGGTTGCCGGCGCGCGGATTCATCTCGACATCATAGAACGTCACGTCTACCTCGTCAAGGCGAAGGAGCGCCACATCTGCCGGCGCTCCGGGTCGCAGTGTTCCGAGTTCCGGCTTCCCGATCGCCAGCGCCGGTCGGTGGGTTGCCCGGTCGATTACATTGGGGAGCGACATACCCAGATTGAGGAACTTGGAGAGCGTCGTCGGCAGGTCGAACATCGGTCCCTGTACACTGAGTTGGTGAATGTCGCTACTGATAATGTCCGGTAGCACCCCTTCCGCCAGTGCTGCTTCAGCCACCCGATAACTGAACGATCCGGTTCCGTGCCCGATGTCGAGCAACACGCCGCGTTCCCGCAGCGTGTGCGCAACTGGAGAGAGGCGCCCGTCGTCGGTGAGCAGACGGTGCGTCCCGCCGGTGAAGCAATGGGTCAGAATATCACCGGGGCGCAGGAGCGCAACAATCTCGTTGAGCGCCGGCGGAGCGTTACCGATATGCACCATCAACGGCAGCGCCACCCGATCGGCGAGTGTGCGCGCCAGTTCCAGCGGACGGATACCAACGCCGCGAGTGGTGTTGTGATCGATGCGCGCCTTGATCCCGACGAGAATATCGCGGTTTTCTTCGACCGTCCTGGCTGCCAGGTCGATGTCGCAATAATCGAGATTGGCGAACTCCCAGGTTGGTGCAATCAACCCGATTGCCGACAGGTTGAGAAACCCGAACAGACGCACCCGGCTGGCATTGCAGATGAAGTGGCGAAAGCCGGTGAAACTGTACGCACCGGCGCTGCCGGCGTCCACCCACGTCGTCACTCCGCTGCGCGCCGCCACCGGGTCGGCTTCAATTCCCCAGTACGTGACACCCCAGTAGACATGGGTATGCAGATCGACCAGTCCTGGTGTCACAATCTGACCAGTCGCATCGATCACGGTGCGCGCCTGCGCCGGATCGATGAACTCTGCCACTGCTGCAATGCGTCCGCCGCTGATCGCAACGTCGAAGAGCGCGTTGCGTTGATCCGCCGGGTCAATCACATGCCCGCCCTGAATGAGAAGGTCGTACATGCGTTGCTCGCTGCTGTGCTGAAGAACATCGTGGGGCACTATTATCTACGCGAAGGCGAAAGTATGCAACTCTATCGGACGCCCTGCGGCATAGCGTGTACACGGAGGTGTCAAAAGTCACGTCAGTCTGGCGTCCTGTTGCACCGGCTCTTTCCTGTACCGTCGCGCCATCCGGTCATCCTGCGTTATGATAGTACTGTACCCGGAAATGCCCGGCAGGGTGTTGCGCAGCCGACGTCGGTGTGTTTTCTGTATCGATTGTTCAATGACCAGGAGGTGTGGTATGCAGGCAGTCGAAACGCTTCCCGTTACTGAGCCATATGTGCTTGCCGACTATGATGCGCGTGGCGTGGTGCGGCTGACACTGAACCGTCCGCGACAGTTCAATGCACTCTCCGAAGAGATGCTTGCAGCGCTCCAGGCGGAACTGGATGCCGTGGTAGCCAACCCACAGGCGCGGGTGGTCGTCATCGCCGGGCAGGGGAAAGCCTTCTGCGCCGGGCACGACCTGAAGCAGATGAGAGCCAATCCCAGTCAGGCATACTACGAAGACCTGTTTGCGCGTTGCTCGCGGATGATGATGACGATCCAGCGTCTGCCGCAACCGGTGATCGCCCGTGTGCATGGCATCGCCACTGCCGCCGGCTGCCAGCTTGTTGCCATGTGCGACCTGGCTGTTGCTGCCGAAGAAGCGACATTTGCCGTTTCCGGCATTAGCGTCGGGTTGTTCTGCTCGACGCCAGCAGTAGCGTTGTCGCGCAATATCGGGCGCAAAGCCGCCTTCGAGATGCTGGTCACCGGCGACTTCATCGACGCCCATACCGCACAGACGCTTGGTCTGGTCAACCGAGTCGTACCGTCCGCCGATCTTGACGCTGAAGTGCAGCGGTTGGCGGATGCAATCATCGCCCGACCGGCTGAAGCGATTGCGCTCGGCAAATCACTGTTCTACCGTCAGATCGAAACGGGTATCGAAGAAGCCTACTGGCTGGCAGGCGAAACCATGGCGTGCAATATGATGGAACCGTGCGCGCAGGAGGGGATCGATGCATTCATCGAGAAACGCGCGCCGGCATGGGCAGCCAGGAAGTAACGGTTATCTCAGCGGAATGCCGTAGTGCAGTCGGTAGAACGCTATTTTGATCAGTTCAGCAGCGGCGTAGCGCCAGACGCGCACACCGCGACTCAACGGATCACTAGAGGGGTCGAGGAATGGCGCCACACTCGCCGTCACCTGCACATCGGGAATGATCGCGCGGAAGGTACGCACAGCGCGTCGCGTGTGGTACGGGTCAGTGACGATGATCAGGGAACGCCACCCGTGGCGCGCTGCCAGATCACGCGCCAGCGTTGCTTCATCGTAGGTGCTCTGCGCCGTATCTGCCACCAGCGCGACCTCTGCGGGCAAGCCGTGTTTCAGCGCATACCGCAGCGCAACCCGCGCCGACGATGTTTCCGGTGGTCGACCGGGCAGCGCACCGCCGGTAAACACCACAACTGGCGCGCGCCGCTGACTGTAGAGGTTGAGTGCGTGGATGGTGCGGTTCGGCGGATATGCCTCGCCGCCCAGAACAACAATTGCATCTGCCGTTTCGCCGGCGTCTTCGACAATCAGCCAGGGCACAGCGATCAGCGGGATGACAATGCTGGCGATCAGCACAAGCATGCCAGAACCTATTCCCTGCCAAGCGCCGGCGCGTACTGATGAGCGACGGTAGGATGGTGCAGACACAACATCTCAAGAAGCGCGAAGCGCTTCCCCGACAAAAGCGTAGTATTGAGCATTCATTCCTTCAGCACAGACATTATACACCAGAGATGCGTCCGCCGCCAGCCATTTCGTCAACGCAACGTTTCTCTGTCGGCAAGTGGAACCTGTGGCGTTAGAGCCGGTATGCTTTCGTTTCGTCCCTGACCTGCCCGGCATTGTTCTCCGGCAATCAATTTTAAGGTTGTATAATAGTTGCGACTGCTACGAATCTGGAGTGTACATGTGGTGCTGCGTCCGACCAGGGCATCGAGTGTGCGGAGTGTCCAGCAGAACATATCCCTCAGCGAGATAGATCATCTCGCTGAGCAGCTCTTTTAGCGATTCAAAAGCACGTTGGTCATCCAGCCCTCACTCTCCCGTCTTCTAGTCAGTTTTCAGGCCAACAAGACCAGACCTGTTTATCGCTGGTACAGGTTTAAGGAAGCATTCCCTGCTTCCCTAGTAGAGTATCTGTTGCATAAGTACGGGATTACCAAAGGGGGAGTCCTAGACTCCTTTGCGGGAAGCGGAACGGCTCTGTTCGCAGCAAGCGCAATGGGTATAGATGCAGACGGCATCGAGCTGTTACCAATCGGTCATGAAATCATCAAAGCCAAACAAATTCTGGATGCCGGGTTCACACCTAATGATTTTGAAAGATTATGCCAATGGACAGACATGCGGGTTTGGGAGCAGTCAGAAGTGCGTCTCCCTCTCCCAGAACTGCGGATCACAAAAGGAGCCTATTCCGAAAGAACGAAGGAAGCCACTATATACTTCCTACGTTACGTGATGAAAATTACGATGCCATTATAACCTCTCCACCCTATTGCAATCGGTATGATTACACGCGCACGTATGCACTGGAACTGGCCTTGCTCGGGACAGATGAAAAAGGATTGGCGAAGCTCCGGCAAGAGATGCTGAGTTGCACAGTGGAAAACCGTGCCAAAGATCTGCTCAGTATCAACCCTCGTTGGACGACTGCATTGGCTGCTGCTGATGAGCAGACGCTGTTACAGGCGATCCTGAACTACCTGGAAGACCAGAAAGCTCGGGGTGCTTTGGACAACAACGGTATTCCCAGAATGGTGAGGGGCTATTTTTACGAGATGGCGTGTGTTATTGCAGAAAGTGCGCGTGTCTTGAAGTCGGATGCGCCGATCCTCATGGTGAATGACAATGTACGCTATGCTGGCGCAAGCATTTCGGTGGATATGATACTTTCGGATATTGCTGAAAAACTGGGTTTTCGTACAGAAAGTATTCTGGTCTTACCTGACGGCAAGGGCAATAGCAGTCAGCAGATGGGCGAGCATGGACGCAAAGCGTTGCGTAAGTGTGTTTATGTCTGGAGAAAATTGTGACGACTCTGCGCCCTTACCAGAACCACCTGCACGGCAGTGATGACCTTGTAACGACTTACGAAGCCACGCGTGCGGGTTTTGCCGCACTTGCACTTGAGAAGAACCGCCGCGCTATGCCTTACGTTGCCGAAGCAAGAGCATTGCAGGAAGCCGTATCACGGGCCAGCAAGCCCGCTGACCTGCTAACCATACTCTACACCCGCGCACGGACGCGCTGCTGACAGTGGAGTCCATCGCGCGGTACGGTCATATGTGGTCGAGCCGGGATGCCGGTGACCACAAGGTGGTCTTCAACCGTCGAGGTCACCAGTGCGCCGCCGCCGACTACGCTCCACGCGCCAACCGTGCACTGCGGCAGCACCGTCGCGCCAATGCCGATCAGCGCCCCTTCGCCAACCACAACGCCGCCGCCGAGGGTTGACCCCGGCGCAATGTGAGCGTGAGCGCCGATGCAGTTATGATGCTCGACGATGCTCCCGCTGTTGAGAATAACATTCACGCCAATGCGTGCGCCCGCATTCACGACTGCTCGCGCAGCAATCACCGTTCCTGCACCAATGACAGCATCGCGCGCGATGATTGCCGATGGGTGACACGCAATCGTGAACTGCCCGCCACACGCGGTCAAACGTTCGTAGATCGCCTTGCGTGTCTGATTGTCGCCGATCCCGATCACCAGTGCATCGTGATCGATGACATCAATGGCAGCAAGCGGACCGAGGATCGGCAGCCCCAGCCGCCGTTCGCCGAAGAGGTGCGGATTATCGTCGAGGTACCCGATCGGTAGCAGATCGGCGCCTGCTTCGTGCATCCGCAGCAGAATGTCGGCAACCACCTGTGCATGACCGCCGGCGCCGATGATCAACACGCGCTTCATTGGTAACTTCCCTCCGATGTTCCCCGAAATATGGTCGTCGTGGCGCATCCGCGCCGGTTGATCCCATCACGCTGCACGACCCGCCAGGCGGTCATTGCCAGGATGCGCAGGTCGAGCCAGAACGAGAGATGATCGACATACCAGACATCCAGCATGAATTTCTGTTCCCAATCGATCGCGTTCCGTCCGTTGACCTGCGCCCATCCGGTGATGCCAGGACGCACCGTGTGGCGGCGCATCTGTTCGGGGGTGTAGCGATCCAGATACTCCATCAGCAGCGGGCGCGGTCCTACCAGGCTCATGTCGCCGCGGATCACATTGATCAGTTCCGGCAGTTCGTCGAGGCTGCTGCTGCGCAGAAAACGACCGAACGGCGTCAGTCGTCGATCGTCTGGCAGTAGGTTGCCTTCTGCGTCACGCGCATCGGTCATGCTGCGAAACTTCAGCATCGTGAATGGTTGCCCGTGCAATCCGGGGCGCTGCTGGCGAAAGATCACCGGCGCACCCAGCCGCATCCGCACCAGCGCTGCCAGGATCAACAACAGTGGCGCGCATACAACCAGCGCGATACTGGCGACACAAAGATCGAACACACGCTTTAGATAACGGCGATACATACACTACATTCTGCCGGTCACTGCACTCTCCAATGCCGGCAATCCTTTTGCGAGAAGGAGCCGATGGTATGCGGCAATAACCCGTTGAAATACCAGCCGTTCGTCGAACTGCTCAAGCGCCATCCGGCGTCCGGCGTCACCCATCGCTCTGCGCCGGTCGTGATCGCGCAACAGGCGGATCAACGCCGCTGCCAGCGCATCCACATCACGCAACGGCACGATCAGACCGTTGCGTTCGTGCTCTACTGCTTCGCGACAACCGCGCACATTGGTGACGACGCACGGCGCCCCCATTGCCGATGCCTCCATCGGCGCGCGTGGAAATCCTTCGCGGTACGAAGGTAGCGCAAATACGTCCATCAACGCATACATTTCGGGCATATCCTGACGAACGCCGGCGAAGACACACGTCGCTGCGCCGCACGCTGCACGAATGTCATCGGGGGTCAGGGCATCACGCTTTTCGCGATCAACACCGCCAACGATCAGCAGCGCGACCGGACCAAAGCGTGATTGCACCTGTTGAACGGCGCGCGCCAGTTCGAGAATCCCCTTTTCGACCACCAGCCGTCCGACGAACCCGATCACCGGGATGCCGGGTGGCAATCCCAGCATCGAGCGCAGGTGCGCCAGGGTTGCCGGATCGATCCGCCCGCGATCAAAACGCCGGATATCGATGCCGTTGCCCAGGATCTGAATGCGCTCGGGTGGGCAGATACCCAGCCGGATGGCGGTATCCAGGTCCTCGCGGCTCTGCGAGAGCACCAGATCGGAGCAGCGTGCCGCAATGCGCTCCATCGTGATATAGAACTCGCGCCATACGCGCGGCATGTGCTCGTGGAAATAGAAACCGTGGATAGTGTTGACCACCACCGGCACACCTGCCATGCGCGCCGCCAGTTGTCCAAGGAGCCCTGGTTTGGGGGTGTGCGTGTGCACAATCGTGAATTGTTCACGGCGAAAGATGCGGTACAGACACACCAGCGCGCGCAGATCGGCGAGCGGTGTCAGGCGTCGCGTGAATGGCACGGCGATGTGGCGGATGCCCTGCGACTCGATCACGGGAACGTCGTTCCCCGGCGTGGAGATGCCGCTTACCTCATAGCCCGCCTGAGCAATGCTGCGCATCTGGTTGAGCAGCAGATAGCGCAGCGACTGATCGACTGTGGTGATATGCGCAACCCGCAGAGTCATGGAACGTCCTTTCTATGTACTGCGTCCCACCTGGAGCAGGATATCAACCAGACGTGGCGCAACCGATTGAGTGGAATACGACTGAATGACCGTTGCGCGACCTGCCATACCCATGCGCTCCCGCAGGTCTGGATCGTCGAGCAATCGTGCCAGTGCGCAGCGCCACGCAGTTGGGTGATCTGCCAGCATCCCGTTCACGTTGTGGGCGATCAACCGACGCGCCACTCCGACCGGTGAACAGACTGCCGGAACACCGACAGCCATGTACTGCACGGCTTTGACACCGCTCTTGCCCTGCGTCCATTCATCGTTCGGCAATGGCATCACGCCAATGTCCAGATCATGGAGATGCTGTACCTCGGTGTGCATACTCCACATGCGGTTGACGACCCGCACATGCGCGCTGCTGTACGCCATCGAACTGATCACGTGCAGTTCGAGCGGATACTGCTGCGCCAGTTCGGCAAAAATCGTCTCCAATGAGCGCAGGTAGGGAAAACCATTTGGCGTGCCGATCCAGCCGATGACCAGTCGATCCGTCGGACGAGGTGCGCGGTAATCCTTCGGCGGGTAGCGGGTGATGTCGACGCCACTGTTCACGACTGAAACGCGCGGGTTCAGGCGACGCATATAGCCTGCCAGATGGTCGTTCCAGACAATGACGTGTGTGGCGCTGCGTACAATGCGTTCGATCTTGCCGCGGCAGAGCAGGCGCACTAGGGGAAATGGGTGTCGCCGGTAGTACGCATATGTAGCATCATCGAACAGCACGACAAGTTTCACGCCGCGCCGCCGCAACCATTCCTCGAATCTATATGGCACATATGGGAACAGTTCCTTTTCGAGTACAACCAGGTCGTAGTGGTGCGCATCGATCAGCGCGCGCAACCGCAGCAGGACGCGGCGTGCATAGTACAGTCCGTGACGTGCGATTTCCCTGGCGCCTGTTGGACGATCAAGCACACCAAAATCGAAGTAGCGGTCGTCGAACAGGGGCGCAACAGTGCAGGTCATGCCTGCCTGCGCATATGCGGGCAGATACTGGTGCACCATGTAGCGACTGCTGCCCCCCTTCTGACTGTAGCGGGTAAGAAAGAGCACATTCATTGCGTCCTCTGGCACGACTGTATACCGATGGTCAAACCGCACACGTAAGCCGTTACGCGCCAGTACTGCGCAGCATACTCCCACTGTCGCCGCTGACCCGCCAGCGAAGCGCGCACCGTCGCCAGGCAGGCGCGCAACAGGAGCGCCGGTGCAAGCGCAATACAGAGCGCACCGGTTGTCAGCGCGCCGTAGTGCTTGTGGAAGAAGAACAACAGACTGGCGTATCGTTGCATGATTCGAGCATCCAGGTTCTGGAGCGAGCTCTGACCGCCGTAGTGCGTGATCTGTGGCGTCGGCGTGAAGCGGATGCGCCATCCTGCCTGTCGCACACGCCAGCATAGGTCAACTTCCTCGAAGTACATAAAGAAGCGTTCGTCAAGTGGACCGGCGCTCTGCCACGCTTCGCGGCGCACCAGCAGGCAGGCGCCGGATGGTTGATCGACATCACGTGCGTCATCGTGTCCCCAGTATGTCATCTTGAAGCGTGCCAGCCGTCGGTTCTGCGGCGCAAGGCGACTGATGCCCCAACTCTCCAGTGCAATGTTCAGCAGTGTTGGGAAATGGCTGCACGACGGTTGAAGGCTGCCATCAGCGTTCAGCAGCCGCGGACCGAGAATGCCGGTGTCGGGCATCTGATCCATCAGCGCCACCATGTCGTCCAGTGCACCCGATGGCAGCCAGGTGTCCGGGTTCAGCAGGAGAAAGTAACGCCCCTGCGCCGGGGCAAAGCCAATGTTGTTGGCGCGCGCAAACCCGACGTTCTCCGTCAGGGTGATCAGGCGCACATGCGGGAATGTCGCGCGCACCATCTCGACGCTGCCATCCGTCGAAGCGTTATCGACCACGATGATTTCGCAGGTGAGTGTGCGCGCCGCTTCCGGCAGCGACGCCAGACAGGCGCGCAGAAGATCGCGCGTGTTCCAGTTGACGATTACGATGCTGAGGTCGCACATACCGGCTCACCTCGCAACTGGTAAAAGATGCGCTCTTCGGTCGGCGCCACACGATGAATGTCGAACAATTCCTGAACGATCGCCCGTCCCCTGCGTCCCATCGCCCGCCGCACAGCGGCGGGCAGGGTCAGGGTATGCAGCAGCGCATCGGCCAATGCACCGGGATCGCGCGGCGGCGCCAGGTAGCCGGTCTCGCCGTCGCGCACCACGTCGGGCAGTCCGCCGACGGCGCTGGCCACTACCGGTCGCTCCATCAGCAACGGTTCGGCAGCACCGCCGACATTCTCCGAGAGCGATGGCACTGCCGCCACATCGCTTGCCGCCAGGATCGCCGGAATATCGGTACGCTTTCCGGTAAAGACAATGTGGCGATCAACACCATGAGCGTGTGCCAGTTGTTTCAAACGGGCCTCGTATGCGCCGTGCGCGGTGCCTTCTGGTTCGGCGCCGACGATCAGGAAGCGTGTTTCCGGCAGCCACGCCGTCACGTCGCGCGCTGCCCGGATTAGCACCTCGTGACCCTTAATGCCGCAGTGCGGGTCGAGACGGCGAACAGGCGGAATCAGGTATGCCACCATCGTCACAACCGGGGCTGTGGAAGGAATGCCGAACTCATGGCGGATGCCCGATCCATCCAGCAAGGGATCGAAGCGTTCGAGGGGAAAGCCGTAGTAACTCAGGATTACCGGTGTGCGCACAAGCGGCGCCCGTCGATAGTAGCGCACAAGAGCGCGACTCGACGCGAGGATCGCGCTGTCCATCCAGGCGGTGCTGTACTCTGCTACGCGGTAGTGTGGCAGTTCCAGGTCCCACAGGCTCGGCGGCTTGAACAGGCGCACCGGTACGCCTGCCAGCCGCGCCGCTATCCGCGCCCACAGGCTGATCGGCAGCGCATAGTACACCACTACATCCGGACGCTGCCGCCGAAACAGGCGGTAGAGCGTATTGACGGCGCCTGCCAGCGCACGAATTTCTTTCAGGTGACGCGGCGCGTTCCAGCCATGCACCTCCATTCCGGCTTGCCGTGCCAGGCGTTCCATGGGTGAGTCGGTCGGGCATACCAGTGCCACCTGGTGCCCACGCTGCGCCAGGAAGCGCGGCGTATGCAATGCCCATTCGTGTGCACCATATCCGGTAACGTACAGAATGGTCAGCGGCGCGCCCATCGCAAACCTCGCATTCCTGGTGCACTCAACAATTCCTCGTACAGTTGCACGGTTTGCCCAACGGTTTTATTCAGATCGAACAATTCCTGAACGATCGCCCGTCCCCTGCGTCCCATCGCGCGCCGCACAGCGGCGGGCAGGGTCAGGGTATGCAGCAGCGCATCGGCCAATGCACTGGAATCGCGCGGTGGCACCAGGTAGCCGGTCTCGCCGTCACGCACCACGTCGGGCAGTCCGCCGACAGCACTGGCAACCACCGGTCGCTCCATCAGCAGTGGTTCGACAGCACCGCCGACATTTTCCGAGAGCGATGGCACTGCCGCCACATCGCTCGCTGCCAGGATCGCCGGAATATCGCTGCGCTTCCCGGCAAACAGAACCGTCTGCTGGAGATCCAGATCGGCGACCATGCGGTACAGTTTCTGCTTGTAGTGTTCCGCTTCACCTGGCACCAGCGCATCGCCGACGATCAGGAAGCGCGCTTCAGGCAGCAACGCACGCACGCGCGCTGCTGCCTCGATCAGGATCTCGTGCCCTTTCAGCCCGATTCCGTCGAAAATATTCAGCCCGCGCAACGAACGTTCCTTCAGGGGAGAGTACATATAGGCAATCATCGTCACCAGCGGCGCCTCCGGTGCAATGCCGAACTCGCGGCGGATCGGACTACCGTCGAGCGTTGGGTCGAATGGATCGAACGGAAAGCCGTAGTAGATCAGACGGATGCGCCCGCGCATCACACCGCATTCCTCATAGATGCGTCGGGTCGCGCTGCTCGATGCGATAATTGCGCTGTCGAGAGGCGCGAGCGCCATTTCGATCCGTCGCGATACAAGAATTTCGAGCGGTAGGGGACCGGGCCACTGAGTCAGGCGCACTGGAACCCCTGCTACGCACGCTGCCAGACGTCCCCATACATTGGCGGGCGCCAGATGGTTGTGCACGACATCGATCTGCTCACGGCGCAACCAGGATGCCACGCGCGCAATATACGCCGCTGCGCTATGCGCGTGCCGGATGCGACGCGGAAAAGGCTCGATCCGTGTCGGTATGCCGGTTGCACGTGCCCGTTGTGGTAACGGACCTTCCTCCGGGCAGAGGAGGAACACATCGTGCCCGGCGTCGCGCAGCAGGCAGAGCGGATGGAATGCCCATCCACCGGCAAAAGCGCTTCCAACGATATGGACGATTCGTAATGACCGGGACATTCACTGCTCTCTTTCCTGCCCGACCAGGCATGCCAGAATCAGCACAAACACGAACGAAAGAACTGGATCGAATAGCGGTTCGCCAAACAGTGACGCGAGCATGACTGCGAGCAGCACTGCCTGCACCAGCCGTGCCAGATAGACCCTGTGAGCGATGAGCGTGCGTACGCGTTGCCACGCAGCAAGAAACATGCTGATACTCATCACGCCACCGCCGATGCCGAGCATGGCGAGTGCGCTCAAAAAATAGTTGTGGGCGTATGCCAGGTCGTACACTGCCTGCCCGACGGCGGCTGGCGCCTGCCCGGTGCGCACCAGGTAGTCGCTGAACTTCCCCCAGCCGATGCCGGTCAGCGGCGCCGAGAGAAAAGCGTTGATTGCAGCGATCCACAGATCGATGCGCGCTTCCGCCGATGGATCGAATCCGCGTATGGGCGACCAGGTCATTTCGAGGCGCGCCCACACTGCTTCAGGTAAGCCGAGTAATACAAAAGCGCATATTGTGCCGATAGCGAGCCACAAGGTGTGGGAGCGTCCCCAGTACAGCAGCAGCGTTGCAGCGATCAACGCCATATACGACGAGCGACTGAACGAGAACAGGATGGCAGTCAGCAGCACAGCAAGCAATGGTGCCTTGATCGCCCATCCTTTTCTGATGCGCCATCCGATCAGGAGTATCCATCCGACGACCCACAACAATCCGAGCGAGTTCTTCAGGCTCCCGATAATGGTAGCGGTATCGATCCAGGCGTCACGCCCCTGCAGCCCTTCGGTCAGTGTGCGCGAATTGATCAGAAACGCAGCAGCCGTAACCGTTGCGCCGGTTGCGATCCCGGCGAGTAGCGTGTGCGCCTGTTTCCCTGTGAGCCGCGGCGCTGCCAGTGCAAACCAGAGGTAGGGAAGCATCCCGATCATGGCAACGGTGAGGCGGCGCAGACTCAATCCTTCGCTGAACATCCCTCGTTCTGCGAGTGCGACAATCACTCCCCAGGCAACGGTAAGGAGAACGAATTGCCGGTTCCAGCAACGCGCTTCCGGTTGATGGACAATCTGATGCGATGCGTGGATCAACGCTCCGCCATAAAGCGCAAGTACCGCCTGGCTGAAAAGTGCACTGCGCACGTCGAGCAGATACAGAAGCGGCACGGCGACGCCGAGCACAAAAGGGGCACTGCCGTCGTTGCGCAATACCAGCAGCACCCACACTGCGGCACCCATCACCACCAGCAGCAGCATCGGCTGAGTCGCTGCCAGCACCCCGACCAGCGGTGCGAGGATCAATCCGATCAGCAACGCCGATCCTGTCCGGATAGACTCAGGTGCGACGAGCGTGGGTAACCTGTTCATAGAGAGCGTGTATCTTTCGTTCACTCTTCGCCCAATCCGTTGCCTGAAACACCAGTGATGCGCGCCAGTTCAGGCCACTGGCGCGACAAAACCGGGCGATCATGAACAGCGACATCGCCGCGCGCGCGATACCGGTCGCCACTGCTGCCCCGGTTGCACCGGCGAAGGGCACGAGCACCACCAGACCGGCAATCAAAACGCCGCACCCGATCCAGGCAGCGGTTGCCGGTGTTTCCGGTTGTTCACACGCGTTGAAATAGAGCGCCAGGATCATGCCGGGTGTGCCCAGCGCAGCGCCGATGCAGAGCAGCAGCGCCACCGGTGCAGCCGGACGGAATGCCTCGCCAAATCCAACCGGTACAACCAGAAACGCGCCGCTTCCGATCATCAGCGCCAGTGCAAGCACACCGGCAGATGCATAGCGTGCTGTAGCAGCGATACGTGTGGCGATCAATGCGGGACTCTGTCCTGCCAGACGTGGCAGCAGAATGTTGATCAGTGTGTTGGGCAGCATCAACACCACATCCGCAAAAACGAACGCTATCGAGTAGATGCCAGCCTGAGCGATAGGTGCGAGACTGCCCAGCATCAGCAGACTGCTGCGTAGAAACAATAATCCGGCGAGACTCCCCCAAAACGATTGTAGTGCGTAGCGCATAAACGCCGAAATCTGCGGTACGCGGTATTCGGCAATGCCAGCGCGCTGTACAGCAGCAATGAGCAGGATAAGCGTCGTAAGCTGTACCCCAATCACAACTGCCGTGATTGCTGCAAAAGTTTCAATATGCAACCAAAAACATAGTGAAAGTGAAAAAACGTAGAGAAGAGTGGAAATGGCATTGATGTTGTTTGTAGATCGGATACGGTTCAATCCAACCAGGATTGCATTGAATATCGACGTGAGAATAAACATTGGCGCTAACAGCGCAATCGCCAGGATGACCTTCAGATCCGACGATGCCTGGGGAGTGAAAGCAACTGCGGTATCGAGCGGCGCTACGGCAATGATGGCGAGACCGACAGCGTAGATCAGAGCGGCGCGCATCAGCCACAGCGCATGGTTCGCAGTGCGCGCAACAAAGTAGACCGCAGCGCTTTCTGTGCCGAATAGCGCCACTCCACCGATCAGCGCCGACCAGCCAAGCGCGGTTGCAAGCATCCCTTTTCCTTCAGGACCGAGCAGACGCGCCTGCAGAATTGCAGCGATCACCAGGCATCCCAGAGTGACCAGACGCAAAGCGTAGGTCTCAACCACGAGACGCGCAACACCTGATTGTGATTGTGGTCGATGCGCCATAGCGTGCCGGGTATCCTTTCACTGATGAGGCGCCTTACCATTCCGCCGCGTGTCTGGACTCTGCACTGCGGTCGTACCGGCCACTGCCGGTTGAGTGTCGGGGTATGCGGTCATATCCGGCGCGTGCGGGTGAGCTACGCCCTCTGCTACGTCTGGCACGCCGTAGAGTGTCTGCCTACCGCCGCCCATGACCACATCCGATGTATCGACAACTCCCGGAATGGCGTTGCGCCGTCGTCGCCGTTTGAACAGCCGGCTCAACACTCCGCGACGACTGCGCTTCCGGTTCTGTCCATAGTAGTAGTAATGGTCATACCCGCCCTGTTCTTTCGTCACCCGGTTCAGGACAACCCCTTGTGGCTCGACGCCTGCCTGAAGCAACTGATCACAGGCTCGGCGCAACTGACTGGTGCGCGTGACCCCGGCTAGCACCACCAGTAGCGTGGCATCGCAGATATGCGCCAGTGGCATTGCGTCTGCAACGGCAAGAATGGGAGGGCTGTCGAACACCACGACATCCGCCATACGTTTGAGTTCATCGATCAGGTCGAGCATCTTCTTCGAACTGACCATGACTGCCGGATCGGAGGGAACCGGACCGCTTGGCAGCACCAGCAGATTATCCAGACTGGTGGCAATCATATGGTTGTAGAGACTATCCGACGGATCGCGCACCAGCGCCGTGGAAACGCCGCGCAGATTGGCGTGGCGAAAAAAGCGGTGCAACGATGGACGTCGCAGGTCAGTGTCTACCAGGATGACGCGCCTGCCGGATCGCGCAATCGCCAGAGCCAGGTTCGCTGCGGTCGTGCTCTTCCCTTCCCCAGGGCTGCTACTGGTGACAAGCAGTGTATGCAGCGGCTTCTCAAATCGCGCGATCTCCAGTTTGACGCGCAACATCTGGTACGCCTCGGCGACCTGCGAGAACGGATCACGTAGCATGACCAGTTTGTCCGATGGCTCCGCGCCGTCAATCCGCCCGATTGCTGCCAGCATACCGAAATGGGTGGCGGTGGTTACGTCTTCGACGGAACTGACCCGATCACTGAGATATTCAATCAGTAATGCCAGCCCAATCGCCAGCATCAGACCGGCGGCAGCCGCCATCGCGGTATTCGTAACAATGCGTGGGCGCACGGGTGTAGCTGCAGGAACGGCGGTTTCCACCACGTTGACGCTATTGGTCAACTGCGCCTCGGCAAGCCGTACTTCTTCCAGGCTGCGCAGCACCGTCGCGTAGCTGCTGCGGTACTGTACCAGCGCCTCTTCCAGGCGCGTCCGGCGTGTCGGGTCGTCGATACCGCGCAGAACGGCGATCTCTGCCTGGGTTGCATCGATATCTGCCTGAAGTTTGGCGATCTCGTTCATCAGGCTGCGTTTCGACTCGGCAAACCGTTCGGACTGCAATTCACGGTTTTGCTCGCTGAAAACGGCAACGATCCGGTTGGCAATATCAGCAGCCCGCTGCGGATCGGCGTCTTCGACAGTCACGACGATCAGTTGCGTATCGCGGATTGGGCGTACGCGAACGCGCTCGGCAAGCAATGATGGGTCAATCGACAGGTTCAATTCGCGCACAACGTCTTCGATCACTGGACGTTTCACCAGCAACTCGGCGTAGGTACGCGCCAGACGCTCTGCGGTCAGCACTGCCTGATAGTCGGGAGACGAACTGCCGGCCGGCGCCTGATTGATCAGCAGAGTGGTCGACGCTTCGTAGATTGGCGTCATCTGGCGACTGACCAGATACGCTGCGCCGCCAGCGAGCAGCGTCATCAACAGCAAGAGCCAGAGCCAGCGCCAGAAGAGAGTCAGGTAACGTTGCAGGATCATACAATGCTCACTTTGCACACGACCGGCGGAAGGTCTCCGCTCGTCTCGACTGTAGCATCACTGACGCGCAACAGCGTCTGCCTGTTGGGCAATCGCGCCTATGCCTGGTGGCATATCTTGCTATCCAGCATCCTGCAACGGCACGACATAACACGTGATCTGGAAGCGGCGCGCGAGGAGAAGGATCCGGCGCAGTGTCTCTAGTGGTCAGCGATATTCAGGAGAGAACGCAGAGCGCGTCGGATTGGAGGCTGCCAGTCGTTGCAGAGCACGGGTGGCGAACCCGGTATCGAACAGCACTTCTCCGGCGAGGATGCGTTGCAGGGCATTGACGAGGTCACTCGGAGCGGCAGGCAGGTAGCCGGTCACGCCGATCCGCAGCGCCTCGAGCAGGCAGAAAGGATCATCGACATCCGAAATAATGACTACAGTGATGCCGGGGAGAGCGTGGATCGCCTGACGCGCGACGGTCAGCCCATTCAGGCGCCGCAATGGAATATCGAGCAGTGCCAGGTTGAAGCGTCGATGTCGCACATAGAGCCTATCCGAATAATCCGGATGCACGAAAAGCGATCAAGGCACAAGCGAAAGGCAGAAACGCGGCGTAGTTCTCAGGGTTCTTCTCCCAG
>DAOUBK010000030.1:0-6322 GCA_034432635.1 Roseiflexus sp.
AGGCCTTGCGGTTGCTCCGCGGTGGGCTCAGGACGTTGCACCCCGATGCTCGCGATGGTGGTGCGCACCAGTTTCATGGCAGGGCGCTTGGCGGCGGCTACCGCCAAGCCAATCGGCACGCCCTGACCTTCAGGCAGCAGGCTCCGCGTGACGTCATCTGTGCCGCGATCCGTGGGATTGGGGCCGGTTTTTTTCCGCCCAACCGGGCGTTGGTCAGAGCGCCATCCCTGCTCAACCAGTCCCAGTCGATGCCTTTCAACGCGTCGAACTGCTCGCCTCCCGCGTGTCAGAGTTTCAGAACCACGTCGGCCTGCACCCATTCCTGGAACCGATCACGCGCCGTCGAGCCAGGACACAGTTCGGTTTGATCCAGGGCCTTCCCCTGGCAGCCGGAGCGCAGCACGCAGAAGATGCATCAGCGCCCACCCGATCGAGCTTGCGCGGCCGGCCACCGCCACAGCGATGTCTGTTCACATACACCGGCAAGCAGGGCTATAATACGGCCCACAACGCATCCGAGATACGAAAGCCGGTCGTCGTTTTGTTGTTTGGCGTGCGAGCCCGAGTAGGCTTGGTCGGCTGTTCTTCGTTCAGGCTCGCTATTCTACCAGGTATTCGGATAGGCTCTTAGTCGAGCGCAACCCGTCCATCGTCGGTCTCGGCGACCAGCGCAGTCTGGGGGAGGCATTCCAGCAATGAACGGAACAGTACGCGTCTCTCGGCGGCTGCCGCTGCAAACGTGCGCACGCGACCCGGCGTTTGCGCTCCTGAGCAACTATAGGCAGTTCCTTGCAACTCGCTCGATCTCCAGTGCTGAGACATCGTAGCGCAGCAATTGCCGTGGCGCGTCTGCCGGTCGGCTATCTGTGGCCTATGCCGTGCGGCTGAGATATCTGGAGGTTGAAGATAAGACGTAGCCTCAAGACAACCGGACCAACCCCAGCTCCAGCGCGCGTACTGCCGCCTGGGTGCGGTCCGAAACGCCAAGTTTGGCAATGATGTGCTCCACGTGAACTTTGACCGTCCCCGGACTGATGATCAGTTCGCGCGCAATCTCGCGGTTGGTCTTGCCCTGCATCAACAACCTGAGCACCTGTTGCTCACGCGCGGTCAGCGGCTCGACCGGCGCCTCATCATCGGGAGTTGTCGCCGCTAGACGCCGCAGCGTCTGCATGACCAGATCGGGGTTCAGGAACGCCTCGCCGCGCAGCACCTGCCGCACCGCGCCGACGATCTCGCGCCGACTCGCGTCTTTCAACAGGTATCCGGCAACACCGGCGCTCAGCGCATCCATCAACGTATCCGGCTTTGCCTGCACCGTTACGATAATCACCCGCACAGCGGGGCACAACGCCTTGATCCGCTGTGTCGCTTCGATGCCATCCATCCCCGGCATTTGCAGGTCCATCATCACCAGGTCTACCGGATGGTGTGATACGAAATCGAGCGCCGCGGCACCATCGCCTGCCTCACCGACAACTTCGATGCCCGGTTCGCGCGTCAGCACCGCCGCAATGCCGGCGCGCGCCAGTTCGTGATCATCCACAATCAGCACCCGCACAGGCGAAGACGTAGTTGGATCAGTCAGGTTGACCATCACGATGCTTCTCCTCTATCTCTGCTGTTCTGGCAGCGCAGCATACTCTGGGACTGCGCTCCAGATGATCCGGTCGAATGTGCGTGTAGCCTATCATTTCACTGCAGCGCGATGTCCGGAGATGGCGCATCGCTCGAAGCCGGCGGTCGAACGTTCAGTGGTATGGCTACAACAATCGTTGTGCCGGCGCCAGGACGACTCTGGATATTGATGATGCCGTCCAGCAACGCCACGCGCTCCCGCATCCCTGCCAGACCGAAGCGTGCTGCCGGGGTCTGCTGCGGGTCGAAACCGCACCCATCGTCGGCGATCGTGAGACGCACGTGTACGCCGTCGCGCTCCAGGTTCAGCCATACGCGACATCGTCCTGCGTGGCGACGCACATTCTGCAACGCCTCCTGCATTATCCGAAAGAGCGCCAGTTCGATATCCGCCGGTATAGAACCGATGTCGGCAATGTGCAGCGTCACCCGCCAGCCGTCACGACTCAACGTTGTCGCTTCGGCGCGAACCGCGTCCGCCAGGCATCGTCCATCGAGCGGTGCTGGCGGTGAGGCGGCAATCACCCGACGAACCTCATCGGCGGCGCGGTGGGTCAACTCGATAGCGCGTGTGAGCGCTTCGCGCGCCTCCGGCGAACGCGGACGATAGATGCCGGTCAGGGATTGGAGATGCAGATATGCGGCAGTAATGTGCTGCGCCAGCCCATCGTGCAGTTCACGGGCGATACGGCGTCGCTCGGCGCGCTGCGTCCTGGCAAGCATGCTGCGCAGCAGGCGGATCTCCGCCTCACGCTCGGCGAGCAGCAACAACAACTGCTCACGTTCCAGGCGCTGCTGTTCACGAGAAGGGCGTGTCGTCAGCGGACGCACGTGATCGAGCGGCTGCGAAACGGGCTGTGGGTGTTCCAGGATGAAGCGTGTCATGGTTGTGCTGCATTGTTGTGCCCGAATACATATCGTCTCCATCTTAATGCCATGGTGCAGCACCTATGATTGCGAAATGGTAGCTAAAAGTTATCAAAAACCGGCTGTTTATGAATATACATAGTAAGAGGAAATGTTACTATGTATATTCGTAGTATCTTCATCGAACAGTAATCATAGCGGCGCTTCTGGAAAAATTTGAACATTCAGGTATGATCTGAAGCAGAGAAATCGACAGTGTATGTGCGAGGAGTACGCGAATGTTATAACGTGGATGTACGTGGTACGGCAAGTCATGACTGTTGACCAAAATTTATCAGTACGGTCAACGAGATATGAGTATTGATATGGCCAGGATTGATCCACAAAGCCCGATGAATAATACATCGCAGCAATGAAAATTGCTGTGCATCCCGTGTACGTATTCTGATTGCGCGTTATCTTTCGCTTCCACAAACCCTGTGCGCCGCGATAGAACATAAAAAGGCCCAAAGGGACGCTCAAAAGAAGAAAGATGTTCATGAGCATCTCTTCTATATGTTCCTCCGCGAAATGTCGGTAACCTTTCACTCAGGACACAACTACCGCAACCAGTACATGATATACACCCGACTCTGGCGTATGGCGGTGTGTCGCTGCTGTCTCACGGTCACGGCTATATCGGTAGACACGCCGCTCTGCCAGCGTCGGATGCATGAGATGATGAGCAGTCGCCGGAGCTAGACTGTTTTCTCGAACACGAGCCATTCATACGTGATGATCCCGCGCGCCAGGCATTCCTGGAGCGCAATGCTCCCGGAGATACTCTGCGCGAACGGATGCACCCAACTAAGCAGGCGCAACCCTGCGCGCGCTGCGCCTGCCAGTGGTGCGGGAAGGCAGTGCAACCGCAGCCATCCAGTCAGGTTACGTGTCGAGCGCAGTGTGAACCCGGCGCGGCGCGCGCGGGCGATCATCGCTGCCCGGGTACACACTCCCGGAACGCGCCATCCATCGCGGAATGCCGCCAGCCAGCGTTCCTCGCTCTCCGACGACGGCAGGCGTGCAAGCGTATCGTCGCAGATGATCAGGCGTCCGCTGGGAACCAGTACGGCGTGCGCCTGCTCCAAAGCGCGCTGCGGATCATGGGAATGGGCGAACGCCTCGATAGCGACTGCAATGTGAAAGCATGGCGCGCAGGGGAGAGCGTGGAAATCAGCGGTAATCACTGCTGCGCGCGCGCGCGGCAGAATCCGCCGTGCAATCTGCGCCTGCGTCATACTCAGGGTTACGCCTGCCATCCGCGCCTCTGGCCGCGCGCGCGCGCAGTACGCCAGCGTTCCGCCTACGCCGCATCCAAGATCGACCAGGTGTAATCGAACGGTAGGAGACGCTTCCAGAAACGCCTGCACTTCCTCCAACACCAGCGCGTTCACCCGCTGCAACGCAGCATCGATTGTCGTAACCGACGCATCCCAGAGCGCGTGATGCATGGCATACGACCGGTTGCCTAGCCCGGCAGCGCGAAACAGGCGCGTGTTCTGTTCGTAATAGCGCTGGACTGCGTAGATCGATGCTTTGGAGGATGCTTGTTGCATTGATGTCGGTTCTCTTCTCGAGCGAGGCTGCGACCTGGAGTAGTGCAGGGTGGTGTCCGTCTTTTTGATGCAGATGTGCGGATTTCCGTTTTGAAACCGCTTCTTCGTCATCGGTGCGTAACCGGTTCGATGTCCACGGTTATGCCGGTTCTGGCAGGAGGATCGGCGTTCACCGGTTTCTCAGGGATGTCAACCTGCTGGATGAGCGTTTCGACAGTAGCAATGTCCCGCTTCAGATCGGCTTCGATGGCGCGCAGGAGGCGTAATGTGCTGTGGTGACGATGGCGGATTACGAAGAGTGTCGGACGCATCGGCGGACACTCGCACGTCGCCCATTGCCACCAGATGTGTGCGCCACCGATCACGATGCTGCTCGTGCCGATCAGGAGCGCAACCCACGGTGCTCCTGCAATCCAGACCGCTGCTGCAAGCACAAAGCTGGTGAGAACCGGCGCCTGGTGCAATCGCCGCCATGCAGAAAACACGCGATTGGTCAATGATGGATTGTATCTCAGGCGTTGCATACGGTACAATGATCACTGTTGTCTGAACCAGGAGCACGCTAATGATACCAGACACGCACCCTGCCGACAACCTGCTGCGCCCGTTTGAAGGGGACGTTCCCGGCATAAGCGTACTACTGCTGGTCGATGGCAATGCGGTCTACGCCCGCTCGCTGGGCATGGCGGATCTGGAGCGCAGTGCAGCGGTCACTATCGCAACCAGCTTTCGCCTGGCGTCGTTGACAAAGCAGTTCACAGCGGCGGCGATCCTGCGGCTGGCGGCGCATGGCGCGCTCACGCTCAGTACGCCGATAGCATCCTTTTTTGAGTGTACGCCTGCATTTTGGCAGCAGATCAGCATCCATCATCTGCTGACCCACACATCCGGGCTGGTGGATTATGAGGAACTGATTCTGCCGGATGACACCATCCAGATGTGTGACCGTGATGTTCTCGACCGGGTGCAACGTGTCGAACGCGGCTATACCGAACCGGGCGCTGCCTTTCGCTACAGTAACACCGGCTACTGCCTGCTCGCTCTGATTATCGAACGGGTCGCTGCACAACCCTTTGCGGCGTTTCTGCGAGAGCAGGTGTTCACTCCGGCTGGCATGCACTTCGCGACTGTCTATCAGGGAGAAGGAAGCGCCATATCCCGGCGCGCCTATGGCTATTCGTTGCGTGATGGCGTCTTCGTGCGTACCGATCAGAACCGGACAAGCGCCACCCAGGGCGATGGCGGCGTCTACGGTTCGATAATCGATCTCGAACGCTGGGATGCGGCGCTTGCCAGCGATACGGTTCTTCCCGAAGCATGGCGTGCCGTCATGTTCACGCCCCACGTTGCCACACCTTCCGGCGATCACTACGGCTACGGCTGGTTTCTGACAGACATGCATGGTGAACGCGCCGCCTATCATACCGGAGAGACGATTGGCTTCCGTACCGCTATCGTGCGCTTGCTCGACCGCCACTGCACCGCGATCGTTCTGGCGAATCGCAGCGAAGCGGAACCGCTGCCCATCGCGTGGGCGCTGATAGAGACTGCTCGATGAGAGAACATCGATGGAGGCTATCATGGCGCAGACGACTCCGGTAAGCGATCCAGGTGATCTGCTCGAGAAACTGGTGCGTGAACAAAGTATCAAGCTGGAGCCCCTTCTCCCAAAAGGTTTAAGGGACGGACGGAACGTTGGCGGAACGATGTGTTTTCCGGCGTGGCGATGCACACAATCCACTGTTCTGTCCACCCCTCGCACGGATCGGTCGGGGCAGGTTCTCCCCTGCCCACTGTTGCGTCCTGATGCCGCCCAACGTGCGTATCGTCCCTGTGTGGAGACGATGCGTGACCCATACGGCGAACATTCTCGTGGCGCGATGCCGGATAGTACGCACTGATGCAGCGCGTCGGCAGTGCAACCAGCCGCAAGCAGGGGCGCCCGTCCGTGCATCTCTGACCATGCATCTGCGGCGCTCGCTGCGTTCCCCGGCGTCGCCGCGCCTGTTTGAGGACACCCACACGCTAAGCCAGCCTGATGTGACGACCATCGGAATGAGGGGTCACTGCCGGCGCCATTGTGCCCTGCTGTGGTCGAAACGCGGCACACGGCGTAGGGTCGCCGCTGTGCGCAGGAGCGGGTATGCCCTCTCAGGTGGAGGGTTTTTGCTAGGCCGCTTTCTGATGCGGTTGGTCGGTTGGCAGACGCGCGCCGTGGGGGT
>DAOUBK010000031.1:0-38275 GCA_034432635.1 Roseiflexus sp.
AAGGGTTGCGCTTCGCCATCCGCGAGGGCGGGCGCACCGTCGGCGCAGGCGTCGTCTCGGCGATTGTCGATTAGCATGAGTTATGGGTTTCGGGCGGCGGGAAGCAGCGATCGGGATCGGAGACTCACGTAACGGTGTTCCGACTCACGCTACACCCCACCGCCGCTACCCTCCAAACTGAGGTGCATATGGCGAAACAAAGGGTTCGCATCCGTCTCAAGGCATACGACCATAAGATTCTCGACCAGTCGGCGCGACAGATCGTCGAAGCAGCCGAACGCACCGGGGCGCTCGTTGCCGGTCCGGTGCCGTTGCCGACCAAAATCGAAAAGTATAGTGTCATTCGTTCACCGTTTATTGATAAAGACTCGCAGGAACAGTTCGAGATTCGCACGCACAAGCGATTGATCGATGTGCTCGATCCGAGCCAGCAGACCATCAACGCGTTGATGAAACTCAATCTTCCGGCGGGCGTGGATATCGAAATCAAGTTGTAAGCCTGGAACGAAAGCAGCCACTGTACAGAACGAAAACGTGCATGCTGCGGAGGTGCTATTGTGATCGAAGGGTTGCTTGGCCGCAAAATTGGCATGACCCAGGTCTTCGATACGACCGGACAGGTCATCCCGGTAACGATCATCGAAGTGGGACCATGCATCGTTACCCAGATTCGCACAAAGGAGCGGGATGGGTACGAAGCGGTTCAGATCGGCTACCAGGAAGTCAAGGCGAAAAGCCTGACCAGGCCCCAGCAGGGGCATCTGCGTGGCGCAGGCAAACTGTTGCGCCACCTGCGCGAGTTCCGCACCGACAATATCGCCGATCACAAGGTCGGTGACGTGTTGACGGTCGAGATGTTCACGCCAGGTCAGCGCGTTGATGTTATCGGTACATCGAAGGGGCGCGGATTCCAGGGTGTGGTGAAACGCCATGGCTTCGGCGGCGGACCGCGCACCCACGGTCAGAGCGACCGCCTGCGCGCCCCCGGTTCGATTGGCGCCGGTACTGATCCGGGTCACGTGTTGAAGAATACCCGCATGGCCGGGCGCATGGGCAATCAACGGGTAACCGTCCAGAACCTGACGGTCGTTGATGTCGTTCCAGAGCGCAATCTGTTGCTCGTTCGCGGTTCCATTCCAGGCGCAAACAACGGATTGGTCATGGTTCGCCGGGCGATCAAAGGCGCGTAGGATCAACACGCTGAACGCATCAGCGGAGCGCAGATACATTGAGGAAGTGCGATGGAAGCCAAGTTGTACAACCAGTCCGGCGAAGAAGTCGGCGTCATTCACATATCGGATTACGTTTTCGGGATTGAGCCGAATGTGCCGGTTATGCATCAGGCGATGGAGCGTCAGCGCGCCAATGCGCGCCTCGGCACCCATAATACGCTCGGTCGCGGCGAAGTCGATGGGAGTACGCGCAAACTCTACCGCCAGAAAGGCACCGGTCGCGCGCGACAGGGTTCGATCCGTGCGCCGCATCGAAAAGGGGGCGGTGTTGCGCACGGACCCCATCCGCGCAAATACACCAAAGCCATGCCGCGCAAAATGCGCCGCCTGGCAGTGCGCTCGGCACTCTCCGCGCGGTACCGCGATGGCGCGATTACGTTTCTGGATCGGTTGATGTTCGAGAAACCGCGCACCAAAGACATGATCGCAGTGCTGAATGCGCTGAATCTGACCGGCAAGACACTGATCGTGCTAGACCGGAAGGATGAGAATGTGTACCTCTCGACACATAATCTGCCGAATGTTAAGACGCTGCTGGCGCACTATTTGAACGTGATCGATTTGCTGAGCCACGATCATATCGTGATGCTGCAAGCGGCAGTGGACGTCGCTCAAGGGTATCTCGACCAATCGGAGCAGGTCGTCGCGGCGGCGGGCGCGAACGAGGAGGAAGCGTCATGAACCCGCATCAGATTATCAAGCGACCGCTGATTACGGAAAAGAATACGAACCTGATGAGGTTCAACAAGTATTCGTTCGAGGTCGATCGTAACGCCACCAAGCCGCAGATCAAGCGTGCAATTGAAGAGATCTTCAATGTGCGGGTGACGGCAGTGCATACCATGAATGTGCGCGGCAAACTACGCCGCCGGGGACGTCAGTACGGCTACACTGCCGACTGGAAGAAGGCGATCGTCACGCTGGCGGAAGGCGACCGCATCGACCTGTTCGAGGGAGCATAAACCATGCCGGTCAAAAAGTACAAACCAACCTCGCCAGGTCGCCGCAATATGTCGGTCTCGACTTTCGAGGAGATTACAAAGAAAGAGCCAGAGCGATCATTGCTCGAACCGCTGCGCAAGAAAGCCGGTCGCAACAACTATGGTCGCATTACGGTGCGCCACCGCGGCGGCGGGCATAAGCGCCATTATCGCCGGATCGACTTCAAGCGCGATAAGATTGGTATTCCGGCAAAAGTCGCCGCAATCGAATACGACCCGAACCGGTCGGCACGTATCGCGCTGCTGCACTATGTCGATGGCGAAAAGCGCTATATCCTGGCGCCGCTCGGACTGAACGTCGGCGATACGGTGATGAGCGGACCCGACGCCGATATCCGGGTCGGCAATGCGCTGCCGCTGCGCCAGATACCGCTCGGTACACAGGTGCATAACGTCGAATTGGAAAAAGGGCGCGGCGGTGTTATGGTACGCAGCGCTGGCGCAGCCGCGCAACTGATGGCGAAGGAAGGCAACTATGCCACCCTGCGCATGCCGTCGGGCGAGGTGCGTCGCGTGTTTGTCGAGTGCATGGCGACGATTGGGCAGGTTGGCAACCTGGATCATCAGAACATTCGCCTGGGGAAAGCCGGACGCAAACGCTGGCTCGGGCGACGGCCCGAAGTGCGCGGTGCAGCGATGAACCCACGTGACCATCCGCACGGTGGTGGCGAGGGGCGCGCTCCGCGCGGCATGCCCACCCCGAAGACCAAGTGGGGCAAACCGGCACGCGGAGTGAAGACTCGCCACAACCCGCGGACCGACCCCTTCATTATCCGCCGCCGGACACGGTAAACAGGAGGATAGAGGGTAAAGCGTATGTCGCGTTCTTCTAAAAAAGGTCCTTACGTCGATGTCCGGTTGCTCAACCGCATTGAGGAATTGAACCGGGCGAACGAAAAGCGCGTGTTGCGCACATGGTCGCGCGACTCGACGATCTTCCCGCAAATGGTTGGGCATACTATCGCCGTTCACGATGGTCGCCGCCATGTACCGGTTTATATCACCGAAAACATGGTCGGCCATAAACTGGGCGAGTTTGCCCCAACCCGGCTGTTTCGCGGTCACGGCGGGAAGAAAGCCGATAAGCGCGGCAAAATGAAGTGATCGGAGCGCCCGTTGCCTGGCAGCGGACGACGGGTGCAACAGAGGTTTGCTATGCAGGCGAAAGCAGTAACCAAATATGTCCGCATCTCGCCGACAAAGGTGCGCCCGGTGATGGATCTGGTGCGCGGCAAGCCGGTTGATCGGGCGCTGGCGATCCTTCGCTACCTGCCCCACAAAGCGGCACGCGAGATCGCTCGCACGATCGAGTCGGCACGGGCAAACGCCACCAACAACTACGACATGGCGCCCGATGCGCTCATCGTGAAGTATATCTTCGCCGATGAAGGTCCGGCATTCAAACGGGTCATGCCGCGCGCCCGCGGTCGCGCCGATCGTATTCGGAAGCGGACGACCCACATCACGGTCATTGTCGATGACGGCGAGGAGATGTAGGCAGGCGTCATAACCGCGCCAGCCCGCGGAAGAAGAGAGAGGACCTATGGGACGGAAAGTGCACCCGATTGGCTTCCGCCTTGGGTATATCAAGGACTGGCAGTCGAAGTGGTTCGCGGAGCGCAACTATACCGAACTGCTCCACGAAGACGTCATGCTGCGCAAGCTCATTGCCAAAGAGCTTGAGAATGCGGGTGTGGCGCGGATCGAGATCGAGCGCTCAGCGAATAAAGTCGAGGTGACGGTCTATACAGCCAAGCCAGGCATCGTTATCGGCAAACGCGGTGCGAAAGTCGATGAACTGCGGGCTGAACTGGAAAAACGGACCGGCAAAAAGGTCAAACTCAATATTCAGGAAATTCATCAACCGGAACTCGAGGCGCAACTGGTCGCCGAGAGTATTGCCGAACAGATTAATAAGCGTGTTTCATACAAGCGTGCGATGAAACAGGCGGTACAACGCGCCATGCGCTTGGGCGCCCAGGGGGTGAAGATTAAGTGCTCCGGGCGCCTGGCGGGCGCCGAGATGGCGCGCGTTGCCTGGGAACGCGATGGACGGGTGCCGCTCCATACGCTGCGCGCCGACATCGACTACGCGCAGGTGCATGCGCACACAACCTACGGTCGGATCGGCGTGAAGGTCTGGATCTATAAGGGGGAGGTCTTCCCCGATCAGCCGGGGCAGACGCAACTGCCGCAACCGGCAGTCGCCGCTGCACGCCCCAGTCTGACAGTTGAGGAAGAAGAACGCCCACAGCGCAAAGGCGGGCGCGGCGGACGTGGTGCGAACGCCGGCGCAGCGCGCGGCGGACGTGGCGGGCGGTCACGCAGCTGAAAGGAGCACAATCGTATGTTGATGCCGAAGCGTGTCAAATATCGCAAACAGCAGCGTGGCCACAATCGCGGCATGGCACACCGCGGCAACACGGTCGCGTTTGGCGAGTACGGCTTGATGGCGCTCGAAGCGACGTGGATGACGAGCCGTCAGATCGAGGCGGCACGGCGTGCTATCAGTCACCACGTCAAGCGTGGCGGGAAAATCTGGATCCGTATCTTTCCAGACAAGCCGGTCACGGCTAAACCTGCCGAAACACGCATGGGATCGGGCAAGGGAGCAGTTGATCACTACGTGGCAGTCATCAAGCCAGGACGTATTCTGTTCGAACTGGCTGGCGTCCGCCCCGAGATTGCACACGAGGCGCTGGAACGTGCGGCGCAGAAACTGCCGATCAAATGCAAAATTGTTCCGCGCGAGGATCTGGAGGGCGCAGCATGAAAGCCGATGAGTTGCGCAAACTTGATAATGAGCAATTGCGCGCGAAATTGAAAGAGTGCTACGAAGAATTGTTCAACCTGCGCTTTCAGCAGGTGATGGGTAAATTGACGGCCACCGGCCGCCCGCGGGTCGTTCGACGCGATATTGCGCGCATCAAGACGATTCTGCGTGAGCGCGAACTTGGCATTGAAGGTTAGGAGACAGGGCGATGACTGAAGCGCGACGACGACAATTCAAGGTCGGGCGAGTCGTCAGCAATAAAATGCAGAAGACGGTTGTGGTGGCGGTTGACTATCTGAAACCGCATCCGCTCTATCGCAAAATCATTCGCCGCACCAGTAAGTTCCATGCGCACGATGAGCAGCAGTGTCAGATTGGCGACATTGTGCGCATCGGCGAGACTCGCCCGCTGAGCAAAACCAAACGCTGGGAAGTGGTCGAGATTATCAAGCGCAATGAGGAGGCCTGACCATGGTGCAGCAGGAAACCCGGCTGCGTGTTGCCGATAACACTGGCGCAAAGGAGATTCTCTGCATCCGCGTGTTGGGCGGCTCACGTGTGCGCTACGGTCGCGTCGGCGATGTGATTGTCGCTTCCGTCAAAGAAGCGACGCCCGGCGGCGCAGTGAAGAAGGGCGAAGTGGTGCGCGCTGTTATCGTGCGCACGGCAAAAGAGTATGGCCGCCCCGACGGTTCGCATATCCGGTTCGATGACAATGCAGCGGTGATCATCGGGAAGGACAATAACCCGCGCGGGACGCGCATCTTCGGTCCCGTTGCCCGTGAGTTGCGCGAACGCGCCTTCATGAAGATCATCTCGCTGGCGCCGGAAGTGCTGTGATGGGAGAGGGTGCTATGCATGTCAAAACCGGCGACGAGGTCCTGATCATCACCGGCAAAGATCGCGGCAAGCGCGGCAAAATCAAAGAAGCGCGCCCCAAAGAGCAACGGGTGATCGTCGAGGGACTGAACATTGTGAAACGACACATGAAGCCGCGCGGTCCAACACGACCTGGCGGGATTATCGAGATGGAAGCGCCCATCCACGTGTCTAATGTGATGCTGATCTGCCCGAAGTGCGGTCGCGCGTCACGAACCGGGCATCGCTTTCTGGAAGAGACGGATCACAAGGGCCGCCCCAAAAAGGTGCGGTTCTGCAAAGCATGTGATGCCGTCATCGATGAGTGAATGACGGGAACGGAGCAGCAGTTGCGCTCCGAGTCTCGAGGAGCAGGTAATGGTTCCACGACTCAAAGAAAAATATCAGACTGAGGTTGTGCCGGCGCTGATGCGGGAGTTTCAGTATCGCTCCGTTATGCAGGTGCCGCGACTTGAGAAAATCGTGCTGAACATCGGACTGGGCGAGGCGATCCAGAACTCGAAGGCGCTCGAGGCTGCAACTGCAGACCTGGTGGCCATCGCGGGCCAGAAGCCGGTGATTACCCGTGCCAGGAAGTCGATTGCAGCATTCAAAGTGCGTCAGGGAATGCCGATCGGGGTCATGGTGACGCTGCGTGGCCTGCGCATGTGGTCATTCCTCGATCGGTTGATGAATCTGGTGCTGCCACGCCTGCGCGATTTTCGTGGCGTTAGTCGTCGTTCGTTCGATGGACGCGGCAACTACTCGATCGGTCTGCGTGAACAGATCGTCTTCCCGGAGATTGACTACGATAAGGTCGATAAACTCCGCGGTCTCGAAGTGGTGATTGTGACAACTGCACCCGATGATGAACAGGGGTATGCGTTGCTCAAGCGTCTGGGTATGCCGTTTCGTGATTAGTTGCATCCAGGCTAGGAGCGCCGATCAATCAAAGGCGCTGACCAGCCCGGACTATTGATAAGGAGATCTGGTTTGGCACGAAAGGCGTTGATCGTCAAAGCACAGCGTCCGCAAAAGTATAAAGTGCGGGCCTACAACCGCTGTAAGATCTGTGGGCGTCCGCGTGCATACATGCGAAAGTTCGGCATGTGCCGCATTTGCTTCCGCGAGAACGCATTGCGCGGGTTGATCCCCGGCGTGACGAAATCGAGCTGGTGAGCAGATCCGACGCCTACAGTCAGTCCGGAGATGAAGGAGGACCGCAGTGAGCATGCATGATCCAATTGCCGATATGCTGACCCGCATCCGGAATGCGTGTATGGCCCGCCACGCAACGGTGTCGATCCCGTCGTCGAAAATGAAACTTGCCATCGCGCAAATCCTTAAGCGCGAGGGGTTCATCCAGGACTTCATGGTGCAGGAAGGCAAGCCGCGCAACACGATCGTTATTATGTTGAAATACACTCCCGATCGGCGACCGGTGATTACCGGGCTGAAGCGTGTGAGTAAGCCAGGGCTGCGCATCTATACCAAACGCGCCGATATTCCGGTGGTGCGTGGCGGATTGGGGCTGAGCATTCTCTCGACCCCGCGCGGCGTGATGGCGGGATACGAGGCGTGGCAGCAGCGCGTCGGCGGCGAGGTTCTCTGTTACGTCTGGTAGCGCCGAGGAGTGAAATCATGTCGCGTATTGGCAAAAAACCAATCCCGGTCCCGCGTGGCGTCGAAGTGACTATCACCGAGGAGAACCGGGTGACTGTGAAAGGTCCCAAAGGGACGCTGTCGCAACAGTTTTCGCCGGACATGCTCATCAGGCACGAGAACGGCGCTATTACGGTTGCACGTCCCTCGGATGACAAACGCCACCGCGCCCTGCACGGGTTGACACGTTCGCTGATCGCCAATATGGTGACAGGCGTGACCGAAGGGTATCAGCGGATTCTGGAGATTACCGGCATTGGGTATCGCGCTGCGCGCGAGGGGAAAAATCTGGTCCTTCAGGTCGGATTTTCCCATCCAATCCGTGTGACACCGCCCGAAGGGATCACCTTCGAGGTGCTGGAGCGCCGCAGCGCAAATGAACCTCAGCAGGTAATTATACGAGGTATCGATAAGCAGAAAGTTGGTGAAGAAGCGGCAAAACTGCGCGCGTTGCGCCCGCCGGAGCCGTACAAAGGGTACGGCATCAGGTATCGCGATGAGCGGATCCGTCGCAAGGCGGGCAAGGCAGGGAAAGCGCGGTAACGCTTCCGGCGCCTTTTTTGCGACTCAGCAGTGGCAGGGGATGGTCATCTCTGCCCCTAGGAGCAGATCGCTATGGCAAAACGAACACCACGAGAATTGCGAATCCGACGCCACCGCCGTGTGCGGAAAAAGGTCCATGGCACCCCGCAACGCCCACGGTTGTGCGTCTTTCGCAGTAATATGCACATCTATGCACAGGTTATTGACGACACGGTTGGGCGAACGCTGGTGGCAGCCTCCACGGTGGAGCCTGAACTGCGTGCATCGCTGACCGGAAAGACGAAGACTGAACGAGCAAAGGCAGTCGGCGCCGTCATCGCCGAACGCGCCCGAGCCGCCGGTATTGAACGGGTCGTCTTCGACCGTGGCGGATTCAAATACCATGGGCGGGTACAGGCGCTTGCCGATGCAGCGCGCGAGGGCGGACTCCAGTTCTGATAACGCTGGCGGTCTATACGGCAGCACGGTTGCAGGTTGCAGGCGCCGCCTTTGCCGCAACCTCTAGTCTTGATGGAGTGGAACAGTGATCAAGCGACGCATTAATGCGGACGAACTCGAACTTGAAGAGCGCGTGGTGCAGATCAACCGCGTCTCGAAAGTAGTCAAAGGCGGGCGCCGCTTCAGCTTCAGCACGGTCGTCGTCGTTGGCGATGGCAAAGGGCATGTTGGCATCGGCATGGGCAAAGCGGCTGAAGTACCTGAGGCGATCCGCAAGGGTGTGGAGGCGGCCAAGAAGAATCTGATCCGGGTGCCGCTCTCTGGTACAACCATTCCGCACGAAGTGCAGATGGAGTTTGCCGCTTCTAAGGTGCGCCTGCTCCCGGCTGCTCCAGGCACCGGCGTCATTGCCGGGCGCGGTGTGCGCCCGGTGCTCGAGATGGCAGGCATCAAAGATGTGCTTTCGAAGCGGTACGGCAGCAACAATCCGATCAATGTGGTGAAAGCGACGTTCAAGGCGCTAAGTGCGCTGACATCGCTCGAAGAACAGGCACGTATACGTGGGATGACGCCGCGTGAACTGCATCTGCGGCGCATGCGGCGCGAACCGGCGCCGCAGGAGGCGTAGACGATGTCCAGATTGAAAATCACGTATCGCAAGAGTGCGATCGGGTATAGTCACGATCAGAAAGCGACCATCCGTTCGCTCGGATTGCGCCGGCTGAACAGCGTCGTCATCCACGATGACACGCCAACCATTCGCGGAATGATCTTCAAAGTTCGTCATCTGGTCAGCATTGAAGAAATTGCCGACGATACCCCGCCAAATGCTGAAACGGGCGCCGATCCGAAGCGCAACAGGGGGAACCGATCATGAAACTGCATGATTTGAAACCGGCGCCAGGAGCGCACCGTGAGCGTAAGCGCATCGGGCGTGGCATTGGTTCTGGCAAGGGTAAAACCGGCGGCAAAGGTATGATGGGGCAAAAGGCGCGCTCCGGTCCCAAACCATCGCCGTCGTTCGAAGGTGGGCAGATGCGCATGACCCGCAAAATGCCCAAACTGCGCGGCTTCAAGAATCGCTGGCGGGTCGAGTATCAGGTGATCAACATCGGTCAACTGAACGACGTTCCCGATGGAACCGAACTGACCATCGAAGAGATGATTGCTCAGGGGTGGATCCACAGGGCAAAGCCGGTCAAGATTCTTGGGGATGGCGAACTGGAACGCAAACTAACGATCCACGCGCATAAGTTCAGCGCCAGTGCACGGGCACGGATCGAAGCAGCTGGCGGCGCCGCTATTGAAACACCATGGGTTGTGGAACGGCGCAGTCGTAGCCGGGGACCCAACCCGCCCCGGCATAGCCGCAAGGCAGAAACACCGCAGAAGGCGTGAGACGCCAGCGATCGAGGCGCTAGCCGCCTTCTGAATAGAGGAGAAGTGCATGCTTGAGTCGGTTGTCAATGCGCTCCGGTTGCCCGATCTGCGTCAGCGCATCCTGTTTACGCTGGCGATGCTGTTGCTCTTCCGGTTGATCGCTCATATCCCTGTGCCAAACATCGATCCGGCAGCGCTGGAAAGTCTGCGGATCGCGTTGCAGGGAAATCAACTGGCGCAACTGCTCAATATCTTCGCGGGAGGCGCGCTGCAGAACCTGTCGGTGGCGGCGATGGGGGTCTACCCCTATATCACTGCTCAGATCATTCTGCAACTGCTCGTACCGCTCATCCCGGCGCTGGAAGAACTGCGCAAAGAGGGGGAACAGGGACGCATGCGCCTGAACCGCATCACGTTCTACCTGACCATTCCGATGGCGCTGTTGCAGGCATATGGGCAGACGCTGACACTCGAACGCAGCCTTGGCACAGAGCAGACGCTCTTTCAGACGCCCTTCGATATCGTGAATAATTTCTTTCCGACCTTTACCATTCTGGCGAGCATGCTGGCGGGAACGATGCTGCTGGTGTGGCTCGGCGAACAGATCCAGGATCGCGGGATCGGCAACGGCGTGTCGATGATCATCTTCGCCGGGATTGTGGCCGGTTTACCGGGGCTGATCATTCAGGCGTTCACGACCGTCGAACTGGGAGGTGTTGAGCAGATTATCGGGCTGGTGTCATTCCTGGTCATCGCTCTGGGAACCATTGTGGGGATTGTCCTGATGCACGAAGGGCAACGACGCATCCCGGTGCAGTACGCCAAGCGCGTGCGCGGCAATCGTGTGTATGGCGGGCAGAGCAGCCATATTCCGCTGAAGGTCAACATGGCGGGTATGATCCCGCTGATCTTTGCGCAGAGCATCATCATCTTTCCCGGCACGATTGCATCGTATGCCTGTCCGGAACAGATTGCACCGCCAGGAGCAGGCGTCCTCAAGCAGATTGCGTGCTTTACGTATCAGACGTTTAGCCCACAGTACGGCGGTGGGACGCTGGTGTACTCGATAGCACTGTTCGTGCTTGTCTATTTCTTTACCTACTTTTATACGAAGGTCATTTTTGACCAGCAAAACATCCCGGAGACACTCCAGCGCAACGGCGGGTTCATTCCGGGCATTCGACCGGGGAAACGTACTGAAGAGTATCTCGATCAGGTGGTGAGCCGGATTACGCGAGTTGGCGCGCTGTTTCTTGGTACCGTCGCAATCCTGCCATTCATTACGCAGCAACTCACCGGTGTGCCAATCGGGTTGGGCGCTACGGCGCTGCTGATTGTGGTCGGCGTGGCGGTCGATACGATGCGACAGCTGGAAGCGCAACTGGTGATGCGTAATTACGAAGGGTTCATCAATCGCTGACTACCGGCGTTCGACGACGTGCAGAGAGGTGTGCCATGGATATCATTCTGCTCGGAGCGCCTGGCGCCGGGAAAGGCACCCAGGCGAAGTATCTTGAGGAGCATACCGGAATGGTGCACGTCGCCAGCGGCGATCTGTTCCGCGCGGCGCTTCGCCAGGGAACAGAACTCGGTATGCTGGCGAAGTCGTATATGGATCGTGGCGAACTGGTGCCGGACGAAGTGGTCATCCGCATGATCGTCGAACGCATCAGTCAGCCCGATTGTAGTCGGGGCGTGATCTTCGACGGATTCCCGCGCACCCGCGAGCAGGCGCGGGCGCTCGAAGCGGAGCTGAACCAACAGGGACGGCGGATCGATGTCGTCCTGTACATTCGCGTGCCGGAAGATATGCTGTTGCGGCGCATCGCCGGGCGACAGACTTGCAAAACCTGTGGCTCGACGTATAATATTTACTATTTCCCATCGAAACATCCGAACGTCTGCGATGATTGTGGTGGGAAACTGTATCAGCGTAGCGATGATACAATGGAAACGGCGCGGCATCGGCTCGAAGTCTATTTTGCCCAAACGATGCCGCTGATTGAGTATTATCGCGATCAGGGGTTGCTGGTCGAAATTGATGGACGTCGTGAAATTTCACAGGTGACACGCAGTATGATCGAAGCACTCAACAAATATGCCGTCAGCGCGACGCATTCCGACGATCGCACATAGCAAGAAAGGAGCAGCATGTCCAAAAAAAAAGATGTCATCGAGATGGAAGGAACGATTACTGAGCCGTTGCCAAACGCCATGTTTCGCGTAAAACTCGAAAATGGGCACGAGGTGCTGGCTCATATTTCGGGTCGTATGCGGATGAATTATATTCGCATTCTCAAAGGAGATCGCGTGCTGGTCGAATTGTCGCCCTACGATCTGACACGCGGGCGAATTACGTATCGCTATAAGTGAATCGAGAAGCGTATCTTGTGTGTCTTCCGCACAGAAGCGCGATAGAGAAGGTATATTCTTTTTGATTGTTGAGACATCGCAGGTTATTGATGATCGGTACAGGAAGGAACTGTCATGAAAGTGCGAGCGTCGGTCAAGCCGCGCTGCGAATATTGCCGCGTTATCAAACGCAAGGGTGTGCTGCGCGTCATCTGTAGTCGCCAACCCAAGCATAAGCAGCGCCAGGGATAAATGACAGAGGTAGCGGGTCGATGAGGTGGAATGCGTTGTTCCACAGGAGATATGCGGTTGCAGCGCCTGGCGGCGCGCAACATCAGTCAGTAAGGGGAGCGTATGGCACGCATCGCAGGGGTTGACCTCCCGCGTAACAAACGGATCGAAATCGCTATTACGTATATCTTCGGTATCGGGCGCTCGAATGGGGCTGAGGTGCTGCGCAAAGCAAACGTCAACCCCGCAACGCGTGTGCGCGACCTGACCGAGGATGAGGTTTCGCGGATCCGTGAGATTGTCGAGCGTGAATATCGCGTCGAAGGCGATCTGCGCCGCGAAATCCAGATGAACATCAAGCGCCTAATGGATATCGGGTGCTATCGTGGTTTGCGCCATCGCAAAGGCATGCCGGTGCGCGGTCAGCGTACCCGCACCAATGCGCGTACCCGCCGCGGCCGCCGCGGTCCTGCGATTGGCATCAAGAAGAAGACGGTGAAGAAGTAAGCCACGCTGCCGGATGATGGTCGCACCCACGTCGGCAGTGCAATGACGCATCCGGTGCAGGAGGACAGGGAGACAGCATGGCAAAGCAAGCAACCAAAGGTTCGGCGGCCGCGACCAAACGACAGCGCGGTAAGCGCCGTGAAAAGAAGAATGTGCCGCGCGGTCAGGCGCATATTCAGAGTACATTCAACAATACGATTGTCACAATTACCGATCCAGCCGGGAATGTGATCTGCTGGTCGAGCGCCGGTCAGAACGGCTTCAAAGGATCCCGCAAGAGCACGCCGTATGCAGCACAGGTGGCCGCCGAAAACGCGGCGCGCAAGGCGATCGAGAACGGCATGCGTCAGGTCGAGGTCTTCGTGAAAGGGCCAGGAGCCGGACGTGAAGCAGCGATCCGGTCGCTGCAGGCGGCGGGCTTGCAGGTGACCGCGATCACCGATGTGACGCCGATCCCGCACAATGGCTGCCGACCGCCCAAGCGCCGGCGTGTCTGAGAGATGACTGAGGAGTGATTGATGGCTCGTTATCGAGGACCTGTAGGAAAAGTCAGCCGACGCCTGGGTATCGGCATTACGGATAAGGGCCAGCGCATCCTGGCAAAACGGCCGTTTCCTCCGGGCCAGCACGGACCGTCGGCGCGCCGACGGCAGGTGTCGGATTATGGGTTGCAACTGCTCGAAAAGCAGAAGGCGCGCTATGTGTATGGCGTGCTGGAACGCCAGTTCCGCCGCATTTTCGAGAAAGCGCAGCGCTTTCCGGGTGAGACCGGCGCGTACCTGTTTATTTTGCTCGAGCGGCGACTCGACAATGTCGTGTATCGCCTAGGATTCGCCACCACTCGCGCCCAGGCGCGGCAACTGGTCTCCCACGGGCATATCACCGTGAACGGACGGAAAACGAATATTCCGTCGTATACGGTGCGCGTCGGAGAGACAATCGCCGTTCGACCGGAGAGTCGCCGTCGCACGTATTTCAAGAATCTGATCGATAGCGGTGAGCTTGCGCGCCATAAAACACCCGACTGGCTCCGCCTGAATCCGGCGGATCTGTCGGGTGAAGTGGTTGCGATGCCGCGTCGTGAGGATGCAGAGTCGGGGATCAACGAACAATTGATTGTTGAGTTCTACAGTCGCTGATCGGTTCCGGGTTCCTGCTGCTGCGCAGCAGAACGCTGGCCGCAGCATCGCATGGAACCCGGATCGTGTGATCAGCCAGAAAAGGAGGCGATCATGCTGGATATCGCCATGCCAAAGATTGAAGTCGTTACTGCTGCTGAAAATTACGGGCGGTTCAAAATTGAGCCGCTCGATCCCGGGTATGGACATACGCTTGGGAATGCGCTACGTCGGGTTCTGCTCTCGTCCATCCCTGGTGCGGCGATTACGAAGATCAAGATCGATGGGGTATTTCATGAGTTCTCGACTATTCCGGGGGTCAAAGAAGACGTCACTGAGATTGTCTTGAACATCAAAGGTATTCGTCTGCGCTCCTACGCCGAACGTCCTGTGAAAATATCACTGTCGAAATGCGGCGCGGGCATTGTGCGCGCTGCGGACATCGATGCGCCCAGCAATGTCGAGATCGTCAATCCCAACCACTACATCTGTACGATTGATCGCGACGATGCCGTCATCGAGATGGAAATGACGGTCGAACGCGGGCGTGGCTACCTGCCAGCGGATCAGCGCGATGCGCTGCCGATCGGTGAAATCCCGATTGATGCTATCTTTACGCCGGTTCCCAAAGTCAATTATGTGGTCGAACATATTCGTGTGGGACAGGCAACCGATATCGACAGCCTGCTGATCGAAATCTGGACTGACGGGACGATCAAGCCCGGTGATGCGCTTAGCCACGCAGCACAGGTGCTGGTTCAGTATTCACAGATGATTGCTGACTTCAATCGCCTCTCGACAGAAGCGGAACCGGCTGCGGCGCCCAATGGATTGGCTATCCCGGCGGATATTTATGATACGCCGATTGAGGAGCTTGATCTCTCGACACGCACCTACAACTGCCTCAAGCGCGCCGATATTACCAAGGTCGGTCAGGTGCTCGAAATGGACGAAAAGGCGCTGCTGTCGGTGCGGAATCTGGGGCAAAAATCGATGGAAGAAATTCGCGACAAATTGATCGAGCGCGGTTATATTCCCCGGATCGGGCAAACATCGCACGCCGCGCGTGCGGAGATCGAGGGTTGATGAGGACGTACTATGCGACACCGCAAAAAGGGATATCTGCTCGGCAGAGAAAAAGAACAGCGTGAGGCATTGATCCGCGGGTTGATGATCGCACTGATCGAGCATCGCCGCATCCAGACAACGCTGGCAAAAGCTAAAGCTGTTCAACCAGAAATGGAAAAGTTGATTGCGCTGGCACGCCAGGATACGCCACATAACCGGCGCATGGCGCTTTCGCGGCTGGCGAGCAAAATGGCAATGCGTCGGCTCTTCAGTTTTGCGCCAACTGAGTATGCCGATCGCACAAGCGGTTTTACCCGCATTACGAAGTTGGGACAGCGCCAAGGCGACGGCGCGACGATGGTGCAGATCGAATTGCTCTAAATGCGAAATATCGCGCTGCGGATCGAGTATGACGGCACCGATTTCGTCGGTTCTCAGTGGCAAACGAATGGCCGATCGGTTCAGGGGGTGCTCGAAGCAGCCTGGCAGCAACTGACCGGTGAGCGTCGCCGGATGATGCTGGCTGGACGTACCGATGCCGGGGTGCATGCCCGTGGGCAGGTGGCGAATGTCCGAACCGATACTCGCCATACGATAGCCACGATTGTGCGGGGATTGAACGGTATTCTGCCGGAAGATGTTGGCATCCTTGCCGCCTGGGAAGCGCCCGATGATTTTCATGCGCGCTACTCGGCAATACGTCGCGAGTATCGCTATGTCATCGACAATGGTCGCACACCCTCGCCGCTACTGCGCCGCCACGCGGTATATGTGCCGCGTCGCCTCGATACGGATGCAATGGACGCCGCAGTGAAGCGGGTGATCGGAACACACGATTTCGAGCCGCTGAGCGACGGACCGCAGGAAGGATCGACGGTTCGGATCTGTTATGAGGCACGTTGCACACGCGCCGAGGTGTGGGGACAACCGCTGATACTGATCGATATTGCAGCAAACGCTTTCCTCCGCCATATGGTGCGGAATCTGGTTGGAACGCTTATTCAGGTCGGCGAAGGACGGATCGACGCCGACCGGTTCGCAGCCGTGCTGACAGGTGATGACCGACGTGCCAGAGTGCTGGCGCCAGCCCACGGTCTCTACCTGATGGCTGTGCGCTATCCGGAAGATGGGAAGAGTGCGGTGGATGAACCTGCCGCACCACGTGGAGTGACCGAGACAAGGATGCAACTATGAAAACCTACGCGCAGAAGGCGTCGGAGGTGCAGCGCGAGTGGTATGTGATCGATGCGACCAATCAGACTCTCGGTCGGCTCGCAACGCAGATCGCAACCCTGCTGCGCGGCAAGCACAAACCGACGTTTAGCCCGTATATCGACGGCGGCGACTTCGTCATCGTCGTTAATGCCGAACGTATCCGGCTGACCGGCAAGAAGCCGGAACAGAAAATGTATTACCGCCACTCGAACTACCCTGGTGGGTTCAAGGCGGTATCGTTCAAGCAATTGATGGCAAAGCACCCGGAGCGCGTGCTGCGCTTCGCAGTGAAAGGTATGCTGCCCAAAACACGCCTGGGACGTCAGCAGTTGACGAAACTGAAGATCTATGCCGGACCAAAACATCCGCACGCGGCACAGCAACCAAAAGTCTACGAACCGCGACCTCGCGGCTAGCAGTGTGTACTGGAGCAACCCATGATCGAAAAGCGCTATTTTCAGGGAACGGGCCGCCGTAAGACCGCCGTAGCGCGAGTCCGGCTGTTCCCCGGTAGTGGTGAGATTGTCGTCAACGGCAAATCGATCCGCGAGTACTTCGGCGCACGCGAGTTGTACGAACGTGAGATTCGCCAACCGCTGGAACTGACCGGTACAACCGGCGCTTACAATGTGCTGGTCAAGGTGCGCGGCGGTGGCGTCAGCGGGCAGGCGCAGGCAGTGCGTCATGGCATTACCCGCGCACTGCTCGATGCCAATCCCGATTTTCGTCTAATATTGAAGAAGGCCGGGTTGATTACACGCGATCCGCGCATGAAAGAACGCAAGAAAGCCGGTCTCAAGCGCGCACGCAAGCGGCCACAGTACACGAAGCGATAGTCCGAACTGCGCAAGGATAAGGTTCGGAGGGAGGTGTCCCTCCGAACTGTTCTGTTGATTTCAGCGACGTACTCGAACATGATAACGGAGCGCTTCGACTGTGACCGGAGCGCCAAACAGGAGTGGCTCGCGAATGACCCGCCCTTCCAGCAGTGCAGCGTTATCGAATGGTATAGCTGCGAGAGTGACGCCAACACCGCCAGCAGCCTTCAGAATAGCAATCCCGCCCGCCAGATCCCAAATGGTTGCGTAGGTCAGAACGGCACCCAGCGCCGAGCCGCGTGCCACATAACAGATCGCAGCAGCAGCGGAACCCAGGCTGCGCGTCTTACCAATAAAATCAATGTCAAGCCGGCGATGCGCGTCGGAAGGAATAGCCAGCCAGTCTTCACTGCTCCATTCGTCATCTGCTGCTCCAACGACGCTGATTGGCTGCCGACCAAGGAAGGCGCGATCCCCAACTGCCCAGTAGCAGTCGTCGGTAAGAGGCATGTAGAACAGCCCGGCGCGCGGAACACCACGATGCAACAACCCGATCGAAATCCCCCACACTGGCAGACCCGCAACAAACGACGCGGTTCCGTCGATCGGGTCCAGCGCCCATACGTACTCTTTCGTTATGTCGATTTTTGTCTGCTCCTCGCCAATGATGCCGTGATCCGGGTAACGCTGCGTGAGACGTTCGACCAGCATGCGCTCGATCGTTACGTCCACCTCGGTGACCGGGCTGTTGTCGGCTTTGCGTCGAGCCTTGACACGATTGAACAAGCGCAGTGCAATATCACCGCACTCGCGCGCCCAAACCTGCAATTCTTCGATGTCGATGTCGATCACACACGATCCTTGATGCTCGGTTGTACGAAAGGCATGATACCATGGAAGGCATCCATCAGGTTCAGTTGCCACTGCCATTCCCACTGCGAATCGTGAACGCCTACCTGATGCGTGATAACGACGGATGGACGATCATCGACACCGGACTTAATTATCCACCGGGTCAGGCGGCGTGGCACGCAGCATTCAACCGCTACAGCGTTGATCCGACATCGATCTGGCGCATTGTGCTGACCCACGCGCATCCCGATCACTATGGGATGGCAGGCTGGCTTCAGAGCTTGTCGGGTGCGCCCGTGGCGCTTTCAGCAGGCGAAGCGGCATTTGCGCGGGCACAGTGGCACAGCGAATCACGCGCCCACGAGACGACCGCCACATTCTTTGGCGCGCACGGCATGCCACGCGACCTGATGGCAACTGTAGCGGAGGATATTGCGAACCTGCGCTTGATGACCCATCCAACACCAGTCGCTCTGGAACATCTTTCGGAGGGCGAACCGCTCACTATCGGCAAGCGCGTGTTTGTGCCAGTTGCGACACCTGGACACAGCGATGATCATCTGGTATTCTACTGCGCTGAAGAACGCCTCTTACTCTGTGGCGATGCAGTGCTGATCAAAATTACACCCAATGTTGGACTATGGGGATGGACACGCGGTAATCCGCTGGCGCAGTTTCTCGCATCGCTCGACCGCCTGGCGGAACTCGATGTGGCACTGGCGCTGCCGGGACACGGACCGCCGATCACGCGCTTCCACGAACGCCTTGAAGAACTGCGCGTCCATCACGTCGAACGTCTGGCAGCGACGGAACGCGCCGTCGGTACAGGTGCAACTGCATACGATGTATGCACAGCGGTCTTTCCGCTCCAGGAACTCACATCCCACCAGATGCGCTTTGCTATGGCGGAAACGCTGGCGCACCTTGAATACCTGGCCGCACAGGGACGCATTGAACAGATCGAACACGACAGCAGACAGTACTCCTGGCGACGATGCACCTGCTGAAGGAAAGGGATCATAACCCGATGCTTCGTGCCGTGCTTTTCGACCTCGATAACACGTTGTATGATCTTCGGGCGCACTGGATCACCTGCCTGCGCAGCGCCTTGGCGAATGTTGCTGCATATACGCACCACGATCTGGAGACGCTGGTGCATACGGCGCTGGCTGCGAAGGTCTGGATCGAGCAATTGCCTGACTTTCTGCGTACCCAGGGTATTGTCGATCAGCGCATGATCGATGACGCTTTCACGCACTATTGCGATATCTGGTTCGATACGATGGCCCTCGATCCGGAAGCGCCAGCATTGCTGACCACCCTCGGCGAGCGCTATCGCCTTGCCCTTGTCACCAACGGACCATCGTGGTCGCAGCGCCCAAAGATCGAACGCTTCCGCTTATCCTCGTATATGCACACGATCATCGTTTCAGAAGAAGTTGGATGCGCCAAACCAGACCCGCAGATCTTCCATATTGCGCTGCGTGCTCTGGCAGTCGCGCCCCACGAGGCGATCTTCGTCGGCGATTCGCCTGAACACGACCTGCATGGAGCGGCTATGGCAGGTATGCGCGCCATCTGGATCAACCGCCACGGGTCAACGCTGCCACCTGATACCCCCCAGCCGATCGCGGTCGTCGAAGGGTTGCGCGATCTTGCAGCGATTATTCGTGCCTGCGCTTCGTGAGATGTGGATCCTCGTTTGATCGGCATCCGGGTGACGAAAGAGCTGCAGCCGATTGTTTCAGACAAGAGGTCTCAAACAGCATTGCCTAGACAGGAGAACAGAACTGGCGATTTTGAAACCCGTCCCGCCTGGTGCAAGTTCCAAAGGGGCACAAAACAGTAGATTGCACATTACAACCCCAGCAAACGCATCTTTGCTCAAACGTTCTGTCCGCCCCTAAGCGCCTATCCGAAAATAAAATCCTACCCCTCAGCTAACCCTATTATTATGGGCTATTCGGATAGGCTCTAAGACCGCCCCGCGAGGGAGTCCCGTCTCACTCTGTGGCAACCGGCGTAGATGAGGAACGAACACTGGTGGATGTGCATATTGTTCTGCCAGATGTGATATCAGCAGCGCGACACTGTAACACGCGCGCCCGTTGCACTTCTGGCGATCCTGTGATACTATGACCGCTGTTTGACTAACACGCGCCCGATGCCCCTGTCGGTAGCGGCGCTTCCTTATTGTTATCTGGCAGCATATCTTTGCAGGAGCGTGACTGTGGGAAGTAAAATCAAAGTTGTGTTGATGCACGACGTTGCCAATCTTGGCGCTGCTGGCGAGATTCGAGAAGTATCCGGCGGATACGGTCGCAATTATCTCATCCCGCGCGGGATGGCAGTGCTGGCGACGCGCGGGCAGATCAGGCAGGCAGAGGAGCGCATCGCTGCGCAACGGCGGCGCGAAGAAGCGGCACGCCGCGATGCACAGACAATCGCTGCACGCCTGCATGGGCAAACCTTGCGCTTCACCGCGCGCGTTGGTGAACTCGACCGGTTGTACGGTTCGATCACCAGCAGTGATATTGCCGCAAAGATTGGCGAGATCCTCGGCGTAGAATTCGACCGCCGCAAGATCCAACTGGAGGAGCCGATCAAGCGCATCGGCATCTATCCGGTAACCATCCGCCTGATGGCAGGCGTCGAGGCGGTGGTCAACATTGTGGTCGAGGGCGAGGAAGGGGCGATCCAGTTACCCCCCGATCCAGAGATAGTCTGACCCTCTGCGACATTCGATCGTACATCCAGTCTGGATAATGTGCCACGGCAAATCGCCCTGGCACATTATCACTTCTCAGGGCACCTGTGGACAGATATGGGATAACCTGTCGAAAACTGGGTGAAAAAGCTCTGCACTACGGACACCTGAAAAGGGACGCTCTACCGGACAATGCGGTGTTCGACGCCGGGGATCATTATGACCACACTTCCCAATCTACCACATAGCATCGATGCTGAGAAGGCAACGCTCGGCTCGATCCTGCTCAACCGCGATGCCATTATCGCAATTGCGCCCTGGCTCCAGGCGGATTACTTCTACCTGCAACGGCATGTGCAGATTTACGAAGCCATGCTGGCATGTTACAACGCCCGCATTCCCCCCGATACCCGCACCGTCGCAGAGGAACTGCGTCGCCGCAACCAGCTCGAAGCAGTCGGCGGCGTGCTCTACCTGGCAGAACTCGTCGATAGCGTCCCAACGTCGTACCACGTCGAATACTATGCGCGGATCGTCGAGCGCACCGCTCTGCTCCGTCGCCTGATCGCTGCTGGCGGCAAGATTGCTGCGCTGGGGTACGATGAACAGCAGGATATCGAGACAACCCTCGACCTCGCTGAACAGACCCTGTTCGAGGTCTCTCAGCGCCGCACCAACCAGGATTTCATTCATATCGGTCAGGTCATCGATGCGTACTACGAGCAGATCAACTACCTCCAGGAACATCGTGGCGAAGTGGTCGGGTTGCCGACCGGCTTCCGCGATCTTGATCAGCTGACCGGCGGGTTGCAGCGTAGCGACCTGATCATTCTCGCCGCGCGTCCAGGGGTGGGCAAAACCAGCCTGGTAATGAGTATTGCCCACAACGTCGCCATGCAGTACCAGGGAACGGTCGGTATCTTCAGCCTGGAAATGAGCCGTGAACAGCTGGTGCAGCGTCTGCTATCGATGGAAACATCCATCGACACGCATCGCCTGCGCCTGGGGCAGTTGCGCGAGGAAGAAATGGAGCGCGTTATCAGCGCTATGGGACGCCTGGCAGCCGCTCCGATCTATATCGAAGATACCGCCGGGCTAAGCATTATGGACGTGCGCAGTCGCGCGCGCCGACTCCAGGCGCGCACCGGGGTGGACCTGATCATTATCGACTACCTGCAACTGATGCAGGGGCGCCGTTCCGAGAATCGCGTGCAGGAGGTCAGTGAGATTTCACGCGGATTGAAGGCGCTGGCGCGTGAGTTGAACGTGCCGGTGATTGCGCTTTCGCAACTCTCGCGCGCTGTCGAAGGTCGCACCAGCCATGTACCAATGTTGAGCGACCTGCGCGAGTCAGGATGTCTCTCTGGCGATACACTCATTTACTTGCCTGATGAGGGGACATATCGTCGTATTGACTCCCTTGTTGGTAAGCGTGGTTTTAATGTACAGGCGCTTAATCCAGAAACATGGAAACTGGAATGTCGTCCAGTCACACATGCCTTTGCGACTGGAAGCAAGCTAGTATACAAAATGATAACCCGGCTTGGGCGCACTATTCGTGCCACCGCTAACCATAAGTTTCTGAGTATTCATGGCTGGAAACGTCTTGATGAGTTGTCGATCGGTGAGCTCCTGGCGTTGCCGCGACGGCTTGATACCCCCGTGATATCGACGATGAAGAATGCTGAGTTAGCATTACTTGGTGTGTCTCGGCAATTACATCAAGAAGCAATTACCGATTATCTGGCGCAGCACAGGGAAAATACCAATCGGGATGTTCTTCCGCATGAGATATGGCGCATATACGTTACTCCCGCCAAGCAGAGCATCGGGATGACTTCCCGCGAAATTCAGGAGCGGTTAGGTGTCGCCTTTTGCGGTACAGGACTCTACAAACAGAATGTAAGCAGGCAGCGAGCGGCTCGTCTTGCTGACGTAGTTGGCTCGGCGGACATTGCGAAACTGGCAAACAGCGATGTCTACTGGGATGAGATCCTCTCAATCGAGGCTGATGGCGAGGAAGAAGTCTACGATCTCACAGTTGAAGGCCTGCACAACTTTGTTGCTAATGATATTGTAGTTCATAACAGTATTGAACAGGACGCCGACATCGTCATGTTCATCTATCGCGAAGAACTCTACGACCCGAACACCGACAAGAAAGGCATCGCCGAGATTCACATCGCCAAACACCGCAACGGTCCTGTTGGCGTGGTGCCGATGCGTTTCGATCCATCAACCACACGGTTTATGGATCTGACCTACCGTACACCGGAAGGGTACTGACATACCTGCTGTTGGAGATGATCCCGGTTGGAATGATGAACGTCTCGATATATAATCGTCTTAGAACATGCACGTTACGCATCCAGGAGTACAGGCGCGGATGACGTTCACCGGTTTTACAACTGACACACTGGTCGGGCTGCCGGTCGAGTTCTTCACCGAGGTGCTGCCGCAGATCACGCTCCCCAGCGAACTCAAGGTCACGCTGCACATATTCTATCGCCTGAGCCGCCAGCGCGGACCGGCGCCCCGGCGGATCAGTTGGGACGAACTGGCGGCGGATCGTGTCCTGCGGCGTGGGTTACGCGCCATTACACGTTTACGTCCGCCGGAAGAACTGCTTGCTGAGGGGATCGACGCCGCTGTGCGTCGCACCACCCTCCTCCACGTTGCGCTGCCCGATGGTGCACGCAGCATGAGCTGGTATGTCGTGAACACTGCTGCCAACCGTGCGTGGGTTAAACAGGTGGGGCAAGCGGGTATCGCACTTGCACCCAACCCCTCCCTGCCGGACGAGCGTCCCTCGCTGATCACCCTGTACGAGCAGAATATCGGGCTGGTCACTCCCATGCTGCTCGACGACCTGCGGGAAGCGGAGGAGCGCTACCCGACGCACTGGATCGAAGATGCACTGCGGGAAGCGGTGCGTGCCAACGTCCGTTCGTGGCGTTATGTCAAAAAGATACTTGAGAGGTGGGCTGCCAATGGACGAAACGATGCGCAGGATCGCACCGACCGACCTATCGATGTTGAAAAATACACCAGTGGCGCCTACGGCAACCTCTTCCGCCGTGGCAGCGACGTCTCCGACCTCCAGTAGTGAGGTATGCCCGCACTGCGGCGGCGCCGGCTTCTACAAGAAAGCGGTTCCATACGGTCATCCCGATTTTGCCAGGCTCTTTCCGTGCGTCTGCAAACTGGCGGAACAGGAGCAGCGCGACGCAGCGCGTCTGCTGGAGATCAGCAACCTGGCTGCGTTCCTCGATAAGACGTTCGAGACCTTCAACCCGAATGTGCCCGGCGTGCGTCGTGCCTATCTGCGCGCGCAGGAGTACGCCCGCCATCCGCGTGGATGGCTCATTCTGTTCGGCAACTATGGCTGCGGCAAAACGCACCTCGCGGCGGCCATCGCCAATCAACTGCTCCAGAACCATTACCACATCCTCTTCGCCGTTGTGCCCGACCTGCTCGACCATCTGCGCTCGACGTTCGGTCCGTCGAGCGAGATCGAGTACGATCAACGTTTTGAAGATATTCGCGAGGCGGATGTCCTCATTCTCGACGACCTCGGTACCGAAAATACCACCCCCTGGGCGCGTGAAAAACTCTTTCAGATTATCAACCATCGGTACAATTTTGCCCTGCCAACCGTCATCACCAGCAATTGCAAACCGGAAAAGATCGATCCGCGTATCTTTTCACGCATGTCTGACCGTGCCCTGTGCGAAGAACATATTATTATCGACGCCGCAGATTACCGCCGACTGCCAATCGCACAACGCTACCCGATCTCAGGCGCCCAACGTCGCGTGAAATAGCGCTATCATTACTCCATCATAACAACTATTCCCCGATACGAGCGTTTTGTGCTATCATTATCACTGGTTTTTTGCGCGATCCGTCGCGCTGCCGGAGTCATGTTGCTCCACTGAAGGAGCATCCACGCCAGTTTGCCGCATCAGAGGTCATTCATGCCAGGCAATCGCGCATTGTTCGACCGCGCTATGGAGCAAAGCCGCGAGGCTGCGCGGCTCATGAACTGGGACGAAGCCCTGAAACAGGCAATTCGCGCACTTCAGGAGTTTCCTCAGGATCTCGACGCACGTTCAGCCGCTGCAGTAGCGCTCTTCAATACGGCAAAATATGCACAGGCGCTCCAGATGTTCGAAGAACTGCGCCGCGCCGATGCCAGCAATCCGTTCTATCTGGAATATCTGGCACGCACCTATGAGCGCCTCGGCGATCCACAGGCAGCAACGACTGCCTACGTGCAACTCGCCGACCTGCAGATCAGCCGCAAACTGGCAGCCCGCGCGATCGATGCGTTGCGTGAAGCGCTGCGCCTGCAACCCGACGCCGATGATCAGCGCGCACGGCTGGCACAGTTACTCGCTGGGCAGGGCGCACCGGTAGAAGCGGCAGCGCAATACCTCGATCTGGCGCGACGCGCTCAGGCGCATGGACGCCTCGAGCGGGCGGTAGACCTGGCAGAAACAGCGCTGCGCTATGAGCCGGACAACCGCGAAGCCAGGGAAATGATCGCCACGCTTCACGATACCCTGGCGACGACGGTCCAATCGGCAATCGAGGCGACACCCGCAGCCACCGATGCCATTCCGCTGCCAATTGCCGGAACCGGCAGTCTGCGCGGCGCTCAGATCGCTGTCGAACGCATCGTTGCACTGGCGCACGAACGACAGGAAGCCGGCGACATCGATGGCGCCATCGAACAGTACGAGCGTGCACTGAAACTGGGGACCGACCGGAGTGATATCTTTTACAGCCTGGGGTTACTGTACCAGGAACGGGGCGACTATCAGCGCGCCATTGAGTTGTTGCAGAGCGCCGCTGGCGATCAGGAGTACGCGCTCTCGGCACACTACATGCTCGGTCAGGCATATCAGGAGTTGGGGAAACTTCCCGAAGCGGCGCAGGAGTATGAGCAAACCATTCGCCTCCTCCCGCTGGAGTCGATCGGGCGTGCCGAAGCCGACGATATGATCCAGATGTACGAGAGTGCAGCACAGATCTATATCCAGCTCAATGACATTGCACGCGCGGCAACTCTCTACTCAACGCTGGCAAACTTCCTCCAGAGCAAACGCTGGGGACGCGAACGCGCCGATGAGTTTCGCCAGAAAGCCAAAGATCTGACCGAACGAAACATGTTCGCCAAGCTTCGCACACTTGGCACCGGCGCACTGTCGCCCCAACCACCCACTCTCGAACCCGAACCGCCATCCGAGAGCCCCATGCCCGAAACATGGGGCAAGATCCGTCCGATCACTGATTTCTTACGCGCACCAGAGGCACAGAAATCGGACAGTGAACGACCGGCAACGGTTGTCCCTGTTGCCGCCGAACCGGTCGATCCGCTGGAGGTGCTCGAAGCGCTGCCACCTCCTGAACGTGCTCCGGCTATGCCTATTACTCCACTCGACACAACCGGATTGGACGAACTGTGTGTGCGGTATGTGCAGGCAAGCGAAAAATACATCGAGCAGGGATTGATGCTGGCCGCCAACGATGCCTGCTTGGAAGTCATCCGGCTCAACCCGGACTACCTCCCGATCCATCTGCGGTTGGGTGAAATCTACGAACGTGATGGACGCCGGGATGAAGCGTTGATTAAGTATCAGTTGCTGATCGACACGTATGTGGCGCGTGGTGAACCACAACGCGCTATCGATGTCTACTATCGCCTGATCGAGTTATCGCCCGACACGATCCTGCCGCGTTCACGACTGGCAGAATTACTGCACGCCGAAGGACGCAACGAAGAAGCTGCCCGGCAACTCGCCGTGGTGGCTGGCGCGTACTTTCGCATGGGGCAGACCAGTAAAGCACTCGAAGAGTATCGCCGCGTGCTGCAATGGTCGCCTGCCAACGCCGATCTCCACGCGCAGTACGGACAGGTGCTGCTGAAACTCGAACGCACCGAATCGGCGCTAGTCGCCTTCCGCCGCGCCCTCGAACTCGACCAGCGGAATCCGGTCAATATTGCGCGTATCAATCTGACGCTGGCGATCATGGGTGAACAACCGGTCGCTGTCTGGCAATCACTGGCAACGCTTCTCGAACAGATTAAACAGCATCCACAACGCCTGAATGAGGTGCAGGCAGAGTATCGCGCTGCGTTTCTGGTCGCCGATCTGCCCGTTCTTCACTACATCCTGGGTATCATTCAGCAAAACGCCGGTCAGCATCAGTCGGCGATCCTTGAGCTCGAACAGGCGCTCGAACTGTTGCAGAACGAGCGCGATCCATTCCTGATGCCGCATCTTGTTCATCAAGCGCTGGCGGACAGTCACATCGCGCTGGGACAGGCCAGCGAAGCGCTGGCGCAACTTCAACTCTGTCTTGCACTGGAACCGGTAGCGTCCCCACCCGATAGCGCCCGCTACCCCTTCTCAACACCCCTCTCTCAGGGCGAAATCGTGCGTCGCATGGCAGAAGCATATGCCGCGGTCGGCGATCTGGAAGGCGCTGAACATGCCCTGCAGGAGGCCAAGCAGTTCCTGCCCTATGACCGGGCGATCTATACGAAACTGTCCGATATTTATTTCCGTCAGGGACGCCTGAACGAAGCGCTGGCGCAACTTGAAGAACTGGCAAGCCACTATGAGCAGCGTCAGATGCTGGATCGCGCCATCGAATCGCTTGAAAGCGCGCTGCGCCTGGCGCCGAACAATACTGTGGTCGCCAACCGCCTGGCAAGAATATATATCCGTCGCGGTTACCTGGATAAGGGCGTCGAAGCGCTGGTGCGCGTCGCCGAACTACAGCGCAAAGAGGGGCAGATCAAGGATGCCATCGCCAACCTGCAACAGGCGGCTGAGGTTCACTGGACGCTCGGCAAACACGCCGAGGCACGCGCACTGTACGACAAAATTGTGCATATCGCGCCCAACGATATCGAAGCACGCCAGTGGCTTTCGTTCATGTACACGCTGGCAGGTATGACACGCGAAGCCATCGCGCAAAAGAAACAGATCATCCGCATCCTGCTCCAACGCCGCGACCTGGATAACGCGATTGCCGAAATGCACCAGATCTACGGGTTGGATCAGAACGATACCGATAATCTGTTCCAGTTAGGCGATGCACTTATGCGTCGGCAGGAGTATGAACAGGCAATTCGCATCTATAACCGCCTGGCAAAGTTGCCAGACGTGGAGATTGAGCGTGTCGAAGCGTTACAGGCGGCAGCCAGGCGTATGCTCGAACAACAACAGGCAGAGAAACGGTGACTGGGCGCCACGCAGTGATGGTCACGAAACCACCAGAAACGCACTGCCCTGTACAGACCGATCGAGGCGGCATCTTTGTGCCGTATCACCAGGATAGTGGCGGCCCATGTTCAACCGCAGGCTATTCCTGGTATTGCCTTGCACCGATGGAACGCTATGCCCGACATTCGTAGCATCCTGGAGTGGATTAGTCGCCTCGTCGATCGCCTCAATCCCTTCGTTGACCCGCGCGCACTGCTTGATATTGCGATCGTTGCACTGATCTTTTACTGGCTGCTCGGCGTCATTCGCGGCACGCGCGCCGTGCAGTTGTTGCGCGGTTTCGGCATTTTGCTGGCAATTTCGATTGTGCTGAGCTCGATATTGCCGCTCGAGACGCTCCGCTGGCTGATCGAGAATGCGATTCAACCGGCGTTGATCGTGGCAATTCCGGTGCTGTTCCAGCCCGAGTTGCGTCGCGCACTGGAAAGTCTGGGGCGTACCAATGATCTGCTTGGACGACCGTTCTCGCGATCCAACCGGTCGGAGTTGATCGAAACGGTGATCGGCATCTCGCGCGCCGCTCAGCAACTCTCGCAACAGGGCATCGGCGCGCTGATGGTGATCGAGCGTGAAACTGGATTACAGGAGTATGCCGATCGCGGCGTCATTCTCGATGCACGACTTGCGGTGCCACTCCTGCTCAATATCTTCTATCCCAACGCGCCGCTGCACGATATGGCGGTCATTGTGCGGGGCAATCGAATCCTGGCTGCGAACGTCGTTCTGCCGCTCAGCGAAGATATTGTCGGACCACGGCGTCTCGGCACACGCCATCGCGCGGCGAAAGGCATCTCCGAACAATCCGATGCGATTGCAGTGGTGGTTTCCGAAGAAACCGGGGCGATTTCGCTGGTGCACGACGGACGTATGGTCAGTTACCTGAACGAAGCGCGCCTGCGCAGCATGCTGGCAGGTTTGCTCAAGGTGCAACTCGATGAGGCGCTAAAAACCTAGATTGCTCGAAAGGTCATTATCGTGGATTTCCTGAACACTCCGGCGTTACGTTTCCTGCTGGCGCTCATCCTGGCATTTGCGCTGTGGGTGTTCGTATCCTACACACAGAATCCGGATCGGTCGATCGCCTATGAGAATGTGCCGGTCGATCTTGAAGGTCTGGCGCCGGGGTTGGTCGTGATCGACAAAGAAGGTCTACCACGCGCTCAGCGCCCTGAGGTCGATATTACCGTCCTGGCGGACGATGAAACGGTACGGAATGTGCGGGCCAGTGATCTGCGCCCCTTCGTGGATCTTACCGGACGCGGACCGGGTGAGCATAATGTACCGGTTAACGTGGTGACCACGCGCTCCCTTCGCTTGCGGGCAAGCGCTGAACCCGAATATTTGCTCGTTCGTCTGGATCAGGAAATCACTCGAACGGTGGCGCTGACGGTCGAAACAACCGGTATCGTACCATTTGGGTTCGAGGCGCGCACGCCACAGGTCACCTCGCGTGGGCAACCTGTCACCAGTGTAACGGTACGTGGACCTCAAGGGCGCGTTGAACGAGTGGCGTTAGTACGCGCGCGTGTTGATATCGACCGTCTGACGGCAAATTATAATTCACCACGGACACTCGAACCGATCGATGAAAATGGCCAACCAATCGCCGGCGTTACCGTCGATCCAGCGACTGTCGATGTATTGGTGCCGATCATTTCGAGTGTTGGTCTCAAGCGCGTGCCAGTTGTGCCATCGGTCACCGGTGTTCCCGCCAGCGGCTATATTGTTGCTGGCGTATCGGTCTCGCCATTGCTGGTCACGCTGACCGGCAGTTCAGGACCGCTCGATGATGCAGAGAACGTCGTGACCGGGGATGTCGACGTTACCGGCGCGACACAAACATTGACCCGCACGGTGGCACTCATACCGCCACGCGGTACTCAGTTGCGCTTCGGCGAGCCGTCCGACGCGGTTGTGACCGTCACCATTGTGCCAATCAACCGACCATTTCAGGTGACGGTACCGGCATCAGTACAGGTCATTGGTATCAGTGATGGCTTACTGGCGTCGCTCAGTCCGGCGATTGTGTCGATCACCGTCACAGGATCATCGCCACAACTCGAAGCGTTGTCCAGTACACAACTGCTTGGTGTGATCAATGTTCGCGGTTTAGGACCTGGAACGTATGAACTCGAACCAACATTCTCGTTGCCGGAAGGAGTGACTCTGGTTCCGCCGACGCCACGGGTTTTTGTCACGCTCCGCCTGCCGCTGACGTCAACACCTGAGCCGACGGCAACACCCGATATCGATACCCAATCAACGACGACACCGGGCACCCCTGAGCCGGTGCCGACGCCGACCGGTACACCAACACCAACAACGCCATAGAAATTGGCTTACAGGAGGAACTATGGTACTTACTCTCGACGATGTTGCCCATGTGGCGCGGCTGGCGCGCCTGCGCCTCTCTCCTGTCGAACTGGAGAAGATGCGCGATCAACTGTCCAACATTCTCGACCATTTTCAAATGCTGCAACAGATCGATGTCAGTACTGTACCACCAACTGCACAGGTCACCGATCTGGTCAATGTTCTGCGCGAGGATGAGATTCGTCCGTCACTACCGCGCGAACAGGCGCTGGCAAACGCTCCTGAACAGCAGGATGGCATGTTCCGCGTTCGTGCAATCTTCGAGGAAGAGTAGAAGCGAGGAAACCTGTGTCGCACAATGGATCGACGTTTCGCTATCTCGGCAAGGGTCATCGTCTCATCGAAGGGTTGGAGAAAGTCACCGGCAATGCAAAGTATGCGGGTGATCTGTCGCTCCCCGGCATGCTGCATGCGTGTCTGGTGTTGAGTCCCTACGCCCACGCACGGATCGTCGCTATCGACCGGAGCGCTGCCCAGGCGGCTCCCGGTGTCGTCGCTGTGCTGACCGCCGACGACCTGCCCACACGCAACCGGGCAGTCAATTCACGCCACAGTGCGGTTCTGGCGAAAGATCGTGTCCTCTGGCGCGGTCAACCGGTCGTTGTGGTAGTTGGCGAAACCGAAGCAGCAGCACGCGACGCCGCCGATCGTGTTGTCGTCGAGTATGAACCGTTGACGCCACTCGTCGATATGCGCAAGGCTGCTGCCCCCGATGCACCGGTTATCTGGCCCGCAGGGTTGCCCAAAGAAGGCGCCGACCTGACAGCTGCGCATGCGGCGGTAGACAAGGGTGAACAGGAAACGACTGGCGCACCTTCGAACATCCACGATGAAGTTCACTTTGCGCGTGGAGATGTCGAACGCGGCTTCGCCGAAGCCGATGTTGTCATCGAACGGGTGTACCGCACGCCGATGGTGCATCAGGGGTATCTGGAGCCGCATGCATCGGTTGCCGAACCCGATCCCTATCGTGGCGGCGTGACTGTGTATACCAGCACGCAGGGTCAGTTCAGCGTGCGTGACGAGGTGGCGCGTCTTCTGTCGCTGCCAAAGCACAAGGTGCGCGTTGTTCCGATGACGATTGGTGGCGGTTTTGGCGCCAAGTATGGCATTATCGATCCGCTGGTCGCGGCTGTGGCCGTCACGCTCAAACGTCCAGTTCGCCTGGTGCTGACCCGCACCGAGGATTTTCTTTCGACCACGCCCTCGCCCGCCGCGATTGTGGAACTGAAGGTCGGTGCACGCGCCGATGGCACACTAACGGCAATACAGGCGCGCGTGCTAATGGACAACGGGGTGTTTCCCTTTACCCTGGGCGGCATTGTCAGTATTCTGCTTGGTGGGTACTACAAATGTCCCAATCTGCGGATCGACTGCTACGAGGTACTGACGCACAAACCACAGGCAGGCGCCTATCGCGCTCCCGGCGCGCCAACTGCTACCTTTGCCATCGAATCGACGATCGAAGACCTGGCGCGCGCACTCGGTCGTGATCCTCTCACGTTCCGATTACAAAATGCGGCAGAAACCAGCGATCCTATGGGCAACAACGATCCCTGGCCCCATATCGGTCTGAAACTGGTGCTGGAACGGTTGCGCGACCATCCTGCCTGGAAGGATCGGCAGGTCGGTCCGAATGAAGGCGTCGGTATCGCTATCGGCGGATGGCCCTGTGGCATGTCGCCCGCCGCTTCCGTGTGCCGTGTGGACACTGATGGCACCGTGCGCGTCCACGTCGGATCGGTCGATATTTCTGGCGTCAATTCTTCCCTCGTTCTCGTCGCTGCCGAGATTCTCGACATTCCACCGGAACAGGTCGAGCTCATCCAGGGCGATACCCGCAGTGGTCCGTTTGCCGGTCCCTCCGGCGGCAGTCAGACGACCTACAGCGTTGCGGGTGCGGTGGCGAAGGCTGCGCGCGCTGTTCGTGAGAAGTTGATCGAGATTGCTGCCGATCACTTCGAAGCCAGTGCCGCCGATCTCGAACTCCGTAACGGAGTCGTGAGCGTTAAGGGCTTTCCCGACAAAGCCGTCCCGATTGGCACGCTGGCAGCCATCGCCGAAAGCAAAGCAGGTGGATCAGGTCCGATCATTGCCGAAGGAAGCGCCGCAGTTTCTGAGAATGCACCAGGCTTCGTGGCGCACCTGGCAAAGGTTCACGTCGACCCCGAAACCGGACAGGTGACACTGAAACAGTACGTTGCCGTTCAGGACGTCGGTTTCGCCCTCAACCCGACGATGGTCACTGGGCAGATCCACGGCGGCTCGGTACAGGGCATCGGTTTGGGGTTGTACGAAGCGATGATCTATGATGAGTACGGTCAGTTGCTGACCGCCAGTTTCATGGATTACAACCTGCCGGCGTTCGACCAGGTTCCGGACATTGAGACGGTGCTGGTGGAAAACCCGTCGCCCCACGGTCCTTTCGGCGCACGCGGCGTCGGCGAACCACCGATCACCGCAGGTGCTGCCGCGATCGCCAATGCTATCCGCGATGCAACCAGCGTCCGCGTGACTGAACTGCCAATCCGGGCGGAAGTGCTCTGGCGCGCATTGCAGAAAGCGCAGCGTACCGGCGTATAGCGACGATGGGATGGGCGGTACGGGCGACTCGCAAGCCGCTCGTACCGCTCGCAAGCCACCTGTCGAATCTTTCCCCACCGCTTTTCGTGATCTGCTCGTGCCAGAACCTCTGCGCAACCCCGCATGTCCAAGACGCTTGGCAACCGCAGCCTCACCACAGTCACGCCGGGATTACACCATGGTTACACCAGGGCTACAACGCAGGGATCGCGTGGTATGGTCGCTACGAAAGCGGCGCGCACCCTACGTTGATCCTGCAAAAGGAGTACACCATGGTCATAAGATTGAAAGACAGCGGGCTTGATGGTTTGAAGGGTTCGGTTCAGTATTGCCCCGATTGTGGCCGCCCCACGGTGCACTATCGTGTTCCAGGCGGCCTGCCAATCTGCAACGCCTGCGGCTACAATGCTGAACTGGCAACCTATTGCGCTCAACAGCAAGAACCAGCGCGTCAACCGGTGCGTCTGATGCCATTCGCCGGACGTCGCAAGCCTGAATAGGGGATGTCACCCCATCACATTGATCTTCTCCGGCGCAATCTTGAACCGAACCCGCCGCTGATCCGGCGGGTTCGATGTATACCGCTCTACCCCGGTATACCGCCACGCCAGATAGTCGATGTGGGCGCGTCCCTCTTCTTCATTCACTTCGACAACCGGACCGCGTACCTGAATATAACGGTAGATATTCTCCGGGTCGACGACAACCAGCGCAACATATGGGTTCGCCCGGATAGCGCGATCCTTGAGCCGACCGACGGCGGTATTCACGTAGATATAACCATCCTCGAAATGAAACCAGACCGGCGTTGCCTGCGGCGTGCCATCAGGCAAGATTGTAGCCAGAATCATAATCAACGGGCGTTCCAGGAGATCGCGGTGCGACTCCGGGATCGCTGCGACCTGCGCTGCAGAGTCAGACATAGAGCGCTCCTTTCCAGGACTCGATGTACGTGTGCAGTTTCCCTTGCAAGGCGCGGATGAAAGGCTGGAGAAACCCTAATTACCACCGTGCAACCGTGCAACCGCCGTGTAACGTTGATCACGCTTTCAGGCGCGGAATGACCTGCTCGCTGAACGCCTTGATAAACTGTTCCTGATTGCGCCCAACATTGTGGACATGTATCTCATCGAAACCCAGGTCGATGAACTGTTGAATGTAGGCGCGATGTTCGTCGAGATCAGGCGAAATCAACATACGGTTCTTGAAATTTTCGGGACGCACCAGTTTGGCGATCTCGGCAAAATCTTCCGGGCTACGAATATCCTGTTTAGGAAAGGGCATACCACCGTTGGGCCATTCGGTCAATGCGTTCTGCATCGCCTCCTCGTAGGTTTCCGCCCACGACATATGCAACTGAAGCAGTTTGGGCATCCGGGCAGGATCCTTTCCGGCTTTTCGCGCCGCTTCTTCAAATTTCCCCAACAGCATACGCAGTTTGTCGAGGCTCGCACCGGGTGTAATGATCCCATCACACTCCCTCCCCGCCCATTCAGCAGTCACCGGTCCGGCAGTGGCGATATAGATTGGCGGTGGGGTCGACGGCAGTGTCCACAGGCGAACCCGCTCCATTTTGAAATACCTGCCATCGTCATGGCGGGCAACTTTTCCGGTGAACAGCTTCTTGATGATGCCAACCGCTTCCTGGAGCATCTGTAAGCGGATGTGCGGCTCGGGCCAGACACCGCCGACAACCCGTTCGTTCAGCGCCTCGCCACTTCCCAATCCCAGCCAGAAACGACCGGGGGTCATTGCCGCCTGTGTGGCAGCCGCCTGCGCAACGACTGCCGGATGGTATCGAAACGATGGGCAGGTCACACCGGGACCGAACGTTAGCGTACCAGTCGTCGCACCGAGCGCCGCCATCCAGCTCCAGACAAACGCGCTATGACCCTGTTGCGGCACCCACGGCTGGAAATGATCCGCTGCCATGACGCCTTTGAATCCGTGCCGTTCGGCGAGTTGACAGTATGCCAGCAGGTCGTTCGGGTGAAACTGCTCTAGTGCGGCGGCATATCCGATGACTGCCATATCTGTGTTCCCTTTCGTTCTAGAAACATCCGTGCCAGTCGCTGCGCTGCGGTATTGCCGGGTTGTTGCACCAGCCAGATCAGATCGTCGATGTCGTCGATATCCCGCTCGAGATGTGGCAAGCGCAACAGGTACACCGGCAACTGACGCCGTCGTGCTTCTGCAATATGATGCGTAAGGCTAGCAGGACCAAAGAGAAACGTCCATCCTGCCACCGGATTGACGAGGAGCAGGTTCGTTCCGCCATCGTGAGCCGGCGCAATGACGACTCCCGGATCGTCGCCAGATATATGGGTCAATGCTACAACATCCCCGGCATCGAGGAGTGGTAGATCGGACGGCGCCACCAGCACTGCAGTATAATCGGGTACATCTGCCGCAGCCTGATGCAGTGCCTCATTGAGACTGGCGGACCGGTCCATCACAAACACCGCACCATGAGCGCACGCTGTATGCCGGGCTTCCACATCACGACCGATCACGATGACACGACTGACCGGCGAGCGCGATAATGCGACCAGCACATCTTCGAGCATCGCCAGCGACAATGCCTGCCGTTCGGGTACGTCGAGCCCACGCGCGAGACGCTGTTTCGCCCTGTGCAATTCCTTTATCGGAACAATAGCGTGGATGAGCATGCAACTTTTTTCTATTACGATCGGCGACGGGTTGCGGTTCTTGCTGCGTTCAGAGTCATTTCCGCCAGGCGACGTTTGGCAGCGTGTCCACGCATGATGGTATCGGTAACCACCACCTCCAAACCGAATGCGCGAATCTCGTCAGTCAGTTTGGCGTCCGCCTGATCGACAATCAGCGTGTCAATCACGCCACGGTAGCAAACCGCCACACCACATGCAGACACGTCCAGCCCGACCGCACGCATGAGCGGAGCTGCCGGACCCTTGATTGGTGCACCTGCCACGATCGGGCTGACTGCCACGACCGGCGCCTGCGTCGAAGCGACCGCATCACGCACACCGGGTACTGCCAGGATCGTACCAACACTGACGACCGGGTTGCTTGGTGCGATGATCACCGCATCCGCCTGCTGCAACGCCTCGATCACTCCCGGCGCCGGGCGCGCCCGGTCGATGCCGACGAAACGTACCCCAAGCACCTCGTCGCGTGCACGGCGTTGCACCAGATACTGCTGAAAATGCAGCCAGCCCTCTGGAGTGCAAATCTCAGTCGCCACCTGGTCGTCACTCATAGGCAGCAGCCGGACACCTACCTTCAATGCACGACGAAATGCATCCGTCACCTCAGAGAGCGTCCACCCTGCACGCAACAGCTCAGTGCGACGAATATGCACCGCCAGATCACGATCGCCGAGTTTGAACCATGTTTCTGCGCCTAACTGCGCCAGCATAGACAGCGCATGGGTGGTATCGTCGTGCACTCCCCATCCCTGAGACTCATCGACGATCCCTGCCAGCGTGTATGTCACGATATCGATATCTGGCGACACATGCAATCCATGAAAGATCATGTCGTCGCCGGTGTTGATGATCGCGACAATGTCCTCAGGTGGAACGACCTGTACCAGACCCTCAAGAAAACGAGCAGCGCCAACGCCACCCGCAAGCACGACAATCATGGAGAGAACCTGTCTCGTATCAATCAAAGAGGACAATCAAAGCATCGAGTGGCAATCGCTCCCGGCGAACCGGTTCGACCGCAGCATACCCGACTGTAATCAGAGCATGGGGTGTAAGCGCAGGATCGAGATCGAGCGCCGACGTCACGACTGCCGGACAGAACAACGGAGCGCACATCCAGCCACAGTCCAGTCCCAGTGAATATGCCGTCAGCAGCATATTCTGGATAGCGCATCCAAGACTCTGCACTGCCATCGTTGTTTCAGCAGCGTTGCGCAGTGCATCGGGATACACATCAAGATCGACAGTATACAGACACGGCAGAATAACAACGGGAGCACCGACGATGCGTTTATACGAAGCCTGTGCACGCATCGCGATAGTCGCCTCATCCTGACCATCGAGCGCAAGTTGTCGTCGCCATTCGGCGCCCATAGCTTCAGCCAGGATTCGCTTGGGTTCAGCGCGGGTTAGTACCACAAAGCGCCACGGCTGCCGTCCGTGCGGCGATGGCGCCCAGCGGGCAGCTTCCAGCATTGCCAGAACATAATCGCGTGGAACGGGACGGTCTTCCAGGCGGCGCACCGACCGACGCCCACGAATAATGTCTGCCAGTGAAAGTGATAAACGGTTTGCTTCACCAGACATCACCATCCACGCCTTACATCTAACGAAACAGATCGCGTTCGGGGGCACGGATCAATGCCCGTGCACCCACATCAGAGCGCACGACACGATACCCGCGTACAATAGCCACAGGTACCTGATCTGCCTTTCCCATCACCAACTCTGCAGCCGAAGCCAGTTCATCAGCCACTGCGATGATGCTTGCACGCAAGGTATAGCCATATGCATCCTGCTGCCCCGTATAATCAACCAGTGGTGCAATGCCTGCAGCGCCGATAGCGACATTTACCTGCCCCTCGCGCCATGGACGTCCAAATGTATCCGAAATAATAACCGCCACATCAAGGTTGTAGCGTTCGAGTAATGTCTGCCGCAGACGCAGCGCTGAGGCGTCCGGGTCGATCGGCAGCAGCGTCACAAAACGCCCGCCTGCCACATTCGACTCATCGACCCCGGCATTCGCACAGATAAACCCGTGGTGGGTTTCAGTTATCAACACACCACGATCCATCCTGACAATACGCCGGCTCTCGCGCAGCACTACCTCGTAGTATGCTGCTTCTTTTCGCCCCTGCAACGCAGCCATACGCGCCAGATGCGACGGCTCGATGGTTTGCAGGTTCACCATGCGACCTTCTGCTTTAGAAACGATTTTCTGGGTAACGACCAGCACATCCCCACTCTCGAGCACGGTATTGTTACGAGTGAGTGCGCTGACAAGAACAGCGGCGAGATCATCACCAGGCTGCACATCGCCGATACCACGAATCGGAATGATACAGATGCCATCATTCATCGAGCAATCGCCCTGACACATAGAAATGACGCAACTTTCGACATTGTACCACGTAGCGCAGCTTGAACATTTATGTTCGGGCGCACGCTCTTCAGGGGGATAAAAAAGGACGGCTTACAGAAAACTGTAAGCCGTCCATATATGGTAGCGGCGGGTGGATTCGAACCACCGACCTTCGGGTTATGAGCCCGACGAGCTGCCACTGCTCCACGCC
>DAOUBK010000032.1:0-1864 GCA_034432635.1 Roseiflexus sp.
AATCAATCTGTTTCAGTGCTCTTCAACGAGCCGAAATTGCCGAAATCTTCATGTTGAATAACGCGTGCGCCGCGATTTATGATGTTTCAGTGCTCTTCAACGAGCCGAAATTGCCGAAATATGATCGCGATGGCGACCAGCGCTGCGGCTTGTCAACGTTTCAGTGCTCTTCAACGAGCCGAAATTGCCGAAATGCAAAGAGCAGTGCGCTCGCCCAGCTGCACGATGCGTTTCAGTGCTCTTCAACGAGCCGAAATTGCCGAAATAATATCAGACAGTGCCAGACCGCGCCCAACGAGCGGTTTCAGTGCTCTTCAACGAGCCGAAATTGCCGAAATCCGAGGATTGGGACCCAACGCCGAAGTGTGGACGCGTTTCAGTGCTCTTCAACGAGCCGAAATTGCCGAAATTTTTACATGTATTGACGATCCAATTGACTACGACGAGTTTCAGTGCTCTTCAACGAGCCGAAATTGCCGAAATTGCCGTCAATGACCGACACGTCAAGTGCCACGCCTGGTTTCAGTGCTCTTCAACGAGCCGAAATTGCCGAAATAAACGTCATACCCCCACTCCTACCCGTTTGCAATGTGTTTCAGTGCTCTTCAACGAGCCGAAATTGCCGAAATTGCTTGTGCTTGTTGGACCGCAAGGAATAGGGAAATGTTTCAGTGCTCTTCAACGAGCCGAAATTGCCGAAATCTTTACACAAAAAGCGCCTCCTTTAGCTTGTCAACCAGTTTCAGTGCTCTTCAACGAGCCGAAATTGCCGAAATCTCCAGTTGGCGTTGGCCAAAGTCTTGCTGAATGATGTTTCAGTGCTCTTCAACGAGCCGAAATTGCCGAAATTTTGTTGTCTCGCGCCCGATCTGCAAGCGCGAAAGGTTTCAGTGCTCTTCAACGAGCCGAAATTGCCGAAATGCATGCAAGTGACCAGCTGGCGGTCAACTTTTGAGGTTTCAGTGCTCTTCAACGAGCCGAAATTGCCGAAATGCGGCCCGGTTCGCGAGGTATGCGGCGAGAAACTGGGGTTTCAGTGCTCTTCAACGAGCCGAAATTGCCGAAATCGCTCATTGCCATTGGCGTGCCGTGGCTTTTGGCGATGTTTCAGTGCTCTTCAACGAGCCGAAATTGCCGAAATGCGTGAACTGTCGGCCGGTTGAGCGGAGATGACCTGTTTCAGTGCTCTTCAACGAGCCGAAATTGCCGAAATTTATGGTGTGTAAAGCCGTTCGCGAACGACTGTACTGGTTTCAGTGCTCTTCAACGAGCCGAAATTGCCGAAATCGAGCGCGCAGGGAAGACCCGCGCCCGGAAAATAAGTTTTAGTGCTCTTCAACGAGCCGAAATTGCCGAAATGTTCTCGCCACGGCCTGAAGACATCTTCAGCGCACTGTTTCAGTGCTCTTCAACGAGCCGAAATTGCCGAAATTTCTGCAAGTTGCTTTTCGTACTGCGCCTTACGCACGTTTCAGTGCTCTTCAACGAGCCGAAATTGCCGAAATCTTTTAGTGCAAATGCCGCGCCTTCCAGCCCTTCCGCGTTTCAGTGCTCTTCAACGAGCCGAAATTGCCGAAATTGCGCCACGACTGGCACATTCGATGCTTGATACGAAGCGTTTCAGTGCTCTTCAACGAGCCGAAATTGCCGAAATAGGGGGGGGCGCTTGGGTTACTGATGGGAGTAGACGTTTCAGTGCTCTTCAACGAGCCGAAATTGCCGAAATCAGCTGCAAGCAGCCATGGCACGCCCAAGAAAATGAGGTTTCAGTGCTCTTCAACGAGCCGAAATTGCCGAAATCCAGCTCGAATTATTTGTGGAGTTGATAATCCGCGAGTTTCAGTGCTCTTCAACGAGCCGAAAT
>DAOUBK010000033.1:0-58202 GCA_034432635.1 Roseiflexus sp.
TGCGCCCGGCGTCTGAGCATCCGGGGTTTGCCTGCGTCGTGAGCGGCTGGCGTGCGCCCGGCGTCTGAGCGCTTCTGCACCAGCACACCTGTCATCCGCCTGCCCCTCATGTCCGACATTCGCTCTGCGCGTACTTCGCATATCCCCGCGTCTGCAATATATCGCCGGGATCGTTCAGGAAAACGGCGCCGACGGCTGTTTCCAGTCGGGGGGCGGTCCGCCGTCGCAGAGCGCCAGCAACTCGTCAATCGATTCATCGACCGATATATCACCGGCAAGCACCGGATCGCGATACCGCGACACCCAGGTGTAAATGCGGGGCCAGCCGGTGCGGAACTCATCATACACGAGGCGCGCCACCGGACCACTGGTATCCAGATACCTGGTCGCAATAAAGTCATACTCCGCCCGTTCGCGGTCATACGGCAGGCGCACGATTTCGGCGCGCCAGATTCCATTGCGCCACTCCATACGTCCGTAACACGCGCGCGTATCGCCATCGAACGGCAGTCCCACCGATCCAACGTTCACGACCAGCGTTGAGTCGATCCGCCGGATGAGCGGACGATGCGTATGTCCGACGACGATCAAAGGGCAGGGAGGCGCAATCTGCGCGCGCAGTTCGTCATCGGGGGTGGTTGCCAGCACATTGTCGCGGTTGTGACGCATTGATGCGTGCACAATACGCACCTCGCCACCCGCAGGATCGTACATCCTGATCATCTCCGGCAACTGTTCCAGGTCTGCCGCCGCCACACCGAGTTGATCCGCCGTCCAGCGCACATTGCGCCGGATTGCTCCTTCGATACCGGGGCGATCAGTCGGATCGTGCATGACGGAAATGACATAATCTTCGTGGTTCCCGCGGATCAGGCGCCAGCCACTGTCGGCGCAGCGCTCCTGAACGAAGCGCAGGCACGCGGCAGAAGATGGACCACGATTGACCACATCACCGCCAACGGCGACGGCGTCGGGGTTCCAGGTAGCGATATCGGCAGCAACGGCTTCGAGTGCGGGGAGATTGCCATGAATGTCGGCAAGTACGGCGATTTTCATACGTTTCCATCTGACACACGCGATACTCTTCTCATAGTATCATGATTGGTCGGTCTACAGGGGCTGTAACCATACATATCTCTCACAGCGTTCACGTCTATTGGAGCACGAGGCGCCTGACCGGCGCCGTGACTGCCAGCAGCGGCGAACGGTTTTCTCCGCAGAAGGGTGAGCAGCGCTGGGCTTCTCGTCCGTGCTCGTGCGACCGGCGTTTGACGTGAAAAAGGAGCGACATCGATGGTGGCATCTGTGCCGATTCGTACTGTAACACTTGGGTCTGACGCGGAACTTGCCCCTGGAATTATCAACGGCTTGAATTCCGGCGTCTATGAACTCGTTGGTGGCGTTGTTCGTCGAGTGGACAACAAACAGGTGGTTGCCTGGCTGCGTCAAGTCGGTGACGTTGCGCCTGCGACGCTCCAGGCGTTGCCCTTCAATCCATCTGTGCTGGGCACGCTCTGCGTGTCGCTGTCATTCCTGCAGCTTGGCGTGATTGTGGGAGGATTTGCAATTATCTATCTCCGTCTGAACGCGGTCAGGAACGAACTGGAAGAGATAAAACGAACACTGGCAAAGATCGGCAAGCAGATCCGATCTGACGGTCGATGCCCGGTTTTTTGTGGCTCTCGAACTGCTGAACAAAATGCAGGAAATGCACGATCCTTACAACCGGCAGCGCAGCGCAGAGCAGGCGCTTAACTCCTTTCTGGCGGTCGAACATTACTATCGCAATCGGCTCGAGATGGAGTTGCAGGAAGGATGGATGGTCGCTCCCCTGCTAAAGATGTTGATACTGGCGTAGGTTAGGGCAATGCTTTGTTATCTTGCCCTGTGGGAGAACATATGTGCCTGGAAGCATCTAGCTGAGAAGCGCGAGAGTGTGACGAAACCAAACCTCGAGCGCTGGTACAATACGGTCGTTGGGGTCGAACCGGCGCTTGTGCTGCATCCAGAGACCGGCGTTTCACTGCGGCAACTGACGATGCTGATGCGCTGGCGAACCCCTGATCTTACCGGAGAAGAGGCTTCTGAAAACCTTTCCGCTGCAATCTGGCGGGTCGCCAGAGAGAGCATCAAGCCAGAAAAGTTTCCACCGTCGCTGCGCGACGATCCAGAGAAAGCGCCTATGAATAGGAGGGGCACATGGCTGTGCGCCCCTGTCTACTGTTCTGCATGTTTCTTCCTGATGGATGTGGCGTCTGCCGATCACGTTCACGCCGCAGCGTGCATCCCGGATGCGTGAGCGCCGCTCCACATCACCCACATCGGCGCCCTTTGATGCGGAGAGTCACCGCCAGCAATGCAGGGGAATGGGGAGAGGCGACGCATGCGTCGCCCCTCCTCCTGCCGGTTCAAGGGCGGACAGAACAGATGGACCTACACACCTTCTGCTGCAGCGGGACGCTCCAGCGCAGACCTCTGATCGCCTCTCTCCCACGCACGCGGAAGAGGAACCGGGAGTGAGGGCCTCCAGGGCATATCCAAGCCCTATCTCTCGCATACGCTCGCGTTTTCCGTCCATCCCTGAACTCCTGCCGGGTGGGGCGATGACATCACGTTATGGGTAATACATCGGCTCCCAGGGCGGGAGCAGAGAGTTGGAGATCGGAGCGCAGAAGGCTCGCTTCTGATAGACAGGCGACGATCAGTGGCGAATCGCATCATTCCCCTACGCGAATGCGCGTTCCGATGCAGGTCTGCACATATGCATCGGACAATGCGCGTGCAATTGCGTGCTGCGCTTTCCAGCCGGTGCAGTGACCCGGCAGCACCAGTCTTGGCGCCATATCGGACAGTGCTGCAACCGTGTCGGGAATAATCGGCTCGAATACCCGTCCAGAGAGGTGCAGTCCGCCAATGACGCCGTAGATGTCGGTCACGCCGGTCAGTTTGCAGGCATAGTGGAGAATATTGATAATCTCGGAATGGCTGCAGGCCGACAGCACGACCAGCCCCTGGTTGCGCACATGGATAACCAGCGCCTGATCGTCCCAGATCCACGGATCCGGCTCCCAATTGCTATCGTCGCCTCGCGCAAAGTGCCCGGGCATTCCCTGCTCAAATGATGTGACACGTTCTACCTGTCTGGTCACCAGAACCTGATTGTCGATCAGAAGCGACGGGTCGCGCCGCTCGATGAGGATGACGCCTTCACGTTCGAGATCAGCCCGGTTGGGTGCTGGCAGATGGAGTTCGTTTCCTCCCGGAAATGCCGCCTTACGGTCACGCCAGGCGTCAGGATGCAGGACAAGCGGCAGACGCTGGTGACCGATGCGCGCCAGCAACCCGGATAGACCGCCGTGATGATCGGTGTGACCGTGTGATAGCACAATCGTGCGCAGAATACCGGGGTCAATGCCCAGCACGTCCATGTTGTGAACCAGCGTTTCGCGTCCCATACCAGTATCGTACAGGATGGACGTTCGCTGCGCCTGGCTTTCGATGCTCACCAGTGCGGCAAAACCGTGCTCTGCCAGGAGCGGCGTCTGCTCGAAACTCTCCCAACGCAATGGTGTACGTTGCACATTTTCGCCAGTATGAAAGCATACATACAACGGTTGACTTTTACCGTATGTCAGGTTATAATCCGAAAGCCCTTGAATTGCTCTGTTAGGAAAAGTCTCCGCGACTTAGAGTGAATATCCCGATATGTGACTGATCACGATTTGTCTGGTAACGGCGGGCGCTTGACGCTGTTGCACCCGGCAGCTCTGGGTATGTCTCTGGAGAAACAGCGGCAAACAAAATAACGATCGTTTCCTGCGTGTCTCGTCTGAGTGATCGTTTGCAGATGAGACCGTGTTATCCGTAGTCCGACGCTGGATAGGAAAGGGAACACTATGGAAACCAAACTCTCACGACGCCAATTCCTCAAGGTGGTCGCCGCTGGCGCTGGCAGCATAGGTGCAGCAACATTGCTGGCGGCATGCGGCGGTGCTGCACCATCGGGCGGGCAGGCGCAACCTGGTGCACCGGTTCAGGGTGACACTGTCGTTACGGAAATTACCTTCTGGTGGTGGGATCAGGTCGGTGAAATCTGGAAAGAACCCTTCGAGAAGGCGCACCCCAACATCAAACTTAACTTCGTCAATACCCCCTTCGCCGATGCACACGACAAACTGCTTACGTCATTCGCCGCTGGAAGTGGCGCGCCTGATGTCGCCTCGATCGAAATTGGGCGCGTCGGCAATTTCACCGCCAAGGGCGGGCTTTCCGATCTGCTGGCGCCACCGTTCGACGCGGGCAGTCTTAAGAATGATATGGTCGCCTATAAATGGACCCAGGGATCAACGGCTGATGGACGTCTGGTCTGTCTGCCGTGGGATATTGGTCCAGCAGGCGTCTGGTACCGCGTCGACATCTTTGAGGCACTTGGGTTGCCAACCGAACCGGAAGCAGTGGAGGAGTTGATCGGCGGTCCCAACCGCACGTGGGATGATTTCTTCGCCTTCGCCAAAGAGTTGAAGGAGAAGAGTGGCGGGAAAACTTCCCTCTTTGCCGATGCCGGTACCGATATTTATGGCGCCGTCTACCGCCAGCAGGGCGAAGGATATGCTGACGGCAACAAAGTGCTGATCGAAGAGAAGGCAACCCGTCCATTTCAACTGGCTGCTCGCGTGCGTAGAGAGAGTATCGATGCCAACATCCCCTGGTGGGGCGCCGAATGGCAGACCGGCTTGAAGGACAATGCGTTCGCCGGGATGGTTATTGCCTGCTGGATGCAGGGTGGTCTGACGCGCGAACAGCCCGACCTGGTCGGGAAATGGCGCGTCATACGCGCTCCGGAAGCCAATTACAACTGGGGTGGTTCGTTCATGGCGATCCCGGAGCAGAGCAAGAACAAGGAGGCGGCCTGGACATTCGTCAAATGGGCATGCGCAACGGCAGAGGGGCAGAACATTATGTTCAAAGCCTCAGGCGTGTTTCCTGCCTACAAGCCAGCCTGGCAGGATCCGCTCTACGACGAGCCGGTGCCGTTCTTTGGTGGTCAGCGCGCCTATCGCTTGTGGACCGAAATCGGCGATAATATCAAGGCTATCTTCCGCACACCGAACGATCTCCAGCTCGATGACATCGTTGGTGCAGAACTGACGAAGGTCTTGCAGGATGGCAAAGACCCGGTTCAGGCTGCAAAGGATGCCGAAGCAGAAGCGCTCAGGCGCATCCCCGATCTGCAAGGATAGCGTCCGTCTCTACAAGGTGTCGTATCCAACATCCTAGTGCGTCCCGAGGATCGCACCGATCTTCGGGACCTCCGGGGAGGAGCCGTGGCTACCACATCTGTTTCTGTCGAACAGCAACGCGCTGCTGATCGTCGTTCCACACTTCGTGAGATGAAACGCAACATCTGGGCGTATGTGTTTATCTCGCCGTTCTACATTCTCTACGCCATCTTTGGCATGTTCCCACTGTTATATGGCGTCTGGCTGAGTTTCTTCAAGTGGGATGGCATATCACCGATGGAATGGATCGGTCTCAGGAATTATACACGCCTGTTTGCCGATGATATCTGGTGGTATGCGGTGTATAATACCATGTGGCTGTTTTTTGGTGCAACCGTGCCACAACTGACAATTGCGCTGATTCTGGCGTTTATCATCAACAGTAATTATATTCGCGGTAAAGATATTTACCGTGCAGCCTTTTTCTCGCCATTTGTGGCATCTTCGGTTGCCATCAGTATTGTTTTTCTCTCGATTTTTGGTTCACGCTATGGCCTGCTCAACTATGCGCTCAGTTTTGTGGGTGTCGGCCCGATTCGCTGGCTCGAAGATGCTGCCTGGATTAAGCCTTCCATTGCGATGGTCATTATCTGGCAATGGACGGGATACAGCATGATCATTTTTCTGGCTGGTCTTCAGTCGATCAATGCGGAATTGTACGAAGCGGCAAAGGTGGATGGCGCACGCACCCGTGATGTATTTCTGTATATTACGATGCCGCTTATGCGACCGGTCATTCTGTTTCAGGTCATTCTATCGATCATCGGCGCGATGCAGAACTTTGATATTCCGGTGATGCTGGCGGGCGGCACCCAATCGTCTTCACCGGGTGGTACCGATCGCGCCGGCTTGGTAGCCATGGTGCAGTTGTACTGGACAGCGTTCAAGTACGGCGACTTCGGCTATGCTGCTGCGATGGCGCTGATCCTCTTTTTCATGATCCTGGTGTTTAGCATCGCCTACAACCGCTGGCAGGGGCGCAACCCGACCGATTGAAGGAGTGCAGGAATGGCAACGACAACTCAATCGCGGGCAACTGCCCGACCTATCCGGCGGCGCAATCAGCGTGATCAGTTGATGGGTCCGTTTGGCATGGCGCTGCTCTATGTGGTGCTGACGATCGGCGCACTGGTGACAGCCTTTCCCTTCTATTTCATGCTTGTTGGCTCGACGCTACGCAGCGCCGATATTCTGCGCATTCCACCGCCGCTCTGGTTTGGCAGTTCGTTCTGGCGAAACTACGAGGATCTGCTGGCTGCATTGCCTTTCTGGAACTCGCTCTGGAACAGTGTGGCGATTTCGTCCATTCACACCGCACTGGTACTGTTCTTCTGCTCATTGGGTGGGTATGGCTTCGCCAAGTTTCGTTTCCCCGCTCGCAATGCACTGTTCGGTTTTTTACTGGCGACGTTGATGGTTCCCGGCGTGCTGGGCCTGATCCCGTCCTTCGTCATTATGCGCACGCTGGGCTGGATCGATACCTGGAATCCGCTCATCATTCCGGGTATTGCCAATGCGTTCGGTATTTTCTGGATGCGTCAGTATATCGCGCAGGCCATCCCCGACGATCTGATCGATGCAGCGCGTATCGATGGGGCGCATGAGTTCCGCATCTACTGGAATATCGTCGTGCCGGTGATTGTTCCGGCGCTCGCGGCGCTTGCCATCCTGACCTTCCTCGGCAAATGGAATGAGTTCCAGTTCCCGCTCCTGATTCTCAAGCAGGAGTCGAAGTATACGCTGCCGGTCGCGCTCAGCACTCTGCGTTCGCTGCGCGGTACCGAGATTGGTGTACAGATTCTGGGAGCTGCCGGTGCGATTGTACCGATTCTGACGGTTTTCATTCTGGCATCGCGTCAGTTTATGTCGGGATTAACAGCAGGTGCGGTGAAAGGAACGTAGGAGAGTATGGTGTGCAAAGCAGGTGAGGTGTGCCTGCCTGTGCTGGCTTTCAAACGTTTCGGTATTGCCGTACTGGCGCTGGGATGGGTAGCGCTGTCGATCAACGCCTGTCAGAAGACCAGATTGCCCACGCTGCCTGCTGAACGCCGGGTCATGGCAGTGCAGGTTGCAGCAATCCCTCTCCGTGATCCCGTACATCCCTGCGGTCAGTTCATCGCACATGATCTGCCACATGTCACCCAAACCCCAACCCACATTCCAGTACTGTACGATAGCAATGGCGCTGGTCTTGCAGTCGGTGACCTGGACGGTGATGGCGATCAGGATCTTATGCTAGCGAATCTGGCAGGCGCGAATACACTCCTCTGGAATGAGGGCAATCTCCGGTTTCGCACTGAACCATTGGGTGAAGGGGGCGTCCGTGGGTTGACGATTGTCGATGTCGATGGGGATGGATTGCCGGACATTACCGGCACGCGCCAGTTCGATAAGCCGGTCTGGTGGCGCAATGCCGGCGCCGGGCATTTTGAAGAAACGACGCTGCCTGGTGTTCACAACTGGTTCTATGCCCATACCTGGGGCGATCTGGACGGCGATGGCGATCTCGATCTGGTGGCTGCATCATACGACACCGAAATCCAGAAGCGGGAGGGACTGATTTTTCAGTACCGTGGCGGCGGCGTGGGTGTATTTGTCTATGAGCGGCGCGGCTCGCTCTATCATGCCCATCGTCTGAGAGATCAGGCGGATGCCCTGGCGATTGCATTGCCCGATCTGAATGCCGATGGTCGTCGTGACATCTGGGTTGCCAATGACTTCAACCGACCGGATGACGCATGGACGCAGGGCGCCACAATTGGGGAATGGAATCCGTTTGCGTTGCCGGATCGGATCAGTGAGAATCCAATGAGCCTCGATCTGGCAGACGTGGACAACGATGGCAGGCCCGAATTGTTTGCGACCGATATGAAACCGGTGCGCAAGGACGAGACCACAATGGCGCAGTGGCTCCCCGCGATGCGTCGGTTGACCAAACCGCTGACTAGCGCCGACCCGCAGTATGCTGAAAATATGCTTCTGGTGCGTGGCGCCGATGGACGCTGGCGGAACGAAGCTTACGAGCGCAGGATCGACTCGACCGGTTGGAGCTGGTCTGGCGTTTTTGGTGATCTCGATCAGGATGGGTGGCTCGATCTCTATGTTGTCAACGGCATGATTGCTGCCGGGTTGCTCGACTATCTGCCCGGCAGCGAACTGGTGGAGGAGAATGTTGCACTGCACAACGCTGGCGGTGGACGCTTCAGGCCTGCACCTGAGTGGGGGCTTGGGGTCCAGCGAAGTGGACGTGGCATGGTCATGGCGGATCTCGATGGTGATGGTGACCTTGACATCGTGGTCAACAATCTGATGACACCGGCGCAGATATTCGAGAACCGACTCTGCGGCGGCGCCAGCCTGCTGGTTGATCTGCGTCTGCCGGAAAGTGCGAACAGCGCCGCAATCGGCGCCGAACTGATACTGACAACCAGCGCCGGAACGTTCTACCGCAATGTGCGCACAACCGCCGGTTACCTTTCGGGTACGACCTCACAGGTGCATTTTGGCTTTCCTGACAATGCTGCTCTGGAACGGCTCGAGATACGCTGGCCCGATGGGGCGGTCGCAGTGATCGAGAGTCCGCCGCCACGACACTGGTTATCCATCGTTCGTCAATAAGCGGACTGTCCCATGCATGCAGCACTGCCAGTTGATCTTCGTCAACGTCTCCCGCTGTTCGATCTTCTCGATCTGCGATCCCAGCGGCTGCCGTTTGCCATTCTGTTGCTGGTGAGTGTTGCCGGCGGCGTCATTGCAGTGACGATCACCGGTGTTCCATTATGGCAGGCAACCGCAGGCGCATTGTTGATGATTCTGCCACCTTGTCTGCTGAAGTGGCGTGATGATGCCAGGCGCTACGGTGTTCCGGCTATGGCGCTCAGCATCCTGCTGGCGCTTCAGGGTTTTCACACCGTGGAACATATTGCGCAGTGGATTCAGTACCACATCCTGCGCTGGCCTTCGTTTCGCTCGAATGGATTGCTCTCAGCCGCGAATTCGGAGTGGGTTCACTTTGTGTGGAACTGGGGGTTTCTCGTGGTTTGCGCCTGTCTGGTACGCGCCGGTATGCGCGGGTGGTGGGGATGGTTATTACTTGGCGTCGCCACGTTCCATACCCTGGAACATACCTATCTGATGTGGCGCTTCCAGGCGACGCTGCGCGAACTCAGCGCGCTTGGCATCACCGACCTTCAGCCGCAGGGTCTGCCGGGTTTCTTTGGGCGCGATGGATGGCTGGCGACGGCTGATATAACGCAGAACACGTTTCTCTGCCGCCTACCCGGTCTTGCCACCGCGCCGCGGATCGATGTCCACTTCTGGTGGAACATCATCGAAATGACCTTCCTGCTTCCGGCGGCGAACAGTTTCGCGCAGCGTGTGAGGGCAGCGCGGATTGTGGCATAATAGCCGCGCCTGTGCAACACAGGCACGTCCTGCACAACAGAAAAGCGAGGTTCTCTCAGTGGCTCCCAGAATTGTCTTTATCGGGGCAGGCAGCACCGTGTTCGCCAGAAATCTGATGGGCGACATTCTGAGCTTCCCCGAACTTGCCGACGCAACATTGACATTGTTCGATATCGATCCAGAGCGTCTGCGCACCTCTGAGATCGTGGCGCACAAAGTTGCGGCGGCGCTCGATGCCCGCCCGACGATCGAAGCAACGATGGATCGCCAGCGCGCGCTCGACGGCGCCGACTATGCGATCTGTATGATCCAGGTCGGTGGGTATAAACCTGCCACGGTGATCGACTTCGAGATACCCAAGAAGTACGGTCTGCGTCAGACGATCGCCGACACACTCGGCATCGGCGGGATTATGCGCGGCCTGCGAACCATCCCGGTGTTGCTGTCGATGTGCCGGGATATGGAAGAGGTCTGCCCGGATGTTACCTTCCTGCAATACGTCAACCCGATGGCGATCAACTGCTGGGCGATCAGTCGGGCCAGCCGGATCAAGACCGTGGGACTGTGCCATAGTGTGCAGGGTACCGCCGAGCAACTAGCGCACGATATCGGCGTGCCGGTCGAGGAGATCAACTATGTCTGCGCTGGCATCAACCACATGGCGTTCTACCTGCAGTTTGAACGCAACGGTGAGGATCTCTACCCGCTCATCCGTAAGGTTTATGACGAAGGGCGCGTACCGGATTGGAATCGGGTACGGTATGAAGTCTTCCGACGTCTCGGCTATTTTGTCACCGAGTCGAGTGAACATTTTAGCGAATACACCCCCTGGTTCATCAAGCGCGATCGCCCTGATCTGATTGAGCGTTTCAATATTCCGCTAGACGAGTACATCCGTCGCTGTGAAGTGCAACTGGCGGGCTGGGAATTCGTCCAGTACAAACTCGACCATCCCGCTGCGACGAGCGCCGATCTGCGTGCGATGATGCGCTCACGCGCCAAAACCAACCCGTATATGACCGATGAGTTCATTGAATATGTCATCGCAGCCGCCGAAGATCTGGAAGCGGGAAAGGTTGTGCGTAGCCACGAATACGGCTCGCTGATCATCCACAGTATGGCAACGGGTCAACCGCGTGTCATCTATGGCAATGTGCCGAACTACGGTCTGATCGACAACCTGCCGCAGGGATGCTGCGTGGAGGTGCCGTGCCTGGTAGATAAAAACGGTGTTCAGCCGACGAAGATCGGCGCGTTGCCGCCCCATCTTGCTGCATTGATGCAGACAAACATCAACGTCCAGGCGCTGACCGTCGAAGCGGCGCTGACCGGCAAACGCGAGCATATCTACCACGCAGCGATGCTCGATCCGCATACTGCCGCTGAACTCGACCTGGATCAGATCTGGGCGCTGGTGGATGATCTGATTGCCGCACACGGCGACTGGTTGCCAACGTATCATTGAGCCTCTTGCAAAAAGGTCATGTCACTCTAGGGGGTAGCGCACGCAGAGCGTGACTACTGAACACCTCTGCGTGCGGCGTTTCAGCGGTGCGTTTTTGCAGTAGCATCATCGGGAGCATCTTCGCGGGGTGCGTGTTTCGGTAAAGCAACCCCGTCACATTACGGAGCGATGCGGTGTCACCGTCTCGCTCCGTACTACGTTGGAGCGGGTGTTGGGTATGAGCGTTACGGTGATGGGGTTGTATCTCGATAGTGACGTTCCGGAAGCGCACGTAGACGTTCGGCTGCCTGTTCCGGCGTAATATCGCGCTGGGCTTCGGCAAGCAGTTCGAACCCCACCATAAATTTGCGCACTGTCGCTGAACGGAGCAGCGGCGGATAGGCATGGGCGTGGAGGTGCCAGGCCGGGTGGGGTGCACCATCGGTGGGGCGCTGATGGAAGCCGAGGGAGTAAGGGAACGCAATCTGGAACAGGTTATCGTAGCGTGTCGTCAATCGTTTGAGGATGTCTGCCAGACCAGTGCGTTCCTCCGGCGTCAGGTCGCTGAGAGCGCCGACATGCCGGCGGCTGATGATCATGGTTTCGAAGGGCCAGACTGCCCAGAAAGGAACCAGCGCGACAAAATGGTCGTTGACGCAGACAAGACGCTCTTCACGCTGGAGTTCGAGGGTCAGATAATCCGCGAGGAGTGAGCGACCAGTTGCCGCCAGGTAGTCGCGTTGTGCAGCGTCCTCACGCATGATTGTCAGTGGCAGGCGCTCGGTTGCCCAGATCTGTCCGTGAGGATGCGGGTTGCTCGCACCCATCATTGCACCACGATTCTCGAAGATTTGCACATACCCGATAAAAGGCAGCGCTCCAAGTTCTTCATACTCCTGCGCCCATACATCGACGACCCGCGCAATTGCAGAAACATCTATCTCTGCCAGCGTCAGATCGTGGCGTGGCGAAAAGCAAACGACGCGACAGATGCCGCGTTCGCTTCTGGCGTACAGTAGTGGCGGCGCAGCATCGCCAGGCTGCCCATCGCTCGAAGCATACTCGCCGGAAGGAATATCCGGCAGCAACGCCGAGAAGTCATTTGTAAATACAAATGTGTGTTCATACTGCGGGTTGATCGCGCCATTCGCTCGAGCGTTGCCGGGGCAGAGGTAGCACGTCGGGTCGTAGGGTGGACGCTGTTCCTGCGGGGGTTGTTCGACCTGCCCCTGCCAGGGGCGTTTCGTGCGATGTGGCGAAACCAGCACCCATTCACGGGTCAGCGGATTGAACCGGCGGTGTGGGTGATCGGTGAGTGAGAACACGGGCGCCTCCGGGTTGGTTGTATCCTGTGCGCAGTGTATGATACTCGAAGTTCAGCGCCGAGAACCAGGGATGGGACCTTCTCCAGTCTGCTTCGACGTTCACCGGACAACCCGCAACGCCCGCACGACGATCTGATCCGGCAATGGTCCTTCCACAACCTCGAGACGCAGGACAAAGCCGGTTGTATTGGTAATCTGAAGATCCTGTCGTCCACCGAACGAGCCGGGCTGACCGTCGATATTCCAGATTGCGACTGCATCTTCATCGGCGACGTTCAGCAAGCCGATGCCGGCGGTGCGCACATGGTTTGGAAAAGCGAAGGCTTCAGGCGGCAATACCGGGCGCAGCGCCTGCACGTATCGGCTGGCGAGGTCGCACCATCCGCCGCCGGGTATGCCGGCAACAACGCGCACATTCACGAGAGAGGGATGACCGATGCTGGCATTGAAACTCCATGTTTCCCCTGGACGAATTGTGACGCTGCGCAGCGCGCCGTGGCGGGCATCAAGCGCTGCCAGCACATTATAGCCAGCGTCGCCGGTTAGACTCAGGGGAACACTTTCGCCGATCAACGCGAAGTGCGCTGGTGATGACGGTGGTGCGAAGGCAGTGGTTATTTCTGTTGCCGACCAGAGGAGCGACACCATATCACTGTGCTGCGATGAACGATCAAAAATAACGGGGCGCGGTGCGTACCGGTAGTCCAGGTACAGAATAGCGACGCTGATGATCAGGACAATCATCGCAGCGTAGGGGGGCAGGAATGGTCGCAGCATGGAGCAACTCCTCTGTGCAGACGTGACGATAGTGGATTGTAGCACACTTGTGCTAAATATGCAAAGCCGCTTTCTGTGCACGATGCCACGCCAGCAGTCACTAATGGCGGTCTTCTTTTGGCGCCGTTCCCGACTCACCCAAAAGTACTGTCCTGTCTGGTTGTCGATTGGGGTATACTTTGGGCGCCAGATATGTGTGAGGAACGTGATGCCATGCCGATGCGTTTATTTGTGCTGATGACAGGCGCTGTGCTCTTGATGGTTCTGGTCATGCCTTGGTCGGCAGCCTCACCGGTCGGGGCGCAGACGATCAGGACTGTCACTCCCACGCCTGTGCGGCAATCGGACGGTGCGCCGCGTCCAACCACTACGCCGCTCAGCGCGACAGCGCGCGAAACGGAACGTCTGCTTTCGGCGGCGCTGGAACGCACTGCACAGATTGGGACCTATCAGATGGATGTGATCGTTCGTGCCGCCGGTGTGGTGGCGGGTGCGCGTGGGGCGCGTGAAGAGGTGCTGATCGATTTTCGTGGTGAGTACAATGGTGCGGATAGTGCATTTGTGCTGCGCACGCTAGACCTTGATCGTCAGGGTGTCGATCCGACCATCGGCATCACTGCGGCGCGCGTGAACGGTGTCACCTACGCGCTCGGTCCGCTGCCGATCCACGGAGCGACGGAGCCAGTCTGGTATAACCTGGGGACTGATGTGCCGTCGTTGCTGGCGCCGCCGTACCGTCTCGATGACCTGCTGCGACGGTTGGGGAATGTGCTCCCGCTGGCAGAAATGGTGCGTGGTCGCACCGAGACGATCGATGGTCGGCGTTGCACGATGTACCAGTCCGGTGTAGAAGTGGCGCCAGCGGCGCTGGGAGCATTAGGACGACCGCTCATCCCGCCAGTTTCCAGAAATGCCGGCGCGCCGCTCGATCTGAATGTTCAGCGTGGAGCGGTGCAACTCTGGATCTGCAACGACGGAATACTGCGGCGTATTCAGGCAGTCGCCGCAGGTAACGTTCGTCAGCAGCCCTCACAGGTATTTTCGACCACGTTTCGGATTGATATCAGCAACATCAAAGGTAGAGTGGCGATTGCTGCACCGGCGCAGGTTCGCACTCTCCAACGCACGCCGGAGCCGGTTGTTGCGGCACTCCGCGCCGGTCCAATCCGCAGTCTACCGGGCAGCGGCAGGATTGTGGGGCAGGTGAATGTGCAAGATGCTGTGATCATCATCGAGCGCAGCGCCGATCGACGCTGGTACCGCGTACGCGCACCGGCAGCAACAGGATGGGTCAGTGTGTCGTTGCTATCGGTGCCCCCAACCATTGCGCGGCAGGTGCCGGTAGCGTCGTCGTAACCGCTACGTCATGCGTCCGGGATTGAGTGGTGGTGCGGAAAAGACCAGACCGGCACGTTCGAGCAGGTCGAGGCAGGTCTCCAGAATCTCGACGCCACGCTCGTCGAGAGGTACGCCGCTCTCCCAGTCGTGTAGCAGACGCGATGCTTCACTGTAGGATGCCAGGGTGGCAGCAGTTTCTGGCGTTGCCGGCATGCGTGCATCGATGGCAGCGATCAGGAGATTCAGACGTTTGCGGGTGATCTCCATATTCTCGGCGTGTGGACGAATGGCCTGATCGCATTCGATCAGCAGGCGTTCTTCTTCTTCCAGATACTTGATGATATTGTTCAGACAGACGGTTAACTCGTGCGCTAGCGGATCGTTACTCGCGTGACGCGCCAGCAGCGCGATGCCACGACGCGCTTCATCGCAATAGGCGCGCGCTTCGTTGATCTCGTCGCCAAACCCCAGTGTGCGTGCGAAGGATTGCTCGCGGTAGGACCAGAGATTACTGAGCGTATAGGCGATCTGCGCCAGCGTCGCCATCTGCGGACCGCTGGTGAATGCCAGCAGCGCCTGGATCAGACGCACTTCCTTGAGCACCTTATCGCACAATGCCCGTGCTTCCGGCAGAGCTGCAACGATCGTGCGTAATGCCCGGGCATAGGCGATCATGTCGCGTCGCAGCGCCTGGTTGGCATAGTCGAATGTGCTCATGGCTCATCTCCAGGAACGTAGGGTGGCACGCGGGTCTGCTGTCTCGCAGCGGATGAATGCGGTGTACCGCGCCATAAAAAACTGCGGGCGGGGACTGTCGCATGAAGGCGACAGAGGAAGCCCGCTTTCCCCCTATCATCGGATTGTTGATGGTTAATGTTATGGTACACTTGTTCTATCCGCCTGGACGGGGCGGTCAGGCGTTAACGTAGGCGGTTGCGCCGTGCGTTGCCTGAGAAGCCGTCGCCTTGAGGCGACGGCGAACGTCACTGTCTCTGCTGATGTACCGTTAGGGTGCGCCGCGCGGTTACGCAGACACCTCCGCCAGGCGATGCATGCTGTCGCGCAGGGCGGTGTACATATCGCGGTAGATGGCATAGACGCGATCATACTGTGCGACGGCGCGGTCGTTGGGGGCGATACTGGCGGTGAGGGTGACGCAACGGTCGACAGCATCCGTTACATCACGGAAGAGACCGGCGCCGACACCGGCGAGCAGGGCGGCGCCGTATGCCGGTCCTTCTTCGGCAGCCAGGGTTGCCACCGGTGTTGCGTAGATGTCCGCCTGCATCTGCCGCCACAACGGGCTCTTGCCGCCGCCGCCGGTTACGCGGATCTGTCCTGGCGCCATTCCCAAATTGCGCATGATCTCCAGTCCATCACGCAGCGAGAACACGACCCCTTCCATGACTGCGCGTGCCATGTGCGCCAGCGTGTGGCGCGCCGTCAGTCCGATGAATGCACCGCGCGCGAGCGGATCGAGGTGTGGCGTGCGTTCACCGCTGAGGTGCGGGAGGAAGATCAACCCTTCGGCGCCGGGTGGAACCGATTCCGCCAGGTTGGTGAGATCGTCGTATCCGAGATGTTGACCGATTACAGCACGCAGTGTGTCGCGGAACCAGCGGAACGATCCGCCGGCTGCGAGGGTGACCGCCATCAGGTGGTAACGACCGGGCACGCTATGGCAGAAGGTGTGCAACCGCCCGTGCGGATCGAGCGCAATCTCGTCGGAATGAGCAAAGATAACACCGCTGGTGCCAATGCTGCTGCTGAAAATGCCGGATTGCACGATGCCGGCGCCAACCGCTGCTGCAGCGTTATCGCCGCCGCCAGCAATGACCGGCAGACCGGCGGGCAACCCTAGCGCCGCTGCAACGTCGGGATGCACCTCACCGGTCACCTCAGGACCCTCAAACACACGGGGAAGCCAGGCGCGCGGGATGTCGAGCGCAGCCAGAATCTCATCACTCCAGTCACGTCGGCGCAGGTCGAGTAACAGAGTGCCAGCGGCATCGGCGGCATCAGTGGCGCTGATGCCGGTCAATCTGCGCCGGATGTAATCCTTTGGCAGGAGCACCTGTGCGACCCGCGCATATCGATCCGGTTCATGGTTGCGCAGCCAGAGGATCTTCGGCGCCTGAAAGCCGGTCAGGGCTGGATTGCCGGCGATTGCGATCAATCGTTCTGCGCCGACCCGTGCCGTTATCTCGGCGCACTCCGCCGCAGTGCGCTGGTCGTTCCAGAGTAGCGCGGGGCGAATGACCTGGTCGTGTTCGTCGAGAAACACCGATCCGTGCATCTGGCCGGTCAGACCCAATCCCCTAATCTGCTCAGGCGCCACAGCAGCCTGAGCCACGATGGCGCGGAGTGCATCACACGCGCCGCGCCACCAGTCCTCCGGGTTTTGCTCGCTCCAGAGAGGTTGGGGCGTCGATAGTGGGTACTCGGCGGTTGCAACCGACAGAACGCGACCGTGTTCGTCGCAGAGGAGCGCCCTGGCGCCGGTGGTGCCAATGTCGAGACCAAGAAGACAGGCAGACATAGGAATTCCTCGCAGGCTAGATAATGGTTCTTGCTGCGATCATACCGGGTTATGCCGTACCGTCAAGGTTGGAACGGCAGCGTTTCTGCCACCAGGTTGAAAATCAGTGCAGCGAGGGTTTGCTGTGTTGGGGTTCCACTGGAGAGCGGTATGCCCCTCAGCAGAACCCCGGTGAAATCATTGTTGCAGATCTAGCGCAGGACGATGGGAAGAGACACAACGAAGTACCGGCTCACACGAACAGAGATCGATGCTGTTCCAATCGCCCCTTCACGGTCAGAGACACGCACAGTTATGGTATACGTCCCTTCTTCTGCATAGGAATGGTTCAGCACAAAACGCTTATCGTCAGACAGGACGAGTGGTTGTGATCCACTCCCATCGCCATAATCGACAGTCGCACTCCAGTTGCCCAGCGGTACATCCTCGATGTCGGAGAACGATCCTGTGCCGACATATAGTTCATTATACCTGATCTGACGCGGCGCGCTGATGGTAACCGTCGGCGGATGATTGATCACCTGTACCGGGTAGGTTGTGCGCGTTGTCGATTCTGAGTCGCGCACGGTGACCGTTATCGTGTACCGTCCACTTTGTTGATACTGATGGCTGAAGGAGAACGTTCGATCCGGCGCCGGAGTTGTCGTTTGCTCAGATGTCCCGTCACCGAAATCGATCTGGAGGGTAATCGAGTCGTTTTCAGTGTCGAAGAACGAGCCGCCGCCATTGAATGGTGTGAAGATGTGCACAGAGGAAGGGATCGCGGCATCGAGTGTCAGTTGAGGTGGATCGTTGACGGCCTGCACAACGAACGACTGGCTGGCAGTTGCATTTGCTGAATCGCGCACCGTAACAGTGACCGTATAGGTTCCACTGCGTTGATACTGATGGGTGGATGCAAATGTGCCATCTTCTGACGTCAGGGTATCGGTTGTGCCATCACCGAAATTGATCGTCACGTTCAGTGTCGTGTCTTCGACATCGACGACCGAACCGTTCACGTTGAACGCCGCCAGGATATTGGTTGTCGTGACGTTGCTGGAGATGGTTGCCTCTGGTGGGTCATTGACCGGATTAATGGTGATCGTTGCCGTTGCAGTGGTGCTGCTGTAGGCGCTCGTTCCGCCACCATTGCCGGGATTGATGCCGCGTTGACCATTGGCTGCGCCATCGCTGCGATCCCAGGCGTGGTAGGTGATACTCGCCTGACCGAAGAAGTTTGCCGCCGGACGGAACCTGATCCGGGCAGTCGGTTCGAGCGTGAGCGCGCTAGTTATCGATACCGTGCCGACATCCAGCCATGCAGCGCCATCGAGCGAGTACTGCCACGTCCCGTTGCCCGTGGCACCCACCAGCGCTACTCCTGCCGGAAGCGCATCGGTATCGACCTCGGTGACCATACCGGCAAGCAACGTACCGATCGTCGCGCCCTGATTACTGGCGTCAGGGAGATCTTCATCGATAGACGGAAGTGTTCGTGGCACAGCGTTCAGTACCGGTGCATCGTTGACCGGTGTAACGACAATATAGATCGTTCCATCATCCTGTCCATCACTGCTGGAAACGCGGAAATCGAACCGGTCAGCGCCGTTGTAGTGTGCCTGCGGCGTATAGATGCGGGTCGACCCTGTGCCGCTGAGTGTTCCGCGCGATGGGTTGCTGATCGGGGTGATAGTCAATAGACTGGCAAAAGGGGTCGATCCGGTCAAAGTGATTGTTATCGGCGTATCTTCTGGAGTAATGACTACCTGATCATGGGCATACGGAGCATCCACCCATTCGACCATCAGCGCCGGACCGGGCCACGCGATCTCCAGGTGATGGCCCTGCCGATTCGTCCACACATTGAAGGTATTATCGCCCTGCGTCAGAGCCGCTACCGGCACATCGCGCCAGTCGAAACTCCAGTGATGATCGGCGCCGATCGGCGGGGTGGGAGTTTCGGGAGAGCGGGCATTGACATTGACAATCGGCACGCCGTTGATTGTGATTCGATCACGAACAGTCGGCTCTTCCATGGTCTGATCGCCCGCCCATGTATGAATGATCATGCGCGCCGCGGCGGCGCCGGTTAGATCATCCGCGATGGTAAGGGTCGATGTCACGGTTTGCGAATTGCGCGGACCGAAGTTCTGCGGTACGCCAAAGACGCGTTGCGCCGGATTGCCGTGGTCGTGTGAGGACGTATACATGCGCACCTGACGTCCATTGCGTTGAAACCAGACAGTGCGTGCTGCGGTCATGACCGAGACCCCATCGCTATCGGTGATCTTCGCCATCAGGCGAACCGGTAACGGGTTGCCATCTGCATCGACCTGATCGGGGATCCAGGTCGTATTCCACACCACGCGATACACATTTCCGTCACGCACTGCCTGACCGATATGGCGTTGCATCTGGGTGCGCGCCATCTGATACTGCCATTCGCGTAACACACCATTGCCGTCCCAGTCATAATCGAGATACTCACCGATCACATCGACACGAATGATGGTTCGTCCGGCTGGAGGCGTCGCCTGGACGGTGATCTGCGGCATTTCGCCGATAGTCGCATTTTCGGCAGGCGCTGTGATGGCGCCGCTGGGGGCGGGAATGCTGCCGGGTGTGTAGTAGAGGCGCGCAATGAAACCGTAGATGTACGTTGTTCCCCAACCAAAGTTACCGGGACAATTCGTGTCCTGACCATACTGATTGTTGTACCAGATAGCAAAGCGAAAGCGATTCTCGCCATTTCGCAGTTGCGTCAGATCGAGCGGCAGTGTGCGTCCCAGCACAGAGCGGAAATAGCAGTGCTGCCGAGCGCCAGCGGGAACATTCTGGATCGGTGGCAAAGGTTACCAGTAATCCTGACTGTTGACCCGAAAATGCTGGCGTGTTCCAATGTGCCCGCCCCAGTATTCGACTGCCAGTTCAGCGCGCACTGCGCCAGCCGGGTTGAATGTCAGCCCTGCAGAGCGTTCCGATGGAATGTTGTTGCACGACTCAGGTCTGGAAGGACGGAAACAGAGAGTCAGACGTTGCGGAAATGCGTATTCGCGAAACACGTCACCCGGTTGGGGTCTGTTGGATGCACTCTGTGCAATGGCGGTCGAGGGTGGGGGAAATGAAACCGGCAGCAGGCTCGCTACAAGGAGGACTCCAAGCCATACAAGGGCGCGACTGTACTGCATCACTCGCTCCTGACACTGTTTTTGCGCAACAATGAACACACGCCCAGGCGGTCCGGCATTGTGTGAGATTGCCCGACACACAGGCATCAAAATGTGGACCGGTCGTACTGTTCTTCCCACGGTTGGTGAGACTTAAGCGAACTATATAAAGAAAGGGGGCGCTTCGTCAATATATCTGAAAAGATCGTTATCGGAAGGGGAGAGAGAGTTAATACGTGAGTCAGAAAATGAAGCCGGCGAAGACAATGCCTCCGCCGGCGCTTCCAGTTCGAGAGCGGACGAACCGCTGATGTTGCTCAACGAACGCCCAGCAGCAATTCGTTCGTTAGGTGGTCGAGGCGCTCATACGCCAGCCCGCGTCGTCCGAGCGCAACCCGGTCGAACGGATGCGCCTTGAGTGCAGCAGCCTTCTCGCGGGTGTAGCCGCCCTGGAATGGCGCCATCGAGCCGTCATCGGCGGAGATTTCCGCCAGCAACGCCTGAATCTCGGTGTCTGCGTCGAAGCGGCGCGCCTTTTCCTTCAGGATCAGATAGGTGCGCATACAACCACGCGCGAAGGCTCTGACCCCTTCGTAGTCCTCGGTGCGGTACGCATGCGCATCGAAATGACGACTCCCCTGATAGCCGACGTTCTCGAGGAAACGCACCAGGAAGAAGGCGGCTTTCAGATTGACCGCTCCGAAGCGGAAATCCTGATCGTAACGCCCGATCACCTGATCGTTCAGGTCGATATGGAACAGTTTGCCGGCATCCCACGCCTGCGCAACGCCGTGCAGGAAGTTCAGTCCTGCCATTGTTTCGTGGGCAACTTCCGGGTTCAACCCGACCATATCCGGATAGTCGAGCGTATTGATGAACGCCAGCGCGTGCCCGACGGTCGCCAGATAGATGTCGCCGCGCGGCTCGTTCGGCTTGGGTTCGAGCGCGAACTTGAGGTCGTACCCCTGGTCTTTCACATAGGCGCAGAGGAAATTGATCGCCTCGCGGTAGCGTTTCAACCCTTCCTGCGGATCCTTCGCCGCGTCACTTTCGACGCCTTCGCGACCACCCCAGAAAACGTACACTTTCGCGCCACATTCAACCCCTAGATCGATCGCGCGCATGGTTTTTTGCAGTGCATACGCGCGTACCCTGGGATCGTTCGCGGTAAAGGCGCCATCCTTGAAGACCGGATCGGTGAACAAGTTGGTAGTCGCCATTGGTACGACCAGACCGGTTTCCTGGAGCGCCGCCTTGAACTCGCGCAGAATGCGGTCGCGATCTGCCGGTGTTGCGTCGATAGGAATCAGGTCGTTGTCGTGGAAATTGACGCCATACGCACCAACTTCTGCCAGCAGATGAACGATTTCGACCGGTGAAAGCGGCTGACGCACTGGTTCGCCGAACGGATCACGCCCGATATTGCCGACCGTCCAGAGTCCGAAGGTGAATTTGTGTTCGGGTTTGGGTTCGTACATGTCACTCATAGGGATGCTCACTTTCGTAGCGATGCACGCTCCGGATCGGCGTTTATCCGAGAGCGCAGCAGAACTGTTCCATCAATATGTTTCACCACCGCCGCCAAACGTGAGTACACCGGGCAGGGTGCGTGCATGGTCGATCCAGGCGGTCACCTGCGCCAGCGATGGCACACGCTTCACTAGACCGCGTTCAGCATTGACCGCTGCCAGACGTTTGCGCAACTCTTCCGCCTGGCGATGCGCCAGATCGGTCACCGTACTGACCCCGGCTTCCACCAGCAGACCGGCGTAATCCCACCCGATCCCGTGCACCCGCGTGAGATCGGCGCGGAACAGAATGCCAAGCAGGGCGGGTTCGGTCAAACCGGAAGCGTTGGTGATCCCGGCTCTGCCGGCAGGTTCGGCGCCACGTGCCAGCAGATCATGGGTTGTCTCGATACCTGTAGTGCGGAGGCGAGCAATCACATCCGGTTCGAGTCCTTCGACCTGCGCCAGTTTCATCGTTTTTCCTCCTCTCTCTCCTGAAAGCCGCAACCAGGTGGCGTGCCGTTCATACGCACTGCATTATCTGGTGATGTTGACCGGCGCGTCCGCGCCGCGCGTATGATACCAGGAGTCAGGAAGATGGCGGCAGAGGGCTGGTCAGCGTCCACCCGCCGTCGATGATCAGGGTCTGACCGGTGATATGCGCTGCCTCCGGCGATGCCAGGAACAGGAGCGCCTGCGCCACATCGGTCGGCAGTCCGACGCGCCCGGTGGGTGTGACGCTGTCCCAGTGTGCTTTGTACTCCGGGTCGTTGTTGCGGTTGCGTTCATTCAGAATGGCGCCGATACCCAGCGCATTGACCGTAATGCCATACGGACCGAGTTCGCACGCCAGCGTTTTTGCCATATGCCGCAGTGCCGCCTTGGTGATACCGTAGGCGCTCAAGCCGGGAATCGCCTGCACGCCGGTCACCGAGGCGGAGAAGATGATGCGTCCACCGCTTTGCTGAGCAATCATCTGGTGGGCGGCAGCCTGAGCGGCGAAGAACGATCCTTTGACGTTCAGATTGAACAGGGTGTCCCACTGTTCTTCGGTTGTGGCGAGAAAGGGCGTGCTGATGGTCAGTCCGGCGTTCGCTGCCAGAATATCAACGCGCCCGAAGGCATCCACAGCATGGGCGATCAATGCCCGATTCGCCGCGACCTGCGACAGATCGGCATCGTAGGTCAGAATGCGCCCGCCACGTGCACGGAGGCGTTCTGCCAGCGCCTCCGCACGCTCCGCCTCGCCGAAGTGCGCCGCAAGCACAGCGCACCCGTGCGCTGCAAGCAGTTCAGCCATCGCAGCGCCGATCTCACGACTGGCGCCGGTCACAATAGCGACTTTTCCATCGAGTAATTTACTCATATGTGCCTGGTCGCCGGGCGACTGAGGTTACGGTGCGCCGACGGAACCTCCGCCGGCGTGGAAGACGACGTGCCGGGTGTTGCAGGGATCGCTCCCAGGCGCGTCACGACTTCTGGAACGCCGCGTCGAAGGCCACGGCGCTGGGTGGGAAGTCGTTCTTCTTCACCAGGGCACATGCCTCTGCTGCACCGAACTCGCGGTCCATGCCGCTGTCTTCCCATTCCACCGACAACGGACCGGTGTAACCGATGCGGGTCAAAGCGCGGAAGATCGGATCCCACTGAATATCGCCGTGTCCAGGTGACACGAAATCCCATCCCCGGCGCGGGTCGCCGAAGTTGAGATGCGATGCCAGAATACTGGTACGTCCGTTCAGGTTTCGCCGGCTCTCCTTCACGTGCACGTGATAGATCCGGTCGGCAAACGTTTCGATAAACAGCACCGGATCGACGAACTGATGGATCAGGTGACTGGGATCGAAATTAATGCCGAACGCCGGGCGACGCCCGATGGCAGCCAGCGTTTTCTCGGTGGTGACAATATCGTAGGCGATCTCGGTCGGATGTACCTCAAGACCGAAGCGCACGCCGACTTCATCGAACACATCCATAATCGGATTCCAGCGTGCGGCGAAATCGGCGTATCCCGCTTCGATCTGCTCTGGGATGTTGGGTGGGAAGGAGTAGATCAGGTGCCAGATCGACGAACCGGTGAAGCCGTTCACCTGTTTGACACCGAAGGCAGCGGCGGCGCGCGCGGTGTTCTTCATCTCCTCAGCGGCGCGCTGTCGCACCCCCTCCGGATCGCCGTCCCCCCAGATGCGCGCCGGAATGATCGCCTTGTGACGCTCATCGATGCGGTCGCACACACACTGCCCGACCAGGTGGTTGCTGATGGCGAAGCACTGCAACCCGTACTGTTCGAGCAGTTCACGCTTCTCGCGGATATACCGGTCGGACTCGAGCGCCTTGTCAACCTCGAAATGATCGCCCCAGCAGGCGAGTTCTAACCCGTCGTATCCGAAACTCTTCGCTTTTGCAGCCAGCGTTGCCAGTGGCAGGTCTGCCCACTGGCCCGTGAATAGCGTGACCGGACGTGGCATAGATCGTGCTCCCTGGTTCATTCAAACAGTGTTGCCTTCCACCTTCCTGTCGTCCACCGCTAGTACTCCGGCTCGACCCACTGCCTGCTCCCGGCTGAGCGTTCAACCGCATCGAGGATCGCCTGGCAGCGCAGACCGTCCTCGAACGTCGGGGCAGGCGACGTGCCGGCAGCAATGCCGTTCAGCAGGTCGTAGATGCCATGGGTGAAAGTGTGCTCCCACCCAATGATGTGCCCTGCGGGCCACCAGGCGCTCAGATATTTGTGCGCATTGCCGTTGGTGACCAGCACCGTGCGGAATCCGGCAACATCGGGCATATCGTCGTCGAGCAGCACTTCGAGTTCGTTCATGCGTTCGAGGTTGAAGCGAATGCTACCCTTGCTGCCGTTGATCTCGAAACTGTTGTAATTTGCGCGTCCTTTGGCGAAGCGCGTCACTTCAAACGTACCGACTGCGCCGTTCGCGAAGCGTGCCAGGAACAGCGCTGTATCATCGACCGTCACCTCTCCCATCTCTGTGCCCGCAGCCGCGCCCAACCCGCCGGTCGTCGCCGCCAGTACCGGTCGGCGCTTGATGAACGTCTCGGTCAATCCCGTCACCTCAGTAATTTCACCGACCAGCATACGCGCCAGGTCGATGATGTGAGCACCAAGATCACCCAGCGTTCCCGCACCGGCAACATCCTTCTGCAACCGCCAGACCAGCGGGAAATTCGGGTCCATGATCCAGTCCTGCAAATAGACGGCGCGCCAGTGGTAGATCGTCCCCAGGCGACCGGAGTCGATCAACGTTTTGGCGAGTTGCACTGCCGGAACGCGGCGATAGTTGAAGTTCACCATGCTAACGACCCCGTTGCGCTGCACGGCATCGAGCATCTGACGCGCTTCGGCGAGGGTGTTTGCCAGTGGTTTTTCGCAGAAGACATGCTTGCCGTTCTCGGCGGCAGCAATGCTGATCGCAGCATGGGTGTCGCCGGGAGTGGAGACATCGATCAGACCAATGTCGTCGCGCGATACCAGTTTCTTCCAGTCGGTTTCGTACCCTTCCCAGCCAAACTGTGCGGCTGCGGCGCGTACTGCTGCCTCGTCGCGCCCGCAGATCGCCTTCATGACCGGGCGCAGCGCAACATCGGGGAAAAATGCGGCAACCTGCCGGTAGCCGTTGGAGTGCGCTTTGCCCATGAACTTGTAGCCGACCAGGCCGACGCCGATAGTATTTGACATACGTTCCTGCTCCTTTGCTTCAGCACAGTCGGTATGCACTACTGATACTTCAGATAGTCATCAACGATGGTGGTGAACTCGATCCGGTTACCGAATGGGTCGTGGCAGAAGAACCTTGGCCGTCCTGGAATGGCGATGGTGTCTTCGGGAGTGTAGCCGGCTGCAACCAGCCGCGCGCGTATCCCATCGAGGTCTTCCACCTCGATGCAGACGTGTCTCCCGGAGCGATCAGGGTATGGTTCTTCGGCAAAAAGATGGAGTTCGGCATCACCGAGGCGATACCAGATGACATCGAGATCGACGAGCGACGAAGGGGCGGGAATCTCTTCAAGACCGAGCAACTCCCCGTAGAAGGCACGGGTGGCTTCATCACTGCCGGGTGGACGCGGGAGGCTGACGTGCTGCACTCGTGGACATTGCATGGGAGTCTCCTGATCGCCGGCGGAACAGCGGCTGTCAGGCGCTGACCGGAACACGCTGCGGTCATTCCTGGGCGAAGACAGGATACCATACGACCACACCGTTGTTCACAGGACAGTTGCTTGTGTATGGTCGCCGCTGACCGGGCAATATATGCTGCGGGTGTCGACTAAGGAGTATACCGCAGCACCCGAGCGGCGTCAAGGTGATGCTATAATAGCGCGAATGTTGATACACTTTCGAGGAAGTTACGTGTGAGTCGGACCGAGCGTCGTCTGCTGACGGTTGATGTTGATCGGCGTGGGTATGGTCGACGCTACACCAGCCTGCCGGTTGATGAGATCCGTCGTGATGGGTTCAGTATCAGATTTGAGGGGGCATACATTCGTCCTGAACATATCGACGTGCGTCTGGACGACATTGTACGCTGGCGTGAGGGAGGTTGTCTGTTCCAGGGACGGGTGATCGCCGTGCAGCGCGAAGCGCAGGCGTTGCATGTGACCCTGACCGATGTTGCACCGCTGCCGCCCGATGCGTTTTTTCCGTAACGTTCGCTGCTCTACTCTCGTGGTCGCACAGCCAGCAGGCAGAGCAGCGAGACACCCAGGATTGTTGCGGTGACGCCGGTTGTCCAGCCGATACCGAAGGTCAGCCACAGTGAGGGAGCGACCAGTGATGCCACGACACGTCCGGCGCCGACGGATGCAGTGCTCAACGCCAGCATGGTGGCGCGCGCTGCGGGCGCGACCGCCGAAACCAGTGGAAAGGAGGCGACAATCGCGTACTCAAATGTCAGGTAGAGGAGCAGAAAGGTCAGCAGCAACAATTCCAGGTTCTGGCTGGCGAACGGCAGCGCCGCAACACAGATTGCCGCCAGCAAAAATCCTGCTGCGGTCGAGCGCCGGATGCCGAGCCGATCACCCACGAGCGCCACACCGAGTGAACCTGCCAGTTCACCGACTCCTGCAAGCGCGAACAGTTGCCCCAGTTGCGCCTCGTTCATCGCCAGCGTCGTATTCAGCCAGGGCGCCTGCACGATCTGCAGCAGATCATAGGCGCAGAGGGTCGATGCCATGAACAGCAGCGCCAGCAGCGCTTCCGGGGTACGCAGTTCCCGCCAGTCAATTCGATGCGTTTTATGCGGCGTGCGCCACCGACCATCCGGCAGCAGCGTTTGCACCAGTGCCAGCGATGTCAGACCGGCGACCAGCAAAATCCAGAAGACCGGCGCCGATCGCTGTGTCGCCTGGACGACCTGCATCAACGGCGCCACACCCAGCAGCGCTCCCAGCGCCCAGGATGTCTCGAACACGCCTAACGCCCATCCACGGCGCGCGTAGGGCGTGCGCGCCGCCAGGTATGCCTGCCCAGCAGGTTGATAGAGCGCGACTGCCAGACCCACGAGAACGTAGCCGATCAGAAAGGCGATAAATGATGGCGAAAGGGCGCACAGCAGCGCGCCAGACGCAAACAGCGCTAGTCCGCCGATCATCGTTGCGCGCTCACCCCTGGTATCCGCCAGCGCCCCGCCAATCGGGCTCAGCATCGATGCCGCCAGTTGCACGGTGATCAACGCACTGACGGTGCGCAGATCGACGTCCAGTTCACCAGTGAGGAACGGTTGTAGCGGATAAATGATGCGAAACGCGGCAACCAGCGCCAGACGACCACCGGTGACAATGATCAGTTGAGTCATTGTCAGATCGGTTTGCCGGCTGGCTGGAGCGGCGCGGATCTGCGCTTCTTCTGGCATCTCAGCGTTCCGCCCGTAGCGCAGCGATCTGTCGCTCCGCCTCATCACGCCAGGACGAGTCGCCACTCAGTTCCAGATAGCGCTCCAGGTCGGCGATGGCTTCCTGCGGGTTGCCGTGGAAACGGAGGATCAGTCCACGGCGCAGATATGGTTCGGGCCATTCCGGCGATAACTCGATTGCGCGGCTCAGGTCGCGGATGCCGGCGCTACGCTGACCGAGCTCGCGTTCACGGATGATGCCACGCTGGAAGTATGCGCTGCTGAAATCGGACCAGAGGGCAATCGCGCGACTGTACGCGCCATCCGCTGCGTGGAAGAAACTGATGTCCGCCGTTCGCAATCCCCAATACGTCAGGCTTCCGCCCCACATGTACCAGAGATGTGCGAGCCAGCGACGCCACGCGGCAACTTTTGGTTCAGGATTGTTGTGCATCGATAGGTCCCCTCCGTCATCCTGGCTGTGTCGCCTGTTCCAGCGTTGTCAGAAAGATGAACGCTTCCTCGTTCGTCGTTCCACACATCTCCACCGTCGGCTGGAGCGAAACGCATACCGCCGGTCGCTCAGGGCGCCCAAACAGCAGGCAACGATTGTCGGCGCTCAATTGTACACAGCGTACACCTGCCGGTTTGCCGCCCGGCGTGCCGGGGATCGGCGATGAGATCGAAGGTGCAATACAGCACGCGCCACATCCTGTACGGCAGTCAATTCGTTGCATCACAGACACCCGTGTGGTACACTGAACGCAACCATACAATGAGCGGTATTCTAGCGCAGAATGATGGCGGCTGCCAAATAAAGGAACGCCCTATGCGCTCGCCATTTCCCGGAATGGACCCCTTCCTCGAAGCACCCGACATCTGGCCCGATGTGCATACAGAACTGATCAGCAGTATGCGCAGCGCGCTGACAGGTGTCTTGAGTCCGCACTTTATTGTCACGATTGAACAGCGCCTGATCGTCAGTGAGGAGGAGACGCCGCCGGTCGGCGCTATCATTCCCGATCTGTCGGTCGTCACACCGGCGCGGGCAGGCGTGACCGCGCCGCTCGACGCCGGGTATACCGCTCCGACTCTGATTGAACCGCTGCCGGAACCGGAAGTGCGCGAGCGGTTCATCGAAATCCGCGATGCGCGCACCCGCCGCGTGGTGACGATCATCGAACTGCTGTCGCCCGCCAACAAGACCCCCGGCACGCCCAGCGCGACCGCCTTTGAGCGCAAACGCGCTGTGGTGTTCGAGTCGCGCACCCACTGGATCGAGATTGACCTGCTGCGCGCTGGCGCGCGCTTCGCGGCGACGGCGGGCAAGAGCGACTACTGCGTGCTGCTGAAGCGCGCGACCGACTACCGGTACGAAGTGTGGTTCATCGACCTGCGCGACCGGCTGCCGACGATCCTGGTGCCGACGACGCGCGAATTCGGGACGGTGACGCTGAACCTGCAGCAGGTGTTCGAGACGGCGTATGCACGCGCGCGGTACGGCGACTGGGTAGATTACACCCGCCCGGCGTCGCCGCCGCTGCCGCCAGCGGACGCTGCCTGGGTGCGGGAGCAGGTCCAGCGCTGGCTGGCGGCCAAGACGGCGCAACCGCCGGAGGGGTAGGTTACAAGGTCAGCTCGACTGCTGTCGGTTCGCCGGGGGTGCTGCCGACGATATGGCATTCAACAGGACCGTAGCGCCCTGCAATCGTCCAGTGCCCGGCGCGGTGGAGATGCCCGCTGACGATATGGCTCACCTTTGGCTGGTTGAGCACCAGTTTCCCCAGCGTAAAGTTGCCCATATAGGCACGCATCAGGCTCCAGAACTCGCTCTCAGGATAGCGTGGCACCGCGATCTCGATGATCGGCACGTGGGTGACAACCAGAATCTGCGCAACCAGAGGATTGTTCACCAGATTCCCCAAACGCCCGGTAAATCCCTTTGCCAGATAGCGCGCCATTGCTCGGTCACTCCAGGGCCAATCGACATAATCGGCGTCATGGTTGACGCTCCCCTTCAGTACGCGATACTCGTGATCGCCGAGTGTCAGGTGCGGTGCACGGGATGAATAGTCGTACCACGCCATGGTGCCGCAAATGCCGACATTCCCCAGGGTCAGCACATCATCTTCGAGCCAGATAAACCCTTCGTCGCGGGCGATGCGCGGCAGCCATGTCTCCCACAGCGCACGACTGTCATAGTCGCTGCGATAGACATCGTGGTTGCCGGCAATCACAGCGCGCAGGCACGTCAGATCGCGGAAGAGTTGCAGGCCGCGCTGAAACAGACGCAGCGGATGCCCGATGTCCCCTGCGATGATGAAACAGTCGGGGTTACGCTGCCGCACCCATTCGGCGAACGTCAGATATGCGTCACGCTTCGCCGGTCGGTAGTGGAGATCGGCTGTCACTATGATGCGCATTGCCGGGTACACGTTATACGATGCGATGCACCTGCATGATACTGTGTTCGTTGCAGCATGGCAAGCATCTTCTGATGTGCTGCGTTACACTCATATCGTCCCTGTCATCCATCTGTTCATTCCCTTTCCACAACGAATGTGTTATGATCGCGGCAGACCCACAGACGTCTGGCGATGGAGAAAACACAGTGCTGCGGTTCGGATCAAAACGGTTGCGAAGCGTTGCTGCAATCATCGCGCGTGGCGCCGGTAGCTGCATCCTCGTGCTGGTGTTCCTCTGCGCCTGGTTGTGGATTTCGACCGACCTGCCTTCCCGTGAGCGGTTGCGCGAACGCGCTGCCCTAGGTGCGACACAGGTGCTGGACCGCAACGGACGCCTGCTCTACGCTGTACCCGATCCATTAGGCATGCAACGTTCGCACGTGCCGCTCGACGACATCTCGCCATGGCTGCTGCAGGCGACGATCGCCGTTGAGGATGCCAGTTTCGCTACCAATCCGGGGATCGACCTGCGCGGCATTGCGCGTGCGTTCTGGCTCAATCTGCGGCAGGGTCGGATTGTTGCCGGCGGCTCCACGATTACCCAGCAACTGGCGCGTTCGTTCCTGATCGACCCGTCGCTGGCGCAGAAGCAGACGCTGGAGCGCAAGGCGCGCGAGATGGTACTGGCGCTCAAACTGTCCGCGACGTTTTCGAAGGATGACATCCTGGAAATGTACCTCAACCAAACCTATTATGGTGCGATGAGTTACGGCATCGAGGCGGCTTCGCAGCGGTTCTTCGGCAAACCTGCGCGCGACCTCGACCTCGCCGAAGCAGCGTTGATCGCCGGTTTGCCGCAGGCGCCGTCGCGCTACAATCCGTTCACCAACCCGGACGCAGCGCGCGCCCGTCAACGCGATGTGCTGGCGGCAATGGTACGCGCCGGTTTCATCACACCGGCGGAGGCGGAGATTGCCGCCAATGAACCATTACGCTTTAGCACCGGATGTCACACCCCTGGATGTCTGCCACGCGCGCCGCATTTTGTCTTCTTTGTGCTGGAACGCCTGACTGCCGAACTGGGTCCCGAAACCGTGGCGCGTGGCGGTCTGACCATCACGACAACGCTCGATCTGGGGTTGCAGGAAGCCGCAGAACGCGCATTGCGTCGCCAGCTCGCTGCGCTTGCCGATCCGCACGACGGCAGTCCGGATCGGCGCGCTCGCAATGGCGCGGTTGTAGTGCTCGCCCCACGCGATGGCGCCATTCTGGCGATGGTCGGCAGCCCGGATTTCGCTGACAACGCGATTCAGGGGCAGGTCAATGCTACCCTTGCACTGCGCCAGCCCGGTTCGGCGATCAAGCCGCTCACGTATGCAGCAGCGCTTGAACGGGGATGGACGCCGGCGACCACGATCCTTGATGTACCGGCGTCATTTGCCGACTCCAGCGGTCGGATCTACGCCCCGCAAAATTACGACCGCACGTTTCACGGTCCTCTGTCACTGCGCGAGGCGCTCGCCACCTCCTCGAATGTCGCTGCCGTTCGTACTCTCGACTTTATCGGCATTCCAGCGTTGCTTGACATGGCATCGCGTCTCGGCATCACGTCGCTAGGCAACCAGCCAGGGCGCTTCGGGCTGGCGCTGACCCTTGGCGGCGGCGAGGTGTCACTCCTGGAGTTGACCGGCGCATATGCAGCTTTTGCCGGTGGCGGCATGCGGGTAACGCCGTATGCCATTCTGAAGATTAGCGGTGCTGCGGAGGTGCATTCGTCTGGGCTAGAGGCGGTCGATCCACCATCCCCGGCGCTCGACCCGCGTATTGCGTATCTGATCAGCGACATCCTGAGTGACCGGTACGCCCGCATGCGCGCATTCGGCAGCGCGCTCGACATCGATCGCCCGGCTGCGGTCAAAACCGGCACCACGACCGACTGGCGCGACAACTGGACAGTCGGGTACACGCCAGACCGAGTGGTTGGGGTATGGATCGGGAATGCTGATGGTCGGGCGATGGAGGCAGTGAGCGGCGTTACCGGCGCTGCTCCGGTCTGGCGTCAGGTCATGCTGGCAGCGCACCGGGGATTGCCGCCGCGTCCGTTTCTCCGTCCGCCGGGGATTATCGAACTGACGGTCTGCGCCGAGGGCGGTCTGCTGCCGTCACCAGTCTGTCCTGCGACGCGGCTCGAACGGTTTCTTGAAGAGTATACGCCACAGCGACCGGACGATACGCATATCCTAGTGCGCGTCGATCCGGTGCGCGACTGTCGGGCGCCGGATCGGTACCCGTCGGCGCGCACTGTGGTGCGCATCTATCGGGTGTTGCCGCCGGAAGCGCAACCATGGGCGGCGAGCGCCGGCGTGCCCCGTCCACCACGCGAGGTCTGCCCGCCGGTCACGGCGCACGCCAGCGATCCGCCGGGCAACGATGTGTACCCCTCCGGTGCAGACAGAGGCGCAGGAGACCACGAACCCCGTCCTGCGTCTCGCAATACGCCGCCACTCCTGATCACGGCGCCTGCCCACGGTGCGGTGTTTGCACTGAGTCCGGGCATACCGCCTGAGCGGCAGCGGATTGCGATTACCGTGGGGGCAGATCCAGCAATCGAGCGTGTGACCGTCTATGTGGACGGCGAACCGCTGGTCACAACGTCGGCGTCACGGCTGTTCTGGCAACTGCAACCGGGTGGGCATCGGGTGTGGGCAGAGGGACGCAACGCGGATGGACACACCGTGCGCAGTCCGGTGATCGAGTTTGATGTGCGTCAGACGCCACAGTCAAACTGAGCGTCGTACAGACTCTTGAGAAGGGAAAAGACAATGAAACCGTTGCCACGCTTCCCGCTTCGCGCGATCATTGCCGCCAGCATCGGGTTGATCTTGATCATCGCCGGCGTGTTCGCCAGTCCGCTGCTCCTGAACGCACCGCAGGTCGTCCGGAGTGAGCCGGTTGATGGCGCCGAGGCGGTCAATCCACAGGCGCCGCTGCGGATCGAGTTCAATCAACCAGTGCAGCGCGACTCGCTAATTGCCGCCCTGCGTCTCGAACCGCCGGTCGATGTACAGGTCGATGTCCAGGGCAACGTTGCGCTGGTGCAACCCGTCGGCGGGTTGCGGTATGGCGCGGAATATGCCCTGACGATCGGCGCGGGTGTGAGGAATGCGCTCGGTCGTGCCTCTGAAGACGCCTGGACGGTGCGTTTCCGCACAGCGCCATATATAGCAGTGCGCGACGTCGCGCCTGCCGATGGCGCCGCCGATATTCCCCTCGAAACACTGATCACCGTTGAGTTCAGCGCCCCGGTGGTGAGCGCAGAAGCCGTCGCTGCATCCGCCGATGATCCGCGTCGCGCGGCCGATCTGCCCCAACCGCTGACCCTAACCGCCGGGAGTGATACAACGACGGTGAGCGGTATTGGGCGCTGGCTCTCGCCGACCCGTTTCGGGTTCTTTCCCGAAGGCGGATTGCGTGCGGCGACAACCTATCGGGTGACGGTGCGCCCCGACCTGACACCCGATGGCGCGGCGCGGATGGAGCGCCTATTCGAATGGAGTTTTACGACCGCAGCGCCACTGCTGGTCGATACCCGCCCGTTTGACGGCGAGTTCGATGTTGCGGCGGACCGAGCGATCGAAATCCGGCTCCATCGTGATGTGGATCGCTCTTCGGCAGGTGCCAGTTTTCGTTTGTTCGACGCGGGTGGGGTGGCGGTCGCCGGTACAGTCGAGACGTTCGAGGAGGGCATTCGCTTCAAGCCGGCTGCGCCGCTGCAACGCGGGGTGCGGTATCGCGCCGTGATCGAACCGGGAGTCAGTGCTATCTCCGGTGCGGTGCTCAACACCAAGCCGTTCGAGTGGTCATTCATCGTGATCGGCGATCTTGAGGTGCAGCAGGTCGAGCCTGCCGGTGATACGCGCGATGTGCCGACCAACATACCGCGGATCAGTGTGCGCTTCAACCATCCGGTCGTGCCGCTGGTGGATGTGGCGGCAACCGGCGGATTGCCCGTCGCAGCAACGGTTGACCCGCCGGTACAGGGTGTGGCGCGCTGGATCGACACGTCCACGTTTGTTATCTCCCCGACGGCGCCGCTCGATCCATCGACCGATTACCGTGTACGCGTTGCTGCCGGACTGACCGATCAGACCGGTGGCGTGTTGCGCAATGAGTATGTCTGGTCATTTCGCACGATCGATCCGATGGTGGAAGAGGTGCTTCCGCAAACCGATTTTGCGTCGCCGACCGAGCCGATCACGATCACGTTCAACCAGGAGATGGATCTGATGTCGCTCCGCAGCGCCCTGCGCGTGGTGCGGAGCGATGGCGCCGTGGTCGCCGGCGCAACGGCGATCAGCGGAACCAGCGTGATCGTTCGTCCTGATGCACCCCTAGAGCGCGGCGCTTCCTACACCATCATCGTCGACGCCGGTACGCGTTCGGCGCGCGGGAACGGTGTGCTGGCAGAGACGTTCAGCAGTTCGTTCCGCGTCGCGCCGCTACCGGCACTCGTCACAACCAGACCGGCGCCGGGCGATGTGGCATCGCCGGATTATGGAGGGCTGACCCTGATCTTCAGCACACCTATGGACTGGACAACGGTCAGCCAGAACCTGGTCATCGAACCGGCGCTGACCGATGTCTATACGTCGGAATACGAAACAGAGTTTACCATTTATGCGCAGTTCGAGCCTGATACCGAATATCGTGTCACTGTCGGGGCGGCAGCGCGCGATCCCTTCGGTGTCGCGCTGGGGCGTGATGTAACGGTAACCTTTCGTGTCGGTCCGCGTGAGCCGTCACTCAGTCTTATCGGTCCTTACCGCGCCGGTTTCTATCGTGCGGTTGGTACGGTGCGCGTGCCGATCCAGTGGGTCAATGTGCCGGAAGTCGGGTGGCGAATTGCACGGGTGACACCGGAACAGGCGGCGCAACTGATGCTGAGTTATGACTACTGGCGCGATTTTGTGCCGGCAGATAACACGATTGTGACCGAAGGAACGCAATCACTCGCCGGTGAGCGCAACCAGGGAAAGGCGGGGACTATCGAAGCCAGCGCGCTCGAACCGGGTCTTTACCATCTGGAGTTGCGCGCGTCGGGCAATCTGGTCGATCGTCAGGTGATGGTGGTCAGCCCGTATGCGCTAACTGTGAAGCGCAGTGTAGACCGCCTGTTCGTCTGGGCGGTCGATCTGGCGACCGGCAAGCCGGTTGCAGGACTGCCAGTGAGCGCCGCTGCCTACCGGTACGAGACCGGTCTGGGTACGTCCGTTAATCTGGGACGCACCAATGCGGACGGTGTGGTCGAGGCGCCGTTCGATACGCGCGATGTGTGGACTATGTTCGTCTGGTCGTCGGATGGCAACGGGGTGCAGACGTTCACCACCACTGACTGGTCTTCCGGGATCGATCCCTGGAGTTTTGGTCTGTCAGCCGATTATCAGCCGCAGACGTTCGCCGGGAGTCTGCTGACCGACAAACCGATCTATCGTCCGGGTCAGATGGTGCGGTTGCGCGGTGCGTTGCGTGGCATTGCTGTCGGAGCGGGGCAGGGACAGGCGGAGCGGTATGTGCTTCCCGGCGCTGATGATCGCGCGTATCTGTCTGTCAGTGATCCGGAGGGGAACACCATTTTTTCCACAACCCTCAGGTTTAGCACCTTCGGAACCTTCAACATCGACCTGCCGCTGGCGCAGGGCGCGCCGCTGGGATCCTATTCGATGGTTGCGCGCCTCGGCGGTGTGCAGGGGGTCGATGAAACCGTTCCTGCCGTCTTCGGCAGTTTCCAGGTCGCCGAATATCGCGTGCCCACCTTTGAGGTGACCGTCACGCCAGCCACAACCGATCTGCTGCGCGGCGATCCGTTGAATGTCAATGTCCAGGCCACCTATTTCGCAGGCGGCGCACCAGCCGGAGCACCGGTACGCTGGCGCATTCTGGCGCAACCCTTCTGGTTCGCCAGCGACGCAGCGCCGAACTTCAGTTTCGCCGATTTCGACGATGCGTATGCCTGGTACACCGCCGGCGAGCCATCGTTCTTTTCTGGCAGCCTGATCGCCGAGGGCGAGGGGGTGACCGACGCGCAGGGACGGTTTACCCTGACGCTACCGGCGTCAGCGTATGATCGTCTGCTCCAGGCGCAGGCGCCGCGCACCGGCAGTCAGACGCTGACCATCGATGTCGAGGTAACCGATGTTGATGGTCAGGTGTTCGCCGCTCAGGGAGTGGTGACGGTGCACGCGGGCGCATTCTACGTCGGGTTGCGTCCTGAAGGGTATGTTGCCAGCGCCGGGCAACCGCAACAAATCTCGATCATCACCCTGACGCCTCAAGGTGATCCGGCGCCAAACCGTGCGCTGGAGGTGAAAGTCTATGAGCGTGAATGGTACAGTGTACGCGAACAGGGCGCCGATGGACGTTTCTACTGGACATCCGCCTATACCGATACGCTGATCGAGTCGCTTTCCGTCGTCACCGACGGGCAGGGGCGCGGGCAGACGCAATTCACGCCGCCGCAAGGCGGTCTCTACCGTATTGTTGCGCAGGGAAAAGATGACGCCGGACGGGTTGTGCAGACGAGCGCCTATACGTGGGCTTCGGGTGGCACGGTCTTCTGGGGAGTCGATGACAGCAACCGCGTCGATCTGATCGCCGACAAACGCCGCTACCAGCCCGGTGATACTGCAACGATCCTGGTGACGGCGCCCTACCCGGACACGACCGCCTTGCTCACTATCGAACGCGGCAGTGTTGTCGAACATCGTGTTCTGACGATCCAGGAATCAACCGGTGTACTGCAGGTTCCGATCCGCGAAGAGTACGCGCCGAATGTGTACGTTTCACTGACACTGATCAAAACGCCGGGTAACGGTAGCAGCGTCGATGCGCCCGCCACGCCCGATCTGCGGGTCGGCATCGTGAAACTGCCGGTCTCGACCGAACGCCAGGAACTGACCCTGACGCTCACCCCTGATACCACGCAGGCCGGTCCGCACGACACGGTTACCTACACGGTGAAAGCGACCGACTCCACCGGCAAGGGGGTACGCACCGAAGTGGCGCTGGCGCTGGTCGATAAGGCAGTGCTGACGCTGGTCGATGATCCCAATCCGTCGCTGTTCCAGGCGTTCTACAATCAGCGCGCGCTTGGCGTGTTCACTTCCAACCCGCTGACGGCGCTGGTTGATCGGGTAACGTTGCGGTTACAACCGGGCGACAAGGGCGGCGGCGGCGGCGATCTGGCAGCCGGTACGTTTGTTCGACGCGATTTTCTCGATACTGCCTTCTGGAATCCGGCGCTGGTCACCGACGACAACGGTATGGCGCAGTTCAGCGTGACCCTGCCAGACAACCTGACAACCTGGCGCCTGACGGCGCGCGCCATCACTGCCGATACGCTGGTCGGCGAAGCAACAGTTGACATTGTTGCCAGCAAACCGTTGTTCCTACGCCCGACCTTGCCGCACGCACTCACCGTCGGCGACCGCCCGGTGGTGCAGGTAGTCGTGCAGAACACCACGGGCACTGCCATCGACGCAACGGTACGGATCGCACCCAACCCCGCACTGACGATTGAGGGACCGACCGAGCAGCAGGTCACTGTTCCGGCGAACGGCACAGCGCTGGTACACTGGCAGGCAACGGTCAATGAGTCGCACGGCGAAAGTGACGAAGCGCTGCTGACGGTGCGCGCCGTCGGTGGAGGGTACCAGGATGCCATCGAGACGCGCGTACCGCTGCGTCGACTCACCACAGCCGAAGCGACCGCCAGCGCTGGCCAGGTGATCGATCAGGTGGTCGAGACGATCAAACTGCCGCCGAAGAACATCGCTGGCGCGCAGGTCGAACTGGATCTCGCGCCATCGCTGGTCGCTGGTATTGTCAAAGGCGTCGAGCAACTGGCGAACGCGCCCTACTTCAGCAGCGAAGCGAGTGTCAGCAGTTTTCTGCCGGCGGTTGCGTCCTACCGCCTGCTCCAGCAGGCAGGCTTCGACGACCCACAGTTGCGAGCGACGCTGGAACGCAGCGTGACGAATGGCCTGCAACGTCTCGCCGCGCTGCAACAACTTGACGGTGGGTGGGGATGGTGGAGCGGCGACCAGAGCGATCCGTACCTCACGGCGTATGCGGTGCAGGGTCTGGTAGAAGCGCAACGCGCCGGGTTTACCGTGGATCGGGCGCTGCTGGATCAGGCGCTGCTGTTCCTGAGCGAAGCGCTCAACGATGCGCAGCGCCTCAACGACCCCAACAGCCGTGTCTATGTGCTCTTCGTCCTTGGCGAGGCTGGAAAGCCGGATCGCGGGCGGTTGGTGAACCTGTACAACGAACGCAACAACCTCACACCTGCCGGAAAAGCCTATCTCCTCATGGCGCTTCAGACAGCCGGCAGCGAGGAGAGTCGCATTAAGACGCTGGTTGCCGAACTGATGGGACAGGCAGTGCTAACAGCATCCGATGCGCACTGGGATGCGGGCGACGGGTCATTCTGGGGACTTGAAAGTAATGTGACCACTACCGGTCTGGTGCTACGCGCGCTTTTGCGAGCCGATCTGCAGAACTTCCTGATCCCCAATGCAGCACGCTGGTTGATGGGCGAGCGAGAACGTGATGTCTGGCGCACGACCTACGACTCGGCCGGCGCTGTGCTTGCGCTTGCCGAATACGCGAGTCAGACCGATGATCTGCAAGCCGACTATCGCTATCGTGCAACCCTCGACGGGCGCACTCTCCGCGAAGCGACCGTCACGCGCGACACCCTGCGCGAGACCGATCGGGTGATCATTGCGGCGTCCGAACTGAAACCCGACGGCAGTCAGGTAATGCTGCAACGGCAGGCGGGTGCCGGGCAGAGCGGCAAAGGGCGGCTCTACTACACCCTGCGTTTGCGCTATGCCGCGGATGCCGCCACTGCTCTGGCGCTCGACCGGGGCTTCATCGTCCAGCGCGAATATATTGCCGTCGCCAGCAATACCCTCAGCCCCACCGGGCAACTGATCACCCAGGCGCGTCAGGGCGATCTGGTGCAGGTACGCATTACCCTGCGCATCCCGAACGATGTGCGCTACCTGACGGTGGAAGACTTTCTCCCTGGCGGGTTGGAAGCGCTGGATACCAGTCTGAAGACGACCACTGCGGCAGCACGGGACGCGGCGCTAGAGTTGCAGATCGAAGACAGCGACGCAATGCCCGCCTGGTGGTACTTCACGCATACCGAAGTGCGGGATGGGCGGGTCGTACTCTTCGCCACCGACCTGCCGAGAGGGGTCTACACCTACACCTATCTGGCACGGGCGATCGTTCCGGGAACATACGTCGCGCTGCCAGCGACCGCATATCGGATGTATGCACCGGATGTATTCGGCAGGAGTACGGGTGCATCGTTTACCATCAATTGAAATCTTGGAGCGACCAATGACCAGCAGTGACGGGTATATCCACCATTCTTTCACCGTTTTGTTCGATGTTCCCGCCGATCTGGCTGCAGACCGGGCAACCACAGAGGATGTATTGAACGCGGCAGTCAGCCGGATCACCAAACTGATCGAAGCCGACCCTCGCCTTCAGGAACTCCTGCGGCGACACGGCATCGAGTACGGCTGGGAAGCGGGGACGTGGGAAACCCACCGGTGACACAACGCTCCTGCTTGGGGCGCAAGTGATGCATGCAATATACCCTCAGCCGCGGGGTCAGTGGCGGGGCTACACCGGCAGCCGAGATCATCGCCGACACACTGGCGTGCGTCGCTCTAACCGACTCTCGCCTAGCCAAGGCGCAGGTCGAACGCGACTTCGTGCGCGGGCTGGCTGCGCAGCCAGATATTGCCGACCATTCGCCTGCTGAAGCACGTAAACCCCTGCTCGAGCAATTACTGGAAGGTGCTACACCGATTAGTTGCGATCCGCCGGGTCACCTCTTGAACGTCACTCAGAAGGGCACGATCCCTCTGCTTAGACATAAACAATGCTCGCAGCAATATCCCTGGCGACGGCGTCCATCCTGATCCCTCGAATGCCCGCTGGTGTCAGCACGTCTCCTTTTCGCCCCAGGAGACTCTCAAGATGTTTGGCGAGTTTAACAAATCGAAGGCGTGTGCTCGTTTCTGGCTTCAGTAGAGCAACGTCTAGGTTTCAGCACGCCACACCTGCCGCAACCGGAATAAGCAAACGAAGAATTCACTTTACAAAACTGTCACACGATGTTAAAATACACGTATCATACATTCGGCAATGAATGCCACACAGGGCAATAGCCGCCCGCCTCTAGAGGCGGGCGCTTTCTTATATGCTCAAACTGGAGAACGCTTATGTCGCAGAACAACAACTCAGGCTATGATTATTATCACTGTCCAACGTGTGGCAGCACCCTGACTCAGGAACACGACCGGTTGCGCTGTCCTGAGGCACGCTGTCCTGAGCACATCGCCAGCCTGTTCATCCCCTACGGTCCGCGTCTGGTTTTGCGCGCGCCCCGCGCCAATGGTCACACTGCTGTGACAATGCCCTGGGAAATGCCAGTTGATGAGCATGTTGCCAGGTGATCAACTTCAGGCAACACTTTCGCTGAGTCGGGAACGTCTCTGCCGCACGACCGTCTGATGCACGATACCTCTATTGCGTGGTGCATGCAAGCGTCTGTTCTCACCTCGTTGCGTATGGGTGGCGACGGAGGGCAATACCACATTTCGTCCGATAAGGATGCATTCTGTCGGGTCAACTCACGGTCGTTCTGGCGTGTTCCTAATGCGCTAGAACAATGTATGCCTTCACACGGGATCTGAGTGCGTGGTCAGCGCCCTGTGTGTAAAAGTGTTGATCTATCACGGGAGCGAGGATGTCGTGCCCTCACCCACCCTGTGAGGGTGGACAACCTTGCAGGGTGGCATACAGCACAGATGGTGAACAAACATCGGTGTGCTGCGCACAGTGTTCGATCAGCGGTAAATGAAGCATTGGGCGCACGCTTGCTTCGCTCCTTTCCTGGAGTGCAGGTTCAGGGGCGAACAGAACATTCGAGGCAGCAGGCTTCTCCCTCATTGGAACGCCGTGGCACGCGGCTCCGGTTGCCCTCTCCCACGCGCAGGAGAGGGGCAAGGGGTGAGGACCAACTAGCGCATCCCGACGCGACAAAGATCCGTAACGCTCATGTGCTCGGTCTACCCTTGAAGTCATTCATGAGTAGGGTTGATCCGGCTTTTGTTCTGTTGGGGATTGCGGGGTTGACGCTGCCTGAGTGCGCGTATGAGGAGGAACGCCCCATTTTTGTTGGGAACTCCCGCCCCCCGACGCTCGTTCACCATCCGCCGCCGCTGCGCCCGCCGCCGCCAAAGTCACCGCCGCTGCGCCCGCCGCCGAAACCACCACTGCTGCGACTACCGCCGCTCCAGCTGCTCCGACGGGGCCGGTTATCGTTCAAGAGTGTCCCGACCAGCACGCCGCCGATGAAATCGCCGAGGCTATCGTTTCCAACCTGTGAAGCGGCGCGTATCTGCTCCTCAAAGATCCGGGATGCGCGCTCCGCTTTTTCGTGCGCCTCCTGTGCCCAGCGCAGCGCACGCTGCATATCCGCCTCGTTGAAAACCTGCCCGATCTGGTTGTAGCAGGTGCGCGCCTCCTGCAACAGAGCGAATCCAGCAGCGTCCCGGCTCACTAGACTCCCCGCTCGCGCCGACAGGTGCTCGGCGCGGGTGATGGCTGTCTTCGCGCGTTCGGCTTCGGTGCGCACCCGCTGTCGCATGGCTTCGATACGCTGGAAATGGCTGTGAACCTCTTCATAGATGCTGGCAGCCTGCTGTTCCAGCGCCGTGTATCGCTCGATAGCATCACGCAGGGCGGCTGTGCGCGCCTCTTCCCCCTTTTGCTCAACGCTCTGTGCCGCTGCATACGCTGCCTGGAGGTTGATCTGCAAGCCGTTGATCTTATCCCTCACACCGACCGGAATGTCGCGCGGGTGAACGCTCACAAACTGAACGATCTTCTGCACCTCGACAGTGGCAACCTGTTGCATGCGCTTGAGTTGTTCACGCAACCGGTTCATCGCCTCGACTTCCGAGCGTGCCCCGCGCAGCGCCTCGTCTGCCAGATGGTTGGCTTCGTGCGCCAGGCGAATGATCTGCAGCCAGTCGGGACGTTCCTGCTCGATTTCACTGCGTGCCTGCACCAGCGCCGACTCGGCGCGTGCAAGGAGCTTTTCGGGTTCCCTGCCAACGTCGGGATCGTTGGCGGCAATGAATGCACGTCCCTGCATAATATCGACTTCGGCGGCGGCAATCTCATCACGCGCGGCTGCACGCGCGGCCTCCAGGTCCTTCAAGCGTTTGATGATTGCCTCGATGAGCGCACGCGCATAGGCGATCCGCTCTTCTGCCGCGTCCAGGTCGGCGCTGGCTTCGATGAACTCCTGGCGCTCCATTGAGTTGCGTTCGGCTGCCTGTTCCCACAACGCCTGCGCCTCATCAGCAGCACGCTCGGCTTCGCTGCCGTTGCCGCGAATGTCGCTCCACGAACTTTCGGCGAACTCATCGACAATATCGAAGACACGCCATCCTTCATCGATGAATGTCGCGAGCGCTTCTCCTGCCGCCTTGATCTTCTCGATCCGCTCGAGATTTGCGCGGTAGCGCGCCGGCAGTCCACCGCCACGCATAACGCCCATATCACGCGCTTTGTCCGCCTGATCGAGCAGACTGGCGACTCCTTCGGGGCCGACGACGGGCAGCGCTGTTGCCGCCTGGCGGAGCAACCCTTCGGCGGTGTTGAACGATGCCATACCTGCATCGACGCGAAAACCCTGCGCTGCGGCGCGTTCGGCTGCGGCGCGTCCGGCTGCGATTCCGTCGGAAACATCGCGCATACGTGCAATAACATTGGCTAACGACTTCAGTGCGGCTGACGCTGCCTGTGCTGCCGTGATTGCATCGGCAGCGCGACGCTCATTCAGCAACCGTGTGGCGTGTTCGACCAGCGATTCGGCGGTGCGAAGCGCCGCTTCGGACTGGAGATCGGCGCTGAGGGTGCTGAATTGCGCGGCAACGTCAGCCAGCGCTTTTTTTGCTCTATCCACCTCGCCGGGTGCAGCCTGCGCGATCCGGTCGAGATCGGCGCGACGTGCTTCGACCTGCGCCAGTCGTTCACGGGCGACCGTCACTTCCTGCTCGAGCTGACGGTACTGTTGTGCAACTGTCTCATAATCCGCCTGAACCGGTGCACGGCGCAACGCCAGTTGTTTTTCGATCCCTGAGAATCGTTCCTGCAAACGTGCGACCTGTTGCTCGACCTCGCTCTGCATTGCGGCGAGTTGACGCACGTCCGCCTCGGCATAGGAAACGGCGTCGAACTGCGCTTTCTCCCGGGCTTCGCGCAATGCTCGACCGACATCCACAATTACAGAACTGGCAGAGCGCCGCGCTTCTTCTGCGGCGGTGCGCGCCTGCTGCAACGCCTGCGCTGCGCGTCGGCGCTGCTGGAAACTGTTCCAGAACATCGGACCGCCAATCACCAGCAGTACCAGGAAAATGACCCCGACCACGATCGGCATTGGGTTGATGGTTATTCCGCCGACGGGAACGGGTGGTGAGGCAATCGAACGTTCGATCTCCGTCAAGGCGTCAACCACACCGCGGGTGGTATCGCCGCCTGCCAGACCAGGGTTTAAACGGTTCTGGCGAATCGTTTCCACATTGTCGTTCGTGCGCAGCGCTGCATTCCAGCGGTCGCCATACGCGATCTCGGAGTAACGCGGATCGAACGATACATAAATGAGGATTGCATCGGCGTTGATTGCGCTGCCGCCGGCAAAACCGGCGCGCTGGTACCTGCGCAGCGCATCCTGATTGCTGCCGCGCTGCACAATGAAGACACCGACCTGTGCACCGCGCGCAATGAGCGGTCGCGCCGCACGCTGAACCGCAGCCGTGTCCAGTTGTCCGGTTTCATCGACAATCGTGGGGTTCGACTGCGCCAGCGCTGGCGCGACCAGAAGCGTCAGCAGCAGCGTGATCAGCGTCAGAGCCCGTATCGTGGGAACAGGGTTCGGAAACATCACAGGCGCCTCCTTTATTCAGGCATGCTATCATTGTAGCATGGGTATCCCTCTGAGTGGTGTTCGCTCGGCAAGATAGACAGGAGCGATGGACGACCAAAATACACCCCGGTCTGGATGTTATGATAGAGTGTGCCGGATGCGGCGCCTTTTTCACTGACCGAATCGCCGTGCTATACTCTGTGGTATTGCGTGTCTGAATCAATGCCGACTCGCTGACGAAAGCGCATCGACATGCCCTCTACCCGTCACATCTACATCGCTCAGATACAGCCTGGCTTCGAGGCGATTGCCGCAACCGAGATTGCTCAGCGCCTCGATGGTGCCCACATCCTCGATTTGCAGGTAGTAGCCAACAAAAACGGCATGGTGTGCTTCGCTTACGCCAGTGATCCGCGTGATCTGCTGAAGCTGCGGACCGTTGAGGACATCTTTGTGATGGCGGCAGAAACGCGCGATCTGGCGCCGGGATTCGCAGCATTGCGTCAGCTCGAGCATCTGGCGACAACGTCACCCGGCATAGAGCGCGCCATCCGCCTGGTGCGTCTGGTCGATCCGCGCCGCGGCGGCGAGGGACGGATGCACTACCGCGTCATTGCGCGGCAGGTTGGGCGCACACCCTACCGGCGCATCGATGCGCAGATTGCCGTCGAGCGCGGGATCGCGGCGCGACCGGATCATCGCTGGCGGCTCAGCGCCGACAGCGGGATTGAAATCTGGCTGACGCAATGGCCCGGCAAAGCACTGCTGATGGTGCGCCTGAGTGATGATCGGATGCGCCATCGTACCTACAAGGTGGAACATCTCCCCGCCTCCCTGCGCCCGGCGGCTGCGGCTGCGCTGGCGTGGCTCACGTCGCCGCGTGACGATGACGTGTTTCTGGAGCCGATGTGTGGTGCAGGTACGATACTGATCGAGCGGGCGTACCTGGGGCGCTATCGCTCCTTGATTGGCGGCGACCGTGACCCTGAAGCGGTCGCAACTGCACAGGCAAATATTGGGTCGCGCTATCAGCCGATCTCCATCCACGAATGGGACGCGCGCCGGTTGCCGCTCGACGCCGGATCGGTGACGGCGTTAGCAGTCAATCTGCCGTTTGGCGTACAGATGGGATCGGTTGAGGAGAACCGCGACCTCTACCCGGCGGTGCTGCGCGAGGCAGCGCGAGTACTCCGCCCCGGCGCCCGGTTGGTTGCGATGAGCGGTGATGCGCGCACGCTAAGCGACGCACTGCGTCGGAACAACCGCCTTGCGCAACGCACGATCTATCCGGTGCACATTCTGGGGCGACAGGCGGTGGTGGTGGTAGCAGAGCGAATGTAGCAATGTCGCACGTGGCGCCTCTGACCTGTGCAGAGCGATTGGTTCTCGTGGCAAATCTATCGGAATGCTTTCTTGCCGGGGCAACCCACGATTGTTCTGGAGTGTTTCCGGTGCGCCAGAGCAGTGCATATTCCCTATACGCCTGGGTGCGCGCAGTGCGTCGTCGCCTGAAGGCGGTGCGTCATCTTGCATATTCCCTGCACGCCTGGGTGCGCGAGAATCCTGTCCGCGTGCAACGACGCAATCTCTCACGAGAGCGCGGGCATCATACCTTCGACCGTCCCGCGAGGACAAGACATCCGCATTCCATGACAACCGGTGTGGATGATGAACGGACACCGATCTCAGTTCTCAGTTCCCGGTTCCCGGTTTTCACACCTCCTGAATGACCTGCAACTCAATGTACACTGATACGTAGATTTAGTGCTGCAACCAAATCGTTAACGTCTCGATAGCATTATATTCATCAATATCGGCTAGACTGGAAAGAAAGGCGCTTGCATAGCAAGGGGTGAATGATGCAATCGTTCACGCGCGCAATCGGTATCGGCTATCTCTTCATCTGTCTCCTGGCGCTTCTTGCCACTGCGTTCATTGGTCCGGTTGGCTATGCTCCCTTCCCACTCCCCATTGGTCCAGCACAGGACCCGGTTGTGGTGACGATCTGGTACGGCACCGAAAAACAGTCGTGGTTTGAAGATGCTGCGCAGCGGTTTGAAGCAACCAACCCGCGTGTGGGGAACCGTCCGATCCGGATCGTGTTACGTGGCATCGGTTCGCGTGAACTTTCCGTGCGCGCCGCACGGCGCGAGTTCGGCAGCGATGGGCAACCGACGGTGATCAGCCCAGCAAGCAGCATATGGGTCGAGGTAGCACGCACCGACTGGGCAGCGCTCAATCCCGGCAGTCCATCGCTCATTGCTGAAAGCCCCAGTCAAGTACCACTGCTGGCGTTGACGCCGCTGGTTGCGGTCGCTTGGCAGGAACGCGCCGAACTGCTCTGGCCCCAGGGTCCGGAGGACTTCTGGCAGAATCTCCACGAGGCGCTCACCAACAAGGAGGGGTGGATCGGTGTCGCCAAAGAGCGCGGTTTCACCCCTAACTCGCCGGAGTACCGGCAAGCCAGCAACTGGGGGTTCGTCAAATTCGGTCATACCTCGCCGTTAACCTCGAATAGCGGCACACAGGTGTTGATCCTCATGGCATATGACTACAATCATAAAAGTCGGAACTTAACAAACGCCGATGTGCTCTCCCCTGAGTTCCAGCAATGGATGCGCGACATGGAGATGGCTGTGCTCGAATTCGGCGACAGCACCGGCTCGTTTATGACCGGCATGGTGCAGTTCGGTCCGAGTAAGTATGATCTGGTGCTGGTGTATGAGAACCTGGCGCTTGAGAATATCGACGCTGCCAGAGAACGCTGGGGGGACATCCGCATTTACTACCCTCCGGCAACCATGTTCAGCGATCATCCCTATGCAATCCTGAACGCACCGTGGGTGACCCCGGAACAGCGCCAGGCAGCAGAGCAGTTCCGTGACTTCCTATTATCGCCGTCTATCCAGGAGATCGCCTTTCGGCAGTATGGGTTCCGCCCGGCAAATGCCAGCGTGTCGGTGCTGACGAACGACTCGTTCAACCCCTTCGTTAGGTACCGCGCGTATGGTGCGCAGGTGGATACGCCGCCGCTTGTGGAAATACCGTCGGTCGAGGTGGTGATGACGCTCCTCGATCTCTGGCGGCAGCAGATCAATCGGTGAGGGATGAGTGCAATGCTGCTGCGTCTGAGTCGGATAATGGCACTGGGGCATAGACCGAAATTCATGTCAGTCACTGCGTGACGGTGCACATTCTGCGCGATGGACAGGAAGTAGCATCTTCCTTTTCTCCGTGTGGGAGAAGTCAACCTGTACCTGACACAACACGGTAACAAAGTGCATAGACAGGTGGGATCGAGTGGAACGGATAGTTGTGTATCTATGAACAGGCAGCGTCGCGCGCTGTGCCTCCCTGTCGATCTGCTCAGTGAGCATGCGCGAGTGACGCGCTGGTCATTACGGAGGCAAGGCGTCCTGCCTTGCCCAGCAGAGTGTGAGCCTCCGGCTCGTCCTGTCTCTTGACCTATGGATGCTGCACGGGTGGGAGAAGGAAGGCAGAGGAATGAGGAGAAAAGGAGAAAAAATTGTGCGACACACTGTTTGCTAGTTGCTCACGCTTACCCTGTTGGTGCCGGTGCTGATAGCGTGTGGCGGGAATGGCGTTGGTACCATTTCAGGCGGAAATACGGTGTTACCGCAACGCCGATGGGTTCGACCGACTCGATGAACCAGATTCTGAACGGTACGATTCAGCCGACCGTCTGGAGTCCGGCGAGCCGGATTCTGCTGCCAGTTGCCAACGATGAGTGGGGCAGACGGAATAACGGCGTCACGCTGGTCGATGAAAATGCGCCGCTCCTGGTGCTCAGCCCGGTGGTGATTGCCATGCGGAAACCGATGGCGGAAGCGCTCGGCTAGCCCGACAGGCTCTGGGCTGGAGCGACATCGCCGAACTCTCGGCAAACGGCAAAACCTGGGCAGACTTCGGTAGACCGGAGTGGGGTCCGATCCAGTTCGGTCATACTCACCCCGATTCCTCTAACAGCGGCGTCGCGGCAATCTTTGCCATCAGTTATGCCGCATCCGGCAAAACGCGCGGATTGACCGTTGCCGACGTGCAAGATCCCCAAGTCGCTCAGTTCATGCAGAACATCCAGCACGGCATTATCCATTATGGCGAAAGCACCGGTTTTTTTGCCGACCAGATGTTCAATCGTGGACCGGGGTATCTCTCGGCAGCTGTGTTGTACGAGAACCTGATCATCGATTCCTACAACCGCAACCGCTATCCCTCCATTTCGCTGCCGGTTGTTGCCATTTACCCGAAGGAGGGCACATTCTGGAGCGATCACCCGTATACCGTGCTGAATGCGCCCTGGGTCAGCGCCGAACAGCGGGAGGCGGCAGACGCATTCCTACGCTATCTGCTTGATCGTCCGCAGCAGGAACTGGCGCTGCGCTCCGGCTTTCGTCCTGCCAGCACCGACGTACCGGTTGGTGCGCCGATTATGCCGGAAAACGGTGTTGATCCTCAGCAACCCAAGATGTTGCTCGATGTGCCGAAACCCGATGTGCTGGCTGCTATTCGCAGTGTCTGGGCGGAAAACAAAAAACGGGTTGATGTGATGGCCGTCCTGGATGTGTCCGGCAGCATGGAGGACGAAGCGCGCCTGGAACAGGCAAAAACAGCGCTGCGTATCTTCATCGAGCAGTTGCAGGATGACGATGGGTTTGGCTTGACCATCTTCAGTGACAGCGCAAATGTTATAACACCTGTCTCTCCCATCGGACCCAAACGCGCCAAAACGCTCAATCGTATCGCAGGGCTGAAGCCACGCGGCGGTACGCGCCTGCTCGATACGCTCGTCGAAGCATACCAGGAACTCAGCGCCACACCGCCCGGTCAACGCATTTGCGCAGTTGTGATCTTGACCGACGGGCTGGACAACAAGAGCCGCGCACAGCACGGGAAGTCATCGATCTGCTTCGGCGTGACCAGGAAGGGTACAGTATCAAGGTCTTTACAGTTGCGTTCGGCGGCGATGCTGATGTAAACTTACTGCAGGACGTCGCCAATGCCACAGGGGCAAAGAGTTACGTCGGCAAACCGGAAGAACGTGGTAGCATCGAACGCATCTCTCAGGATATTGCAACATTCTTCTAGTGTTGCGCCGTTTTCTGAATTCCGGCAGCATATAGCACTCCTGCTGAACGGCGTCTGTCAGGAATTGAGGTGACACCTGTGAACTCTATAACCCTTCCGCTCCTTGCAGCGCGCCAACCACTGGCAATCATTGTACTGGTTGTTGCAATCATCGCCGGTTTGACCATCACCCTCTGGTTGCTCCCACTTGGGTTGCTGGCGTATGTACTGATGGTCTTCTTCGGCATGCGCGACCCGGTGCTGATCGATGCTGCACGTCGTCCGCCACCGACGCCGCGCCCGCGTCTCACCAGTCCTACATTTCGCGCCCAGATCGAATCTATTGAACGTACCCAGCAGGAGATCACCCGCAGCGCCACGCAATCCGGCGGTCCGCTGGCGCGCCTGCTGATCCCTATCGCTGAACAGGGACGTGAACTGGTTGAGGAGGCGTATATCCTGGCGGACAAGGGACAGATCATCCAACGTTACCTGGCGTCGGTCGACCGGCTAAAACTTGAGCAGGCGATTGCTGCTATTGACCGGCAAATACAATCAACACAGGACTCATACACCCGCTTGCAACTCGAAGAAACGCGCCAGGCGCGACTGGAAAAATTGCAGAATGTGCACGACCTCGACACCTATATTGGTCGTATCAGCGCACAGTTGCAAAATATCAGCGCCAGTCTCGACAATGTTTTGGCAGAAATAGTGCGGCTGCGCACCGCCGATGCCGCCAGCGCCGACAGTACGACCAGTCAGGTGGCACGACGCCTGGCAGACCTCAAATCCGATATGGACGCATTCCGGTCGGTGCTCGACACTGCGCTGGCACAAAGTGGGGCAATATAAGGGAAGGCGCCCTGGCGCGCCGTATGTTTCGCTGTCTGTTTTCCCACCCCTAGTGTGGTACAATATTGGGTGACAACGCCGCACCCACCTGTCACCGTGTGCTCTCCAGGAGATATGGCTTATGACCCCCACGCCTGTTCACACTCTGCCTGCGCCGGACACCCCGTCAGACGCCGATCCCTTCCGCTACGGCTGGCGTCTGGTACCGCGTCCGACCCCCGACAATCCGCACAACCTGGAACAGGTTCCGCTCACGCTGGAGGATGTCCTGCACTTTGAAACGGGAGATTTCATTGTGCACAGCGACCGCCACGAGACCGACCGGATGTATCTGACCGCCGTGCTCCGCGCGCGCCTGGAACCTGCCGGCATTGCTATCGTGCTCAGCGACGTGCGCATTGCCTGGGACGTGCCGGGGTTGCGGGCGAACGGACCGGATGTGATGGTCATCCCCGGCATTGCGGAGCGGCAGGACTGGAGCACGTTCGAGGTGGCGGTGGAGGGGCGCGTCCGGTGCTGATCATCGAGATTACCTCACCGGAGACGCGCGGGAACGATCTGGCGATCAAGGTGGACCATTATGCGCAGGCTGGAGTGGCGCAGTACGTGATTGTGGACGACGTGGGGACGGGGCGGGGAGTGCGGCGTCTGCGCCTGCTCGACTACCGGTTGGAAGGAGGGGCGTATCGTCTGCACGCGCCGGAGGGGGCGGGGCGGGTGCATCTGGTGATTGCCGACCTGTGGCTGGGGGTGGAGGGGGATCACGTGGTATGCTCCGACGAGAGCGGAGTGGTGTTCGGCGATTATGCAACGGTGGTGCGGCAGGCGGCAGAGGCTAAGGAGTGGGCGCAACGGGAGGCGGAACTGCGGCGATTACGCGGCGACGAGATCGGCGGGTGAGAGCCTGCGTCAGGAGTACATTATGCGCAACATATCACTGATTTTCCTGCTCATCGCCAGCCTTGTCATCTCAGGCTGCGGCAATCTGATAGACGGAGGTGGCGCTCCAGCCAATGCCATCACCATCACCATCACCTACAGTCCTGAAAAGGACGAGTGGCTGAAGGATCGTATCGCTGCGTTCAACCGTGCGCGTGAACAGCTCGATGGACGACCGATCACGGTCGAAGGGATCAACAAATCGAGTGGCGCTGCGCGTACTGAGATCAGGAATGGACAACTGAAGACCACCATCTGGTCACCGTCTGCCTCGACCTGGCTGGAGGTGTTGAAATATGAGAGTGGCAACTCGAATGTTGCCGTGTCGAACCAGCCGCTGGTATTGACGCCGGTTGTGATCTCGATGTGGCGTCCAATGGCAGAGGCGATGGGGTGGCCCAACACGCCGATTGGCTGGTCGGATATGCTGGCGCTGATCGAAGACCCACGCGGATGGGGAGCGTATGGTCACCCGGAGTGGGGGCGCTTCAGCTGGGGGCATACCGATCCAGAGATCAGCACGACGGCGCTCTCGACGCTGCTGGCAGAGTTCTATGCTGCGACCGGCAAACAACGCGACCTGACAGTGGCAGATATCCAGCGACCGGAGAGTCAGGAGTTCATTCGCAAACTGGGCAAAGGGATCAAGCACTACGGCTACAACACGCTGGTCTTCAGCGAAAATATGCGGAAATTCGGGATGGGATACATCTCGGCGTTTCCGATGGAAGAAATCACGCTGATCGACTTCAACAAAAACAAAAACCCGCCAACGCCGCTGGTTGCGATCTACCCACGGGAAGGCACATTCTGGCATGATAACCCGTTCATCATTATGGCAACCGCGTCGCAACAGGAGCGCCAGGCGGCAGAGCGTTTCTACGACTTTCTGCTCTCGGTCGAAAGTCAGCAACTGGCGATGAGCTACGGGTTCCGTCCGGCAAATGTCGAGGTGCCACTGGCAGACCCGATCAGCCCGATGTATGGCGTTCAGCCGCAGGGTGTGCAGAGCGTGTTGCCGACGCCGCCGGCTGAAGTGATCGTCGCTGCCAAGAATGCCTGGTCGATCAACCGTAAGCGTGCCGATATTCTGCTGGTGGTCGATGTTTCCGGCTCGATGGAAGGCGAAAAACTGGAGGCGGCTAAAGCCGGTCTGGGCACGTTCCTGTCGCGTATTCTGCCCGAAGATCGGGTCGGATTGATCGTCTTTTCGACCGATGCACGCATTCTTGTGCCACCCGCGCCCCTAAGCGAGTCGCGCATTACGCTCGATGATGCTATCAGTCAACTGAACGCTCGTGGTAAAACGGCGCTGTACGATGCCCTGATCACCGGTAAACAGGTCTTCGATGACCTGCCGCCTCCCGATGAAGAGCGGATTCGCGCGATTGTGCTGCTGTCAGATGGGATTGACAATGCCAGTAGTGCGATACTCGATCAGGTCCGGCTGGCCTTCGACGAGACCGGCATCAGCATTTTCCCCGTTGCATACGGATCGGATGCCGATCTTGCAACGCTGGAGCAGATTGCAATCTTTTCGCGCACGGTTGTCGTACAGGGCGACACCGGCGATATCGGCCAGATTTTCGAGAATCTGAGCAGATATTTCTAATCTTCGGTCGCAAGCAACGCGCGTGTAATCTGAGTCCACTCGGCATCGAGTGAACCGGAATCGACCGGTCTGCCTGCCTGACGGTACCAGTAGCCAGCATTGGCGAGGTCGCCTTCCTTGCGATGCAGATAGGCGTGCACCCAGGCACCGTCGAGACTGTCGTCGTCCTGCGCTGCGCGGTGTGCGGCGTCCCAGTCGCCGCGTGCATCGTACCAGAGCGCCTTCAACGCACCGCTCAGATCAGGCGGCGGCGCATCCCCCTGCAATGACGCACGGAACGATTCGATATCACGGATCATGGGTCTTCTCCTGTAACGTAAGCGTGATACGTGCCATCAGGCGCGCTTCGACTCCTGGCGGCAGGTCGAGCGGTTCATCACGCAATGCGCGATAGATATGAATGGTGCGACTCAGGGTATCATACACCGTCCGACAGTCGGAGCAGGCGGCGAGATGGTATTCCAGTCCGCGGCAGAGCGACTCGGCAAGCTCGCCGTCGAGGTAGTCGTTCAGTTGCGCCAGAATAGCGCGGCAACGATCCAGATCATCGTGCTGGTGATGAGGAGTGTCCATTGAAGACCTCCGTGCGCCGGAATTGCCGGTGCTCAGTGTTCCTGCATATATGCGGAAAGCAATTCTCGCAGACGCAACCGCGCGCGGTGGAGACGGACCTTCACCGCACTTTCGCCCAGACCGAGTATTGCCGCAGTTTCTTCAGTGCTCAGACCCTGAATATCCCGCAGGACGAAGACGACACGCAGCGTTTCGGGGAGCGTCAGCAGCGCCTGTTCCAGGACGGCGCGCAGTTCGCTGCTCAGCGCCGCAGCCGCCGGATCGAGCGTCCACGGCGTCAGATGCTGCGGTATCTCGTCCGCCTGAATCGCATCGGCGACGTGATCGATAGTCACGCGCGGTGACCGCTGACGCAGCAACATAAGCGCTTCGTTGGTTGCAATGCGGTAGAGCCAGCTTCCCAGCCCGCTGCGTCCTTCATACGTATCGAGTTTGTCGCACGCTTTGATGAATGTCTGTTGCAGCGCCCCTTCTGCCTCGTCGGCATCGCCGAGCAACCGCAACGCCTGAGCATAGACCAGTGGCGCGAAGCGCTTGATCAGGCAGGCGCATGCATCAGGCTCACGGCGGCGCAAACCGGCAAGCAATGCTTCTTCATCGTCGTAGATCGTCAGATCAATGGTCGGTCCGGGCATGGTTGTGCCTTCATCGTTCAGATGCAATTGCAGCAATGAGCGTTATACCGTCGTGTTTGAGTCGGAAGCAGGCGGACGGTCGAGGAATGCCTGTTGCAGACGATTAAAGAGCGCGGTGCGTTCACTCATCGGAATGATGCGTCGTCCTTCATCGTGGAGGAGCACCATCAGGCGTTGGGTGGTATCGAGCACGACGCGGCAGTTGCGACAGTGTGCAATATGTTCCTGCACCTCGGCGACCAGCGCGGCGTCCATCTCGTGATCGAGGTAACTTGACAGGTGGGCAATCAGTTCTTCACACGTCATAGTCACGGTCTCCTCAGCAGGACGACGATGCCACCCGTTCGCCGAAGTATTCACTCACCCGTTCGCGCAGCGCCAGGCGCGCGCGATGGAGGCGCACCTTCAGCGCACCTTCGCTCACGCCGATGATCTGAGCGCACTCGGCGGTTGAGAAGCCTTCGATGTCGCGGCATATGAACGCCGCGCGCAGCGTGGTCGGCAGTTCTGCAATCGCGTTTCGCAGAGTCTCCTGCACCTCGCTGCTCAACAGACGCTCCTCCGGCAGCGTACTCCAGTCCGTCAGCGCCGACGGTACAGGCATAGGACCGTCGTCATCGGGCAGTGACTCTTCCGGTCGGCGGCGGCGCAGGATCATCAAAGCGTGATTGTAGGCGATGCGGTAGAGCCATGTGCCCAGGCGTGCGTGCTGTTCGAAGCGGTCGATGGCTTCGAGGGCTGAAATGAATGTGGACTGCAACGCATCCTCAGCGTCCGCCTCGTTACCGACGATTCCATAGGCGAGGCGGTAGATCCGATCAGCATACTGCTCAAAAAAGGTTGCAAACGCCTGCGGATCACGTTGACGCAACCCGGCGATCAAAGCAGACTCATCATCCATACGAGATGCGCAAAGTCGATGACGTATATTTCGTACCATTATAGCAGGGAAGCAATCCTCTGATCCTGCACGCTTCCACTCCGTCCGCATACTATAAGAGGCGGGGGCTTGTAGCGGGCGCACGCCTCCGGCGTACCCGCTGCACGAGGTCACAGCACTACGTGTCAGTCTCTTCGCGTATCATGAACGACCGCAATCAACGAAAGGATCAAACCCATGACTGACGCAATGACCCGCTTTCAACGTTTACAACAGCGATACCGTGAGGGCGACCTTCCGTGGGACCACGAATTGCCGCCACCCGAAGTCATTGCGGTGGCAGCGGAACTTCCGCCGGGGCGTATGCTCGACTTGGGATGCGGCACGGCACGTGCGTGCATCTATCTGGCGGCGCGGGGATGGTGGGCAGATGGCGTCGATTTTGTACCTGAAGCGATAGCCCTCGCCGAAGAGCGAGTCCGTCGTGCAGGGGTTGCAGATCGGGTGCGCCTGTTTACTGCCGCGGTCACCGACCTTCATTTTTTGAGCGAGGTGTATGATCTGGTTCTCGATGTCGGCTGTATGCACGCTATGAGCGGCGAGGAACTTCAGGCGTATGCTGGTGAAGTGACACGATTGACGCGACCTGGTGGGTTGTACCTTTTATTCGCACATTTGAACGACGGAACAACGGGTGAGATGTCGCGCTGGATTGTAAAAGGTGAAGTAGAACGCCTCTTCATTCCTGCGTTCTCGATAGAGCATATCGAACATGGAATTACCCATGTCTGCGACACGAGCTGGCCCTCAGCGTGGTACTGGCTCAAACGCAGGAACTGACAGAGGTTTACTCCTCAGCGGCTGCGTGGCGCTGTGCAACGCTTGGTGAGGGTCGCGTCGCCATCCATTGACGAATATGCTGCTCTATCGAGGACTGAAAGACAATAATACGCTCCGCCAACGCTGCCACCCATGGTATGGACGAAGACGCCAGCGAACGGATCGAGCGATTCCACCGGGCGCGCATTCGGCGCAGCCCGCGATCGCGTGGACCAACCAGAAGAATGCCGGCAATCACAATAATAAACCCGAAAGGTATGGGTGAAATCGAGAGAAGAAGACCTCCAATGATACAGATCCAGCCAGTGATGGTTCGAAGCAGCCGCATTGCCTGAGCCAGCATAATTGTGCCTTTCAGTCCAGAAGCATAATCTCACTCTATTTACAAGTGTACCATATCGATGCAGCGGTTGGAAGGGTAATCATCCCCGCTTGGGATGAAAGTCATACCCTGTTAACCTCTATACGGCAGCATGAATCTGTGCTACCATCCTGCCATACACACCGAGATCACGGTACCTCAATGATGGATGCAAGCAGGCTTCAGGACATCGTATTTCGATGGTCGCAAACACGGGTTCTGGTGGTTGGTGATTTTATCCTCGACCGGCGTTTGCAGATCGATCCAGCGCGTATCGAGCGGTCGGAGGAGACAGGTCTGCCGGTGCATCAGGTGGTTGCGGTTACGATTGCTCCCGGCGCTGCCGGACACGTTGCAGCCGTGCTGCGTGCGCTCGGATCGGCGGTTATGACGCTTGGCGTGATCGGCGATGACGGCGATGGGTATGAACTACGGCGCAGCCTGCGCGCGCTGGGTATCGATGAGCGTGCAATGGTTGTTGCTGCCGATCGGCATACCGCAACATCGATCCACCCGGTCAATCAAAGTGTGACAGCGCTATCCTATGACCTGGAGCGGCTCGACATCCGCTCACGTTCGCCAGTGGCGCCGTCTACCATAGCGGCGCTGATCGAGCGACTCCGCTCACTGGTGACGCAGGTGCATGCAGTCATCGTCGTTGATCGCATTCCCGACGAGGAATGCGGTGTGGTGACATCCCGGCTGCGTCTGGAAATTGCCGATCTGGCAGCCCGTCATGCAGATATCTGGTTTCTGGCACATTCGCGCTGGCGAACCGGACTGTTCAGGAACGTGATAGTCGTACCGAACGCGCGTGAATGTGTGCGTGCCGTCTATGCCAGCGACAGCGATCATCCGCCACTGGCGTTGGTCGGGCAGGCTGCCGGGCAGTTGCATCGCCGCACCAGGAAGCCAGTGATCGTCATGCTTGGTCTGCGTGGAATGCTGGTTGTCCACAACAACGGCATGACCCATATTCCTGCGATCCCGATCACCGGACCGATCGATACCGTTAGTGCGCACGATAGTGTGCTGGCAGTAGTGACGGTCGCTCTGAGCGCCGGAGCGACGCTGGATGAAGCGGCGCAGGTGGGCAATCTGGCAGCTGCAGCAGCGATGCGCCCCGGAGAGACCGGTAGCGTGGCGCCGGATCAGATTGTAGCGCTCTGGCATGCACACCACGAACACGGATGACCGGCATCTGCGGGATCACGACGCGCGTCTGGTCATTCGCAGGAGCGTATTGTCCAGAGACTCCATCGCCGGAGTGTCACCTGACGTATTCATCCCCCGTTGCAATCATCGGGGCGCTCTCTGCTCGCTATACGGCGGCAGGAAGGGTTGCGGTCAATTGACGGGTTCCATCCCGCCCTGATGCAGGTTCAGGTGCAGACAGAACATGTGAGCGTGTGCGGGAGTTAGGGCTTGACGACGCCCTGAATGCCCTCACCCCCAGCCCCTCTCCCGCGTGCGCGGGAGAGGGGCGACGAGAGACCTGCGCTGGGGCGTCCCGATATGGCAGAAGTTGCGCTGTCCAGTATGTTCTGTCCGCCCTTAAACTGGTGCAGGAGGTGCACAAGCGCGTCCACTTCATGACAGGAAGTGTTGCGTCAATATCCATCAGGAAGAAACGTTCATAACACGTTCCAGAGCAGAGGTCAGCCGTCACCTAGAGAACAGAACCGATCACGGCGCCCACATTCTCTCTCTTCGCTCTGCCTGGAGCAGAGGTCTGTCGTCACCCGGAGAACAGGATTGATCGCAGTGCCCGAATTCCCCCTTCTCCTGTAGACATCGCTGCCACTGATAGCAATTGCCCGGACCGAGTTGGCAAAGGTGGTTCCGCTACCCAGCGCACGCCACTGGCTGCCGTCCCAGCGGACGATATAGTCGGCGCTGCTCACGCCGCTGGCGTTGGTGAAACTTCCGCCGATGTAGACATCACTCCCGCTGGTGGCAATAGCATAGACCGTGCCGTTGCTGATCCTGCTACCGAGTGCGTGCCACTGGCTGCCGTCCCAGCGAGCGAGACAGCTCAGCATTCCTGTGCCTGTGAATAAGAGCCTATCCGAAAACTTTGGCAGCACGAAAGGAGATCCACGCACAGGCAACACGAAGCATCGCCAGATCGTTTTCGCCCAGCGGATCAGCAACCGACGGAAGCGATTGAGCCAAGCGGGTGTACGTTCCACCACCCACCGTCGCGCGCGATAGGCAGGGATGTGCTGCTTGGTCGTGGCTTCTTCCCCGCGCGTCTGAATGTGCGCTGTGGCGCCCCAGGCCGCAACCACTGTTCGGATCGCCGCGGCATCGTCGCCTTGGTCCATCCAGAGGTGCTGCGGCTGCGCGTCCGTCGGCTGGGGACGCACAATCGGCAGCGCTGCCAGGGTG